>NZ_JBSWCE010000018.1:0-152101 GCF_056780015.1 Micromonospora sp. R311
CGCCGGTATCACCGCCGCTAACTTCATGATCAACGCGCCCGGGCGGGGCGGGAGGGGGAGGGCGTGGGGGTGGGGGTTAGGCGACGGGGTCGGTGAGGAGCGGGGTGGGGGTGGAGCGGGCGCAGTGGACGGGTGGGCCGGCGGGACGGGGCGGGCCGGCGAGTCCGGAGCGGCGGCGGGCCCGGCGCGGTGCGCCGGCCGCGTACTCGTCGGCCGGCGGACGGAGTCGCGCGACCCTCGGCCGGGCCGGCGCCGTCCGGGCGGTGGGCACGCCACCGACCGGCCGGACGCTCGGCGCCGGCACCGGCCGGACCACGGTCGAGGCCGGCCGGACAACGCGGGCGGCCGTCAGGGCGACCCGGCGCACGCCGGGCGCGGCCAGCGCCCGGGCGACCCGGCGGCGCAGCCGGCGGTCCCGCAGCCCGTCCAGGGCCACCCCGGCCACCATGGTGGCGATCGCCGTGGCGGCGCCGGCCAGCACCAGGGTCTGCCGGGGCCCGGCGTGCTCGGAGAGCCAGCCGAGCAACGGGGCGCCGACCGCGGCGGAGACCGAGCCGGTGACCGCCAGCGCGGCCAGCACCCGCCCGCGCATCGCGTAGTCGGTGTCGAGCTGGGCCCGGGTCCCGACGGTGGTGTCGATGACCACCGCGGCGGCGGCGACCGGCAGGATCACCGCGGCGAAACCCAGGGTGGTCGGGGCCAGTCCGGCGGCGACCTGCAAGCCGCTGGCCAGCAGTCCCGCGCCGACCAGGACGCCGTAGCCCAGGTGCCGCCGGCGGGCCGCGACGAGCGCCCCGAGCACCGTGCCCACCGCGAAGACGGTGGAGAGCAGGCCGTAGCCGGCCGCGCCCCCGCCCAGCGGTCCGTCGCTCATCGCCGCCATGGTGACCTGGTAGTTGCGCCCGAGGCTGCCGAGCACGAACGACAGGGCCAGCGCGACCAGCACCACCGGCTGGCGCAGCAGGTAACGGAAGCCGGCCCGGATGCCGCCGTCGACCGGCTCCGCGTCGGCCGCCGGCTCGCCGGCGTGCAGTTCCCGCTCGCGTACGGCGAACAGGGCCACCAGCACCGCGACGAAGCTGGCCGAGTTGACGGCGAAGAGCACGGCGGGGCCGACCGCGGCGACCACGACGGCGCCGGCGCTCATGCCGAGGATGCGACCGGCGGAGTGGGTGAGCGAGCCGAGCGCCAGCGCGTTGCCGAGGCTTTCCCGGTCCACCAGGGTCGACGTCCAGCGGCCCATCATCGGCCCCTCGATCGCCGAGACCACGCCGGTGGCCAGGGAGATCGCGTAGATCGCCGGGAGGCCGCCCGCGCCGGTGGCGGCGACCACCGCCAGCCCGGCCGCCAGCGCCGCGTGCGCCGCCTGGGCGGCGACCAGCAGCGGCTTGGCCGACAGCCGGTCGGCCAGCGCCCCGCCCCAGGCGCTGAGCAGCAGCGTGGGCAGGGCCTGGAGGAGCACGGCGAGGCCCATCGAGGTCGCCGACCGGGTCTCGGCGAGCACGTACCAGTTGACCCCGAGGACCTGCATCCAGGTGCCGACCACCGAGACGAAACCCGCAGCGGCCCAGATCCGGTAGTTGCGGTGGCGCAGCGCTGCGAACGTGGCACCCACGGCCACGACCTCCCGTACGACGGCGACATGACGACGCCGACCCGCGAGGCGGATCGGCGGTCGCCAAGTCTGGCGACCGGCACAGCGATCCGCCCCTGTTCGTGAGGGGGTTCACCGGTCGCCGCCGCAGCCCGCCACAAACTTGGAGGAACCGGGCAACCATCCGGCCATCGGCACCTCCCCCGACCGGCTGGCCGGTCGGGACGGACGGCGGATCAGGCGGACGGTACCGGCGCGTCGCGGTGGCCGCCTCGCCGCCCGGACGGACGACGAAGACCATGACCCGGCCCACCGGGTTGCCGGCGAGCCACGACCGGTGCGGATCTTGGTAGGAAGTGACCCCTCCAGGGGCCGTTTCCCACCACAATCCGGAAGTCGCGACCGGTCAGCGGGCGGCGAGGGGTTCGGCAGCGGGATCCACCGGAGCGGGCAGGGCGCCGGGGCCGCCGAGGTAGGTGTGGATCGCGGCGGCCGCGGCGCGACCCTCGGCGATCGCCCAGACGATGAGCGAGGCGCCCCGGTGCATGTCGCCGGCCACGAAGACCCCGTCGACCCCGGTCTGCCAGTCCGGCCGGGCGTCGACCGCGCCGCGGGCGTTGCGGCTCACCCCGAGCTGCCCGAGCAGCGGCTGCTCCTCGGTGCCCTCGAAGCCGATCGCCAGCAGCACCAGGTCCGCCGGGAGCTCCCGCTCGGTGCCCGGCACCGGGGTGACGATCCGCCGGCCGTCCCGCTTCTGGACGGTCACCTCGGCGATCCGGACCGCCCGCACCGCGCCGGTGCCGTCGTCGACGAACTCCTGCACCGCCACCGCGAAGACCCGCTCGCCGCCCTCCTCGTGCGCCGGGTAGCTGCGCAGGATCCACGGCCAGGTGGGCCACGGGTCGCGCGCCTCGTCCCGGGCGTGCGGGGGCTGCGGGTACAGGTCCAGCTGGTGTACGCCGGCGGCGCCCTGCCGGTGCGCCACGCCGAGGCAGTCGGCCGCGGTGTCGCCACCGCCGATGATCACCACGTGCCTGCCGGCCGCGTCGATCGGCGTGCCGTCGGGCAGGACGGCGAGCGCGGGCCGCCCCTCGCCGGCCGCGGCGACCACCCGGTTGGCCGCGACCAGGTGCGCCATCGCCTGGTGCACGCCGCGCAGCTGCCGCCCCGGCGTCGCCGGGGTGTCCCGGCCCTGCAGCGCGCCGCAGGCGAGCAGCACCGCGTCGTGCTCGGCGCGCAGCTGCTCGGCGGTCACGTCCACGCCCACCTGCACGCCGGTGCGGAACCGCACCCCCTCCGCGGCGAGCTGGGCCAGCCGCCGGTCGATGTGCTCCTTCTCCAGCTTGAAGTCGGGGATGCCGTACCGGAGCAGGCCGCCGAGCGCGTCGTCGCGCTCGTACACCGTCACCGCGTGGCCGGCGCGGGCGAGCTGCTGCGCGGCGGCCAGGCCGGCGGGCCCGGAACCGACCACGGCGACCGAACGCCCGGACGGTGCCGGCACCGGGCGCGGCGCCAGCCGGCCGCGCTCGACGGCCGCGTTGGCGATCTCCACCTCGACCTGCTTGATGGTGACCGGCTCACCGCCGCCGATGCCGAGCACGCAGGCGGCCTCGCAGGGCGCCGGGCAGAGCCGGCCGGTGAACTCCGGGAAGTTGTTGGTGGCGTGCAGCGACTCCACCGCGGCGTCCCAGTTGCCGGTGCGGACCAGGTCGTTCCAGTCCGGGATCCGGTTGCCCAACGGGCAGCCGTCGTGGCAGAACGGGATGCCGCAGTCCATGCAGCGGGTGGCCTGCTCGCGGATCAGCTCCTCCCCGGCGGCTGGGTAGACCTCCCGCCAGTCGCTGATCCGCACCGGCACCGGCCGGCGGGCCGGCATCCGCCGCGGGTAGCGCAGGAAACCGTTCGGGTCAGGCACGAGCCACCTCCTGGGCGACCGCCCGCTGGGCGGGCGGCACCGGCGCGGTCAGGGCAGTCATGACCGCGTCGTCGACGTCACGGCCGGCGGCTTCGGCGGCCCGCATGATCTCCAGCACCCGGCGGTAGTCCCGGGGCACCACCGCGGTGAACTCCGCCACCGCCGCCGGCCAGTTCTTGAGCAGCTCCTCGGCGACCGCCGAGTCGGTCTCGGCGAAGTGCCGCTGCACCAGCTCGTGCAGCACGGCCTGCTCCTCCTCGGACAGCGGCGCCAGGTCGACCAGCTCGGCGTTGACCCGGCGCCGGTCGAGCCGGTGGACGAAGGCGGTCCCGCCGGACATGCCGGCGGCGAAGTTGCGGCCGGTCGGCCCGAGCACCACCACGGTCCCGCCGGTCATGTACTCGCAGCCGTGGTCGCCGACGCCCTCGACGACGGCCACCGCCCCGGAGTTGCGCACCGCGAACCGCTCCCCCACCCGGCCGCGCAGGAAGAGCTCGCCGGCGGTGGCCCCGTACAGGATGGTGTTGCCCGCGATGATCTGGTCCTCCGCCCGCGCCCCCGGCGCGGCGTCGCCGTCGAGGAACGGCGCGGCGGCGTCCGGCCGGACGACGAGCCGCCCGCCGGAGAGGCCCTTGCCGACGTAGTCGTTGGCGTCGCCGTGCAGCCGCAGGGTCACCCCGCGGGGCAGGAACGCGCCGAACGACTGCCCGGCGGTGCCGCGCAGGGTGAACTCGATCGTGTCGGCGGGCAGGCCGGCGCCGCCGTAGCGTCGGGTCACCTCGCCGCCGAGCATGGCGCCGACGCTGCGATGCTCGTTGCGCACCGCCACCTCGACCCGCACCGGCATGACCGGTGCGGACTCCCGCGCCTCGGCGCCGGCCGCCTGCGCCCGGGGCCCCGCACCCCGCAGCGCCGGCTCGGCCAGGGCGATCAGCTCGTTGTCCAGGGCCCGGTCCAGGCCGTGGTCCTGGGCGCGGGTGCGCCGGCGGGCGGCGTCGGCCGGCAGTTCCGGCAGGTGCAGGACGGGGGTCAGGTCGAGCCCGCCGGCCTTCCAGTGCGCGATCGCCGGGGTGACGTCGAGCAGCTCGGCG
Organism: Micromonospora sp. R311; assembly: GCF_056780015.1. Taxonomy (NCBI): domain Bacteria; kingdom Bacillati; phylum Actinomycetota; class Actinomycetes; order Micromonosporales; family Micromonosporaceae; genus Micromonospora; species Micromonospora sp. R311. Next base: position 4,601 of record NZ_JBSWCE010000018.1, read on the forward strand.
TGCCCGATCGCCTCCTCGATCGACCGGAAGCCCAGCTCGGCCAGGTAGCCGCGGACCTCCTCGGCGAGGAAGAGGAAGAAGTTCTCCACGAACTCCGGCCTGCCGGTGAAGCGTTCCCGCAGCACCGGGTTCTGGGTGGCGATGCCGACCGGACAGGTGTCCAGGTGGCAGACCCGCATCATCACGCAGCCCTCGACGATCAGCGGGGCGGTGGCGAAGCCGAACTCCTCGGCGCCGAGCAGCGCCGCGACCAGCACGTCCCGGCCGGTCTTGAGCTGGCCGTCGACCTGCACGGTGACCCGGTCGCGCAGCTTGTTCAGCAGCAGCGTCTGCTGCGCCTCGGCCAACCCCAGCTCCCACGGGGTGCCGGCGTGCTTGAGCGAGTTCAGCGGGGACGCGCCGGTGCCGCCGTCGTGCCCGGAGATCAGGATGACGTCGGCCTTGAGCTTGGCCACGCCCGCCGCCACGGTACCCACGCCGACCTCGCTGACCAGCTTCACGTGCACCCGGGCGGCCGGGTTGACGCACTTCAGGTCGTGCACCAGCTGGGCGAGGTCCTCGATGGAGTAGATGTCGTGGTGCGGCGGCGGGGAGATCAGCCCGACGCCCGGGGTGGCGTGCCGGGTACGGGCGATCCACGGCCAGACCTTGTTGCCGGGCAGCTGACCGCCCTCGCCGGGCTTGGCGCCCTGGGCCATCTTGATCTGCAGGTCGTCGGCGTTGACCAGGTATTCGCTGGTCACCCCGAACCGGCCACTGGCGATCTGCTTCACCGCCGAGCGGCGGGCCGGGTCGTGCAGCCGCTCGACGTCCTCGCCGCCCTCGCCGGTGTTGGACTTGCCGCCGAGCCGGTTCATCGCGACGGCCAGCGTCTCGTGCGCCTCCGCCGAGATCGAGCCGTACGACATGGCGCCGGTGGCGAACCGCTTGACGATCTCGGTGGCCGGCTCGACCTCCTCGATCGGCACCGCCGGCCGCGCCCCGGTCCGCAGGGTGAACAGCCCGCGCAGCGAGCCCGCCTGCGCGGCCAGCTCGTCGACCTTCGCGGTGTACTTCCGGAAGATGTCGTACTGCCGGCTGCGGGTGGCGTGCTGGAGCAGGAAAACCGTCTCCGGGTTGAACAGGTGCAGCTCGCCCTCGCGGCGCCACTGGTACTCGCCGCCCACCTCCAGCCGGTCGGTGGCCGCCGCGCCCGGCGCCGGCCAGGCCCGCGCGTGCCGGGCGGCGACCTCGGCGTGGATGCCGTCCAGCCCGATCCCGCCGATCTTGCTCGGGGTACCCCGGAAGTAGCGCTCCACCAGCCGGGCGTCCAGCCCGACGGCCTCGAACACCTGGGCGCCGCAGTACGACGACACGGTCGAGATGCCCATCTTGGACATGATCTTCAGGACGCCCTTGCCGAGCGCCTTGACGTAGTTGCGGACCGCGGTGGCCGGCTCGACCCCGGCCAGCGCGCCGGTGGCGATCATGTCCTCCACCGACTCGAAGGCCAGGTACGGGTTGACCGCCGCCGCGCCGTAGCCGATCAGCACCGCGGCGTGGTGCACCTCGCGGCAGTCGCCGGACTCGACGATCAGCGCCACCTGGGTGCGGGTCTGCTCGCGGACCAGGTGCTGGTGCACCGCGGCGGTGAGCAGCAGCGACGGGATCGGCGCCAGGTCGGCGTTGGAGTCCCGGTCGGAGAGCACCAGGATGCGCACGCCGTCCTCGATCGCCTCGGAGACGTGCCGGCAGATCTCGGTCAGCCGGGCCTTGATGCCGGCGCCGCCCTCACGGACCCGGTACAGCCCGGAGACCCGGACCGCCTTGAAGCCGGGCAGGTCGCCGTCCTCGTCGATGGAGAGGATCTTGGCCAGCTCGTCGTTGTCGACCACCGGGTAGGGCAGAACGATCTGCCGGCAGCTGGCCGGACCGGGGTCGAGCAGGTTGCCCTCCGGGCCGATGGTCGAGGCCAGGCTGGTCACCAGCTCCTCCCGGATGGCGTCCAGCGGCGGGTTGGTGACCTGGGCGAAGAGCTGGTGGAAGTAGTCGTAGAGCAGCCGCGGCCGGGTGGACAGCGGCGAGATCGGGGTGTCCGTGCCCATCGAGCCGATCGGCTCCGCGCCGGCCCGGGCCATCGGCGCGAGCAGGATCTTCAGCTCCTCCTCGGTGTAGCCGAAGGTCTGCTGGCGCCGGCGGACCGAGTCGTGGGTGTAGACGATGTGCTCGCGGGCGGGCAGCTCGGTCAGCTCGATCAGCCCGGCGTGCAGCCAGTCGCCGTACGGCCGCTCGGCGGCCAGCTCGGCCTTGATCTCCTCGTCGTGCACGATCCGGCCGGCGGCGGTGTCGACCAGGAACATCCGCCCCGGCTGGAGCCGCCCCTTGGCGACCACCCGGGCCGGGTCGAGGTCGAGCACGCCCGCCTCGCTGCCGAGCACCACCAGGCCGTCGTCGGTACGCCACCAGCGCCCCGGGCGCAGCCCGTTGCGGTCGAGGACCGCGCCGACGATCTCGCCGTCGGTGAAGGCGACCGAGGCCGGCCCGTCCCACGGCTCCATCAGGCTGGCGTGGAATCGGTAGAAGTCCCGCTTGTCCGGCCGCATCTCCGGGTCGTTCTCCCACGCCTCCGGGATCATCATCAGCACCGCGTGCGGCAGGCTCCGCCCGGCCAGGTGCAGCAGCTCCAGCACCTCGTCGAAGTTGGCCGAGTCGGAGGCGGCCGGGGTGCAGACCGGGAAGATCCGCCGGATGTTGCCGGGCAGGTTCGGGGTGCGCAGCAGCGCCTCCCGGGCCTGCATCCAGTTCCGGTTGCCGCGGATGGTGTTGATCTCGCCGTTGTGCGCGATGAAGCGGTACGGGTGCGCCAGCGGCCAGGACGGGAAGGTGTTGGTGGAGAACCGGGAGTGCACCAGCGCGATCGCGCTGACCACCCGCTCGTCGGTCAGCTCCGGGTAGAACGCGGGCAGCTGGTCGGGGGTGAGCATGCCCTTGAAGACCAGGGTCCGCGCGGACAGCGACGGGAAGTACGCCGGCACGCCCCGCTCGGCGGACTCCCGCTCGGCCTGCTTGCGGACGCAGAATGCCACCCGGTCCAGCTCGATGCCGCGCAGCGGCGTACCGGCCGGGCCGGCCGGCGAGTCGGTGAGCCGGTGCGCGGCGAGGAAGAGCTGCCGGATCCGGGGCATCGCGGCGAGCGCGGTCTCGCCCAGGCCGGCCGGGTCGACCGGCACGTCCCGCCAGCCGAGCAGCTCGGCCCCCTCGACCAGGGCGTACTTCTCCACCACCCGGCGGGCGCGCGCCTCGGCGGCGTCGTCGTCGGGGAGGAAGACCAGACCGGTGGCGTACTCGCCGGCCGGTGGCAGCGGGAAGTCCACCACGGCGCGCAGGAACGCGTCCGGCACCTGGATCATGATCCCGGCGCCGTCGCCGGTGTTCGGTTCCGCGCCGCGGGCACCCCGGTGGTCCAGCCGGCAGAGCGCGGCGAGGCCGTTGGCGACCACCGCGTGGGAGCGCCGCCCGTGCAGGTCCGCCACGAAGGCCACCCCGCAGGCGTCGTGCTCCTGAGCGGGGTCGTAGAGCCCCGTCGCGGGGACACCCGGGCCGTACGGCGCGGCCGGCTGGGGGCTGTGAGGGTACGGAAAGGCCACCGGGCCTCCTGTCGTCGCTCAGCGTTGGATCACGGGGTCGGGACGACGTCGGCCCTTGTGGGTTTATTGAGTCTACGTTAGGGCGGGGTGCGCAAGGCCAGTGCGGATTGATCACACCTTCCAGACTCTGGGACGTGTAGTCTCGCGCGGTGGATCCGCAGCACAAGGACCTGTTCGACCGGTTGGAACGCTTCTACGACGCGGTGCCCCGGGACGTGGCCCGGGCCGAGGAGTACGGCGGCCTGGTGCTCTTCGTCCGGGACGGGACCGGCTGGCCGTTCTACGCCCGGCCCCGGCGCGACGCCGGCGAGGCCCCCTCGCTGGCCGACGTCGCCCGGGTCCGCGAGCGGCAACGTGAGCTGGGGCTGCCGGAAGCCTTCGAGTGGGTGCACGAGACCACCCCGGACCTGCTCGCGGTGGCCCGCTCGGCGGGGCTGAGTGTGCTGGAGGCGCCGCTGATGGTGCTCGACCCGGCCGCGCTGCCCGACCCGGCGGCGCTGGCCACCGTGCCGGTGCGGCTGCTCGACCCGGACGCGCCGGACTTCGCCGCCGACGTGGCCGTCCGCCGGGCCGTCGCCGCGGTCGGCTTCTCCGCGCCGGGCACCGGGCGGGGCGACGCCGGCCCGGCCGAGCGGGACGCCGCGGTGGCCGAGGTGGACCTGGCCGCGCTGGCCGAGGAGCGGACCCGGATCGCCGACGGCGGGCGGCTCTCGGTGCTGGCCGGCACGCCGGTAGAGGGCGCCCTGGCCAGCGGGATGGCGATGCGGGTCGACGACGTCGCCGAGATCGCCGGGGTGGCCACCCTGCCGGCCGCGCGCCGCCGGGGCCTGGGCGCCGCGGTGACCGCCACCCTGGCCCGCGAGCTGCTGGCCGCCGGCACCGACCTGGTCTTCCTCTCCGCCGGCAGCGAGGAGATCGCCCGGGTCTACCTGCGGGTCGGCTTCCGCCGGATCGGCACCGCCTGCATCGCCGAACCCGCCCCCGTGCTGCCCTGACCGCAGGTCAGTTCGGCGGCCGCCAGGCGGCCGCGGCGGTGGCGGCGGTGGAGAGCAGCCGGGGGCTGATCGTGCCGAGGGCGGCGTCGCGGGCCCGCAGGGCGAGCCGGCCGCGGGCGCGCAGCACCGCCGACATCCGGCGGGCCTGCCGGACCATCGACGCCGCGCGTGGGCGGCGCACCCGGTCGTACGCGGCCACCGCGTCGGGCAGCCGCGACTCGCGCAGCAGGGTGGCGAGGGTGGCGGCGTCCTCGAAGGCGAGGCAGGCGCCCTGCCCGAGGTGCGGCGGCATGGCGTGCGCGGCGTCACCGAGCAGCACCACCCCGCCCGGGCCGGCCGGGAAGGCGTACGCCCGGGGCAGCGGCCGCAGCTCGCGGATCTCCTGCTGCACCAGGTCGGCCGGGTCGGTGGCGTCGAGCAGGTCGGTGACCGGCGACGGCCAGCCGGCGTACCAGCGGCGCAGCAGGGCGAGCTGGGTCTCCGGCGGCTCGGGCCGGGGCGCCCCGGCGGCGGTGGCCACCCAGTAGATGCCGCCCCGGCTGGACCCGCCCGACGAGCCGCGCTCGCCGAGCGAGGCGGAGACGAACCGGTATCCGGCGCCGAGGGTCTCGCCGCCCACCGGCACCTCGGCGGGCAGCCGCGGCGCCCGGTACCAGGGGATCACCGCCCGCCAGGCGGCGCAGCCGGAGCTGACCACGGTGGCCTCGGGCGCCAGTTGGCGGCGCAGCTCGCTGTCGGTGCCGTCGGCGGCGACCACCAGGTCGGCCTCGAGCGTGTGCCGGCCGTCGCCGACCGCCGGGCGCGCGCCGGCCGAGGCGCGCACCGTCCGCACGGTCACCCCGGTGCGCAACTCGACCCCGTCGCCCAGCCCGGCGATCAGCGCGTCGTGCAGGTCCTCCCGGTGCACCACCACCGGCATCCGGTCGGCCGGGGTGGGCCGGGGCTGCACCAGCCAGTGCCCGTCCGGGCGGCGTATCCCGGCGTCGGGCAGCGGCGTGGCGATCGCCTCCAGGCCGGCGCCGAGGCCGAGGGCACGCAGCGCGCGCACCCCGTTGGGCCACAGCACGACGGCCGTCGGTTCCGGGCGGATCCGGTCCGCCCGTTCCAGGAGGGTGACCCGCCAGCCGGAGCGGGCCAGCGCCCCGGCGACCGCGAGGCCGCCGATCCCGGCGCCGACCACCACCGCGCTCCGCATGGTTCCCCGCTCAGCTGTCGCCGTCGGCGGGGCGGGAACCGGCCGCGCCGGCCCGCTCGTCCCGCGCCGTCGCGTCCGCGGTCTCCGCGTCGTCGGGGCGGTCGGTCGACCCGGTCGCGTCCCGGTCGCCCGGCGCGGCGTCCCGGTCCGCCGGCTCGTCGTCCCCGTCGGCCTGGCCGGCCGACTCGCCGTCCCGGTCGGCGGCGGGGTCGGCGGGCGCCTCGCCGGTCTCCTGCCAGGTGCGGAACTGCTCCTCGCTGACCACCCGGTAGCCCTCCGGCGCGGCCGGCTGCGCGCCGGCCTCGGTGGCGGAGAGGTCGACCTGGGAGACGTCGGACGCGGGCGGGGCCGGCGCCGCCGCCACGCCGACCGGGACGAGGTACTCCCGGGGGCCGCGGACGCGCACGAAGTAGACCAGGGCGCCGAGGAACACCAGGGCCGCGGTCCAGACGTTGAGCCGGACGCCGAGGATGGTGTTGGCCTCGTCGGTGCGCATCAGTTCGATCCAGAACCGGCCGGCGGTGTAGCCCATCACGTAGAGCGCGAACGCGCGGCCCCGGCCGAGGCGCAGCTTGCGGTCGACCACGAGGACCAGCACCGCGACGCCGATGTTCCAGAGCGCCTCGTAGGCGAAGGTCGGGTGGTAGAGGCCCGGCTCGAGAATGGGCCGGCCGGTGTCGTCGCGCAGCGCGTGCCCCGGACTGTCCGGGTCCATCCGGTGGATCTCCAGACCCCAGGGCAGGGTCGTCTGCCCGCCGTAGAGCTCGTTGTTGAACCAGTTGCCGAGCCGGCCCACCGCCTGCGCCAGCGGCAGGCCGGGCGCGAGCGCATCGGCCACCACGGCGAACGGGATGCCCAGCTGGCGGGCGGCGATCCAGGCGCCGACGGCGCCGCCGGCCACCGCGCCCCAGATGCCGAGGCCGCCCTCATGGATGAAGAAGACCTTGATCCAGTTGCCGCCGGTGCCGAAATACTTCTCCGGCGAGGTGATCACGTGGTAGATCCGGGCGCCGATGATGCCGGCCGGCACGGCCCAGACCGCGATGTCGAGCACCGCGCCCGGGGCGACCCCGCGCCGGCGCAGCCGGTGCTCGGTGACCACGCAGGCCACCACGATGCCGAGGATGATGCACAGCGCGTACGCCCGGAGCGGGACCGGGCCGAGCTGCCAGACGGCGGTGCTGGGACTGGGCAGGGCCGCCTGGGGGGACAGCGAGGCGAGAGTCACGGATGCACACGCTACCGCTGTCGACCCCTCCGGCGGCACCCCGGTCCGTGCCGGGTGGCGGCTCGGTGACTTCTGGTTTGCGCCGACGTAGGCTCTTTGTCCATGAGCGCGCTCACCTGGGCGGTGGCCGCGGTCGTCACCGACGACGCCGGCCGGGTGCTGCTCTGCCGGCAGGGCCGGGGCGAGCGCCGGTACGCGCTGCCCGGCGGGCGGCCGCACCGGGCGGAGAGCCCGGTGCACGCGGCGGTGCGCGACATCCGCGCGGAGACCGGCTGGGAGATCGAGGTGGTCGACCTGGTCGGGCTCTACCACCTCGGTGCGCCGACGCCCGGCCCGGCGCCGCCGCCCGGCCGGGCCGGGCCGCTGCCCGAGGTCCTGGTGCACGTCTTCCGGGCCCGGGCGCGCGGCCGGCGGCCGGCGGGCGAGCCGGTGGGCGGTTGCCGGCTCTCCTGGCACGACCCGGCCGACCTGCCCGAGGCGCTCACCCCCACCACCCGCGCGGCGCTCGCCGACGCGCTGGCCGGCCGCTCCGGCGTGCTGCACGACTGCGCCCCGCCGGCCGACCGCAGCGTCGCGGGGACGGACGAGCGGGGTGTCGCCGGCCCACCGCCGAGCCGCGCCCCGGGGCAGCGGCCGCACCCGCCGAGAGACGGACTGCTTCCGGACGTGTCGAACCGGGGCGACCACGACCCGTGGCCCTCTTCCGGCCCGCCGGACCGTCGCTGACCGCACCCGGCCCGGCCGTCACCGCGCCGGCCCGCCGGTTACGACTGGCTCAGGCCCACCGTCACCAGGCCGACGGGTTACTTCGCACTGCGGTGATACCTCTGAGTCATCAATATGACTCAGAGGTATCACGCTCGTTCGAGCGCACCCGCCCCGGTCGCCGCAGCGCGACGACAGCCGCCGGGTTCGCCCGCGCACCCGCGACTGCCGAACCCGGGACGAGCGGGCGGACCGGTTGAGCGCGCGCGGGGGGTCAGTGTGCGGACTGCGGAGTCAGCGGGCCGGGTTGCGGACGCCCGCGGCGAGTTCGGCGCTGAGCGTACGGAGCGCGGCCAGGCCGGCGTCGAGGTCCGGCGCGTCGAGCAGGCAACGGACCAGCGCGCTGCCCACGATCACGCCGTCGGCGTACCCGGCCACCGTGCCGGCCTGCGCGCCGGTGCCGACGCCGAGGCCGACTCCGACCGGCAGGTCGGTGACCTCCCGCACCCGGGAGACCAGCACCGGCGCCGCCTGCGAGGTCTGCGTCCGGGCCCCGGTGACCCCCATGACGGCGGTGGCGTAGACGAAGCCGCGGCAGTGCCGGACGGTCATCGCCAGCCGGGCGTCGGTGGAGGACGGGGCGACCAGGAAGGTGCGGTCCAGCCCGCACGCGTCCGAGGCGGCCAGCCACTCGTCGGCCTCGTCCGGGATCAGGTCGGGGGTGATCAGCCCGGTGCCGCCGGCCGCGGCGAAGTCCCGGGCGAAGGCGTCCACGCCGTACCGCTCGATCGGATTCCAGTAGGTCATGGTGACCACCGGGGCGCCGGTGGCCGCGACCGCCTCGACGATGCGCAGCGTGTCGGCGGTCCGTACGCCGCCGGCCAGCGCGATGTCGCTGGCCTTCTGGATCACCGGGCCGTCCATCACCGGGTCCGAGTAGGGGATCTCCACCTCGATCACGTCGACCCCGGCCTCGACCATCGCGGTCATGGCCGCGATGCTGCCCTCGACGGTCGGGAACCCGGCCGGCATGCAACCGACCAGCAGGCCCCGCCCGTCGGCGCGCGCCTTGTCGAAGGCCACCCCGATCCTGCTCATGCCGGCCCTCCGCTTCGCTCCGTGCCGCCATCCGGCACCAACGCGCTGCGCCTGATGATTCGCCCGCTCGTGCCGGCAGCGCCCATCGCGCTCACTCCTTGTCGAGGATGCCGAAGTAGTCACCGGCGGTGTGCACGTCCTTGTCGCCCCGGCCGGAGAGGTTGACCACGATGGTGGGCTCGCGACCCAGGTCGGCGGCGAGCTTCGGGGCGATCTTCAGGGTGCCGGCCAGGGCGTGCGCGCTCTCGATCGCCGGGATGATCCCCTCGGTGCGGCAGAGCAGCTCGAACGCGGCCATCGCCTCGGCGTCGGTGACCGGCGCGTAGCTGGCCCGGCCGCTGTCGTGCAGCCAGGCGTGCTCGGGCCCGACGCCCGGGTAGTCCAGCCCGGCGGAGATCGAGTGCGACTCGCAGGTCTGCCCGTCGGCGTCCTGGAGCACGTAGGTGCGGGTGCCGTGCAGCACGCCGGTGGAGCCGCCGGTGATGCTGGCCGCGTGCCGGCCGGTCTCCACCCCGTCGCCGCCGGCCTCGAAGCCGTAGAGCCGCACCTGGGGGTCGCCGACGAAGGCGTGGAAGATGCCCAGCGCGTTGGAGCCGCCGCCGACGCAGGCGGTGACCGCGTCCGGCAGCGCGCCGGTCAGGTCGAGGCACTGCTGGCGGGCCTCGTCGCCGATGCCCCGGACGAAGTCGCGGACCAGCGCCGGGAACGGGTGCGGCCCGGCCGCCGTGCCGATCAGGTAGTGGGTGTTGTCGACGTTGGCCACCCAGTCGCGCATCGCCTCGTTCATCGCGTCCTTGAGGGTGCGCGAGCCGGTGGTCACCGGTACGACCGTGGCGCCCAGCATCCGCATCCGGGCCACGTTCAGCGCCTGCCGCTCGGTGTCGACCTGGCCCATGTAGACCACGCACTCGAGGTCGAACAGCGCGGCGGCGGTGGCGGTGGCCACCCCGTGCTGGCCGGCGCCGGTCTCGGCGATCACCCGGGTCTTGCCCATCCGCCGGGTCAGCAGCGCCTGGCCGAGCACGTTGCGCACCTTGTGCGCGCCGGTGTGGTTGAGGTCCTCGCGCTTGAGCAGCACCCGCGCGCCGGCCTTGGCGGAGAACCGCCGGGCCTCGTAGAGCAGCGACGGGGTGCCGGCGTAGTCGCGCAGCAGCGCGGCGAACTCGGCCCGGAACGACTCGTCGGCCATCGCCGTGCGGTGCGCGGCGTCCAGCTCGTCCAGCGCCGCGACCAGCGCCTCCGGCACGAACCGCCCGCCGAAGCGGCCGAAGTGGCCGGCCGGGTCGGGAAACGGACCGGTCGGTGCGGCCAACGCGTCGGCGCTCATGCCGGCACTCCTCTCGCTGCGGGCGTCAGCCGGCGCGCCTCAGCGCACCGGACGGGGCGTGGCCGGGTGGTTGCCGGCGTTGACCAGCTCGGCCACCGCCTCCCGAGGGCTCTTCTGGGTGACCAGGCCCTCGCCGACCAGGACCGCGTCGGCACCGGCCGAGGCGTACCGGATGAGGTCGTGCGGGCCGCGCACGCCGGACTCGGCGATCTTCACGACCCTGCTGGGCAGGCCGGGCGCGATCCGCTCGAACACCGAGCGGTCGACCTCCAGGGTACGCAGGTCGCGGGCGTTGACCCCGATCACCTGCGCACCGGCCTCCAGCGCCCGGTCGGCCTCCTCCTCGTCGTGCACCTCGACCAGCGCGGTCATGCCGAGCGACTCGATCCGCTCCAGCAGGCCGACCAGCACGTTCTGCTCGAGGGCCGCGACGATCAGCAGCACCAGGTCGGCGCCGTGCGCCCGGGCCTCGTGCACCTGGTAGCTGGAGACGACGAAGTCCTTGCGCAGCACCGGGACGTTGACCGCGGCGCGCACCGCGGCGAGGTCGTCCAGCGAGCCGCCGAACCAGCGCCCCTCGGTGAGCACGCTGATCGCCCGGGCGCCGCCGGCGGCGTACTCGCCGGCCAGATCGGCCGGGTCGGCGATCTCGGCCAGCTTGCCCTTCGACGGCGAGGAGCGCTTGACCTCGGCGATCACCGCGACACCGGGCCGGCGCAGCGCCGCGTAGGCGTCCATCGGCGGCGGCGCGGCGGCGGCCAGTTCGCGGATCCGCTCCAGCGGCACCTGCTCCTGCCGCCGGGCGACGTCCTCGCGCACGCCGGCCAGGATCTCGTCGAGCACGCTTACGGACGCCGCCGGACCGGCCTCGTCCCCCTCCGCGTGCGCATGCTCAGCAGTCACCAACGGACTCCCCTCTCCGGGTGTCATGGGCCGATGCTAGGGGGCGCCACCTGACCGTGCGAGGTGGGGGTATGGCGCGGCTCACGGAACGGCCTGCGGCATAATGGCCGACTTCGGTGAAGGGGATGTCACGTAGCGCCACCGCCGGCATCGACAACCACTCATGGGCCATTGGACCACGCGGCGGCGCCGGAGCACACCCGCCGCGACCCGCGCCCGGGCGCGCCCGCCACCACCCCGCCGGCCGCTGTGACGAAGCTCAAGGACGAACGGCCCTGTGCAGGTGGCGGCCCCGGACGCAGAGTTGACGTGTCGGTCACCACGGCGAAACGTGAACCGGCGAGCATCTTCCTCGGGCAGACTCGACGATGCGCCTGCCCCACCGTTCGCCGACGATCCTCGTGCGGAGAGATCATGAGTACTGCCGGGCCCCACCAGACCATCGGACTGACCACCATCTCCCGTACCGTCGCCTCGCTCGCCGTCGGGGTGGTGCACACCCTGGAGCGGGCCGTGGTCGGCGAGGCGCGGATGCGGACCGCCCGGGGCAACGCCTGGGAGGCGGTCTGCGCCGACCGGGCCCGCGCCGACCAGCGCGCCGAACTGAACCGCCTGGTGGCGGAGCTGGCGGCCGCCCGGGCCGCCGCCCGCGACCGCCAGCCGGTCAGCTGACCGTCGGGTCCTCACCCCGGTCCAGCGCGTCCCACGCCTCGGTGGTGCGCCGCCCGGTGACCGGTCCGGCGGGGCCGGGCGGCGTGGGGGCGGCCGCGCCCCGGGCCCGCCGTTCGTAGCGGGCGCCCATCGCCGGCCACCGCTGGCCGCGCAGCGCGGTGAGCAGGCCGCCGGTCGCCGCGAGCACCCCGCCGAGCAGGCACAGCGCCGGCCAGTGCCGGCTCACCTCGCCGGCGAAGTCGGCGACCAGCCCGTAGCCGCCGCCGGCCGCCACGGCGAGCCCCAGCAGGCAGAGCAGCCCGCCGAGCAGCCGCCGCAGCCGGCCCCGGGTGGCCAGCACCGCGCCGCCGCCGGCCAGCCCGACCAGGGCCAGCGCCGGTAGCCACGGCAGCAGCCCGGCGCCGGTGTGCGCGTCCCGCACCGGGGGCAGCGGCGCCGGCCGGGCGGCCAGCTCGACCGACCAGGTGCGGGTCGCCGCCCAGAGCGCCAGGCCCGCGCCGGCCAGGCAGAGCAGCACCGCGTACGTCAGCTCGCGCCGGCCCGCGGCGGGCCGGGCGGCCGGCCCGGCACCCTCGCCCACCGCAACCGCCGGTCGCTCGGGATCCCGGGGCTCCGTCGCGCCGCTCACCGGGCGGGCCGGAGGGTCTCGGCGGCGGCGATGGCGGCCAGCACGGCGGCGGCCTTGTTCCGGGTCTCCTGGTCCTCCGCCGCCGGATCGGAGTCGGCCACCACCCCCGCGCCCGCCTGCACGTAGGCGCGACCGGCGCGGATCAGTGCGGTCCGGATGGCGATCGCCATGTCGAGGTCCCCGCCGAAGCCGAAGTAGCCGACGGTGCCGCCGTAGAGGCCCCGCCGGACGGGCTCCAGCTCCTCGATGATCTCCATGGCCCGCACCTTCGGCGCGCCGGAGAGGGTGCCGGCCGGGAAGGTCGCGGCCAGCGCGTCGAACGCGGTGCGGTCGGCGCGCAGCGTGCCGACCACGGTCGAGACGATGTGCATGACGTGGCTGTACCGCTCGATGGTGGCGAACTCGGGCACCTCGACGGTGCCCGGGCGGCACACCCGGCCCAGGTCGTTGCGGCCCAGGTCGACCAGCATCACGTGCTCGGCCCGCTCCTTGGGGTCGGCGAGCAGCTCGGCGGCGAGCCGGGCGTCGGCGGCCGGGGTGCCGCCGCGCGGCCGGGTGCCGGCGATCGGGTGCAGCAGCGCCCGTCGCTGGCCGTCGGCGTCGACGGTCACCTTCAGGTGCGCCTCGGGCGACGAGCCGACGATGTCGAAGTCGTCGAAGCGCAGCAGGTACATGTAGGGGCTGGGATTGGTGGTGCGCAGCACCCGGTAGACGTCGAGCGGGTCGGCGTGGGTCTGCCGCTCGAACCGCTGCGCCAGCACGATCTGGAAGCACTCGCCGGCCCGGATCGCCTCCTTGGCCGCCTCCACCGCCTTCGGGTAGCCGCCCTCGGGCGTGCGGCTGTGCACCTCGCCGGCCGGCGGGCGCTCCACGGAGGAGATCATCGGCGGGATCGGCCGGGACAGCGCGGTGGTCATCGCGTCGAGCCGACCCACCGCGTGGTGGTACGCGGCGGCGACCAGCGCGTCGCGGTCCGGCTCGTCCGGCGGGGGAAGGACCGCGTTGGCGACCAGGATCGCGGAGCCCTCGTAGTGGTCCAGCACCACCAGGTCGGTGGCGAGCATCATGCCCAGCTCGGGCAGGTGCAGGTCGTCCTCGGTCAGCTCGGGCAGCCGCTCGAACCGCCGGACCAGGTCGTAGCCGAGGTAGCCGACCATGCCTCCGGTCAGCGGCGGCATCCCGGCGGCCGGCTCCGCGGCCGGGCCGGCGAGCGCCTCGACGGTGGCGCGCAGCACCTGGACCGGGTCGCCGGTGGTGGGCAGCCCGGCCGGCGGCTGCCCCAGCCAGGCCGCCCGGCCGTCCCGCTCGACCAGGGTGGCGCTGCTGCGCACGCCGATGAACGAGTAGCGGGACCAGGCCAGCCCGGCCGACCCGACGCCCTGCTCGGCGGACTCGAGCAGGAAGGTGCCCGGGCCGCCGGCCAGCTTGCGGTAGACCCCGACCGGGGTCTCCGCGTCGGCGAGCAGCCGGCGGGTGACCGGGACGACCCGCCGGTCGGCGGCGAGCGCGGTGAAGGTCGCCGCGTCCGGGCTCACCCTGCCGTCGGTCATGACCGGTCCTCCGCCCCGGTGACCGGCAGCTCGGTGAAGAAGCAGCTGCGGTGCCCGGTGTGGCAGGCGGCGCCGACCTGGTCGACGCTGACCAGCAGCGCGTCCCCGTCGCAGTCCAGGGCCACCGAGCGGACGTACTGGTGGTGCCCGGAGGTGGCGCCCTTGACCCAGTACTCGCGCCGGCTGCGCGACCAGTAGGTGGCCCGACCGGTGGTCAGGGTGCGGTGCAGCGCCTCGTCGTCCATCCAGGCGACCATCAGCACCTCGCCGGTGTCGTGCGCGCGGACCACGGCGGCGACCAGGCCGTCCGGGGTACGGCGCAGCCGGGCCGCGATGGCCGGGTCGAGCTGGGACGGGCGGGCCGGACCGCCGTCCGCCGGCCCGGTCGGGCTTGGTGGGGCGCCGGTCACCGGCGCGTCAGGTACGGGCACAGTGACCCATTCTCCCGCACGCGGCGCGGGCACCGGCGACGACTCCCGTCGGGGGCGCGGCCGCCGGGCGGCGGGTCGGGTCAGCTGGGCGACGTAGCGGTCCAGCCGGCCGTCGACCAGCGCCTCGGCCAGGTCCGCCCCGGCCACCTCGGCGATCTCGGCGGCGTGCCGGCGGACCAGCGGCAGGACGCCGGTGACCAGGCGGGCCGCCGCCGCGCAGAGCTGGCCGGTGGAGCCGGGCCGCAGCCCGAGGCAGAGCAGCATGTCGTCGCGGTAGCCCGGGGGCGCGACCGGCAGGGCGAGCACGGCGGCGAAGGCGGCCCGCCGGGAGACCACCCGGACCGAGGCGTTGGCCAGCCGGAGCACCGACGGGCAGAGCCGGGCCAGGTCGGCGGCGGCCAGCCGGACCCCGGCGTGGTCGCCGGCGTCCCGCGCCCCGGCGACCTTACCGAGCGTGGCGACCAGCTCCTCCAGCTGTGGCTCGCCGGCCGGCTGGCAGAGCACCGGCAGGTCGATCCGGGACCGCCAGTGCGGGTCCGCCCAGAGCAGCCGGGCCGGTGCGGCGACCGGCAGCCCGAACGCCCAGTCGGCCGGTTCGCCGAGCCGGGTCACCCAGGACCGGACGTCCTGGGTGGCCACCGAGACGTGGGTCAACCGGCCGGCGTGCTCGGCGAGGTAGGCCCGGCGGGCGGCGTACGGCGCGCCGCCGAGCAGCACGTCCACGTCGACGTCGCTGTGCGCGGTGGCCGCCCGCCGGGCGTGGCTGCCGCGCAGCATGATGCCCACGACGGGCCGCTCGGCCGCCGCCCGCAGCCGGGCGATCCAGTCCGCGAGGAACCCACTGTCCGGTGACGGAGGGTAGTCCACGAGGTCATCGTGTCGTACGCCCGATCGGGGCGCAATGCCCGTTGGCGGACGTGGTGTCCGGTCCGGGGCCTATGCGCCCTCCAGCTCCCCCTCCGCCCGCCGGTACGCGTCGATCTTGTGGTCGAGCACCTTCAGGTCCTCCGCCAGCTCGGCCATCCGCGCCAGCACCCGGGCGCGGTGCGCCTCGAACAGCGCCCGCCGGGCGCCCAGCGTGCCGTCGCCCTGCCGGGCCAGGTCGGCGTAGCGGCGCATGTCCCGCACCGGCATCCCGGTCCGCCGCAACCGGGTGAGCAGGAAGAGCCAGTTGACGTCCCCGGCGGTGTACCGGCGCCGCCCGGCCGAGTCCCGGCCGACCGGGGCGACCAGCCCTTCCTGCTCGTACCAGCGCAGCGTGTAGGTGGTGAGGCCGACCCGCTCGGCCGCCTCGCCGACGGTGAGCGTGCTCTCTCGGGTGCTGATGTCCACGGTTCCAGGCTGGCAGTTCGAGCCCGCTCGAAGTCAACCCCCCGTTGCGCGCGGGGCGATATCTCATCTAGCGTTGAGTTCAACAGGTGTTGAGTTCTTGGGGAGGTGTGCGATGGACGACGCGATCGCCGTCCGCGACCTGGTCGTCGACCGGGGAGGGCGGCGGGTGCTGCACGGGATCAGCGCCACGGTGCCGCGCGGCGTGGTGACCGGGCTGCTCGGCCCGAGCGGCAGCGGCAAGACCACGTTGATGCGCGCGGTGGTCGGGGTGCAGGTGGTCACCGCCGGCACGGTCACCGTGCTGGGCCGGCCCGCCGGGTCGGCCGAGCTGCGCCGCCGGGTCGGCTACCTGACCCAGGCGCCGAGTGTCTACGCCGACCTCACGGTGCGGGAGAACGCCCGCTACTTCGCCGCCCTGCACGGGCGCAGCCGGGCCCACGCCGACCAGGCGGTGGCCGACGTCGGGCTCACCGCCGCGGCGACCCAGCTGGTCGGCACCCTCTCCGGCGGGCAGCGCAGCCGGGCCTCGCTGGCCTGCGCCCTGGTCGGCGACCCGGAGCTGGTGATCCTCGACGAGCCGACCGTCGGGCAGGACCCGGTGCTGCGGGCCGACCTCTGGGCCCGGTTCCACGAGCTGGCGGCGGCCGGTACGGCCCTGCTGGTGTCCAGCCACGTGATGGACGAGGCGGCCCGCTGCGACCGGCTGCTGCTGATCCGGGAGGGCCGGCTGATCGCCGACGACACCCCGGACGCGGTCCGGGCCGCCGCCGGGGTGGCCGACCTCGACGAGGCGTTCCTGCGGCTGATCAGAGCAACCGAGACGAGCGGGGCCGGCGTCGGGCCGGCCACCGGCGGGGACGGCACGGCGGGCCGCAGCGGCGACGCCGGACGGGAGGCGTCGTGAACCCGAGGATCCTGGCGGTCACCACCGGCCGCATCCTGCGCCAGCTGCGGCACGACCGGCGCACCGTGGCCCTGCTGGTGGCGGTGCCCGCGCTGCTGCTCACGCTGGTCTACTACATGTACGCCGACCAGCCCGCCGCGCCCGGCCAGCCGTCCACCTTCGACCGGATCGCGCTGATCATGCTCGGCTTCTTCCCGTTCATCATCATGTTCCTGGTGACCAGCATCGCGATGCTCCGCGAGCGCACCACCGGCACGCTGGAACGCCTGCTCACCACGCCGCTGGCCAAGGCCGACCTGCTCTTCGCCTACGGCATCGCCTTCGGGCTGGCCGGCGCGGTCCAGGCCATCGTGGCCTCGGCCGTGGCGTACTGGCTCTTCGACCTGGACACCGCCGGCAGCAGCGGGCTGGTGATCATGATCGCCGCGCTGAACGCGGTGCTCGCGGTCGCGCTGGGGCTGTTCTGCAGTGCCTTCGCCCGCACCGAGTTCCAGGCCGTACAGTTCATGCCGGTCGTGGTCGCACCCCAGCTGCTGCTCTGCGGGCTCTTCGTGCCCCGGGGTGAGATGGCCGGTTGGTTGCAGGCGATCAGCGACGTGCTGCCGCTGTCGTACGCCGTCGAGGCGTTGCAGGAGGTCGGCGCGAACGCCGAGCCGACCGGCACCATGTGGCGGGACGTGGCGGTGGTCGCCGGCGCGGCGGTGCTGGCGCTGGTGCTCGCCGCGGCCACCCTGCGGCGGCGCAGCGGCTGACGGTGGCCGCCGTGGCGGGGGCCACGGCGCGGGAACGGAACGAGTGAAGGGCGGCGATGGTACGGCGGACCGGCCGGCGACCCGGCAAGCCGGGCACCCGGGAGGCGATCCTCGACGCGGCGCGGGCCGCGTTCGCCGAGCGGGGCTTCGACGGGGCCTCCATCCGTGCCATCGCCGCCGCGGCCGGGGTGGATCCGGCCCTGGTGCACCACTACTTCGGCAGCAAGGACCAGCTCTTCCTGGCCGCCATGAACGCGCCCGTCGATCCGGGCGAGCTGATCCCGCGGATCCTCGCCGGCGACCGCGACGGCATCGGCGAGCGGCTGGTCCGGCTCTTCCTCGGAATATGGGACTCGCCGGCCGGCCACGCCGGCGTCGCCCTGCTGCGTTCGGCGGTGAGCAACGAGTGGACCGCCCGGCTGATGCGGGAGTTCCTGACCACCCAGGTGCTGCGCCGCGTCCTCGACCACCTCGACATGGACCCGGCCGAGCTGCCGCTGCGCGGGTCGCTGGTGGCCAGCCAGTTGATCGGCCTGGCCATGATGCGGTACGTCATCAAGCTGGAGCCGGTCGCGTCCGCGCCGGCGGAGACCCTGGTCGCGACGGTCGGCCCGACCGTCCAGCGCTACCTCACCGGGAAACTGGCCTGATCGAGGACCGCGACCTGGAGTTCGCGCAGGCGTGCGGGGTCGGCCAGGATCTCGATCCCGGTGATCAGCCGGTCCCCGAGCGTGAAGGTCAGGACGGTGACCAGCCGGCCGTGCGCGGCGACGACGACGCCGACCGCCCCGTTGACCAGCGCCGGCTCGGCGTACCGGCTGCGGCCGGAGAACATGAGCGCCTGCTCGGCCACGGCCCGCGCACCGCGGACCTCCCGGACCGCGCCGGCCGGCGCCCCGGCGTCCGCGCGCGCGACCACGCCCGGGTCGAGCAGCGCGAGCAGGGCGTCGAAGTCCCCGTCGCGGGAGGCGGCGAGGAACGCCTCGACGACCTGGCGCTGGCGGGTCAGGTCGGGGGCGGCCACCGGGACGGCGCCGCGTACCCGCCGGCGGGCACGGCTGGCCAACTGCCGAGCCGCGGTCGGCGTCCGCCCCACGATCGGGGCGATCTCCGCGAAGGGCACGGCGAACATGTCGTGCAGCACGAACACCAGCCGTTCGGCGGGCGCGAGCTGGTCGAGCACCACGAGCAGCGCGAGCCCGACCGAGTCGGCGAGCACCGCCTCGCGCTCCGGGTCGAGCCGGTCGGCCCGACCCGGCACCTGGTCGGGCAGGGGCTCCTCGCGCCGCGACCGGCGGGAGCGCAGCAGGTTCAGGCAGACCCTGGCGGCGACCGTGGTCAGCCAGCCGTCGACGTTCTGCACGCCGCTGGTGCCCGACCGGCTGACCCGCAGCCAGGTCTCCTGTACGGCGTCGTTCGCCTCACTCGGCGAGCCGAGCATCCGGTAGGCCAGCGCGCGCAGGTGGCCCCGGTTCTCCTCGAACCGTCGCGCAAGCAGGTCGTCCATCCGTCACATTCCTCCGTCCCGCCGTTTCGTAGCACTGACCCGGCAGAGCCAGCCGACGTGACTGGAGGAGAAGACATGTCGCCCATCGTCACCACGATCGAGGTCGCCCGCCCGCCGGCCGAGGCCTTCGCGTACGTCACCGATCCCACCCGCTTCGCCGAGTGGCAGCAGGACGTCGTCAGCGTACGGACGGCCGACGACCGCCCACCCGCCGTCGGTTCGCGGTTCACCACCACGCGTCGCATCGGTCGCGGCGAGCAGGCGATGACCCAGGAGATCACCGAGATCAGCGCGCCGAGGAGCTGGGCCGCGCGCGGCGTGGACGGGCCGATCCGGCCGGACGCGACCATCACCGTCGAACCGCTCTCCGGCGGCGCCCGGTCGCGGATCACGATCAGCCTCGACTTCCGCGGCAGCGGGCTCGGCGAGTTGATCGTCCCCGTCGTCCGGCGGATGGCCGGCAGGGCGGGGCAGGCCAGCTTCCGCAACCTGAAGGAGCGGCTCGACCGGGGCGCCTGACCGACCGGCGGGCCCGGCGGGTCAGCCGCCGTCAGCCGTGGGGTGGGTCGTGACGTGCCGGCAGAGCAGCGGGTGCAGCAGCCGGACCAGCTCGGCGTGGTCGGCCACCGGGTGCGGGAAGGCGAGCCGGGCCCGGCGGCGGGCGGCGCGCCGGCCGTAGGTGACGACCATGCCGTACCGGTCGATCCGGACCACCCGGGGCGCGACGTCGCTGCCGCCGTCGGCGAGGCCGAGCTGCCGGCGCAGGTATCCGGTCACCTGGCCGGCGTGGTGGTCGGCGAGGTCGGCCAGCAGCTCCCCCTCGACCGGGTGCAGCGGGTCGGGCTCGGCCTCGGCGTACGCCGCCGGGTCGATCCGCCGCACCGAGCTGCCGCGTTCCCAGCGGGCCTCGACCACCTCGAACCGGAACAGCCGGAACCGGGTGCCGACGTCGAGCAGGTCACCGGTCGGCTCCACGGCCGCGAAGTCCACCGCCGCCCGGCGGGCCTCGTCGCCGTCGAGCCGGCCGGCCCAGCCGGAGACCCAGGCCCGGCCGAGCGCCGGCGCGCCGGCGGTCGGGGGCAGGTCGAGCACGTCGAGCACCACCGCGACGTCGGCGTCACCGTCGACCGGACGCAGCACCGCGGCGAGGTCGCTGACCACCGGCACCAGCAGCAGCACCCGCCCCTCCGGGTCGGTGACGTGCCGGACGTGGTGCGGGCCGGGCCGGTGGGCCACGTGGACGAGGCCGGGCAGCCGGCCCGCGACGAGGGTTCGGACGATCTCCGCCGGGCTGGGCCGCATGGCACGACCTCCTCAATAGGTTAGGCTTACCTAAGTCGCAGACTAGAGCACCGGAACGGAGACGTCCAGCGTGAACCACCCCAGGCCCAAGGCCCGGCTCTCCCGCGCCCTCGGCATCCCGCTGACCCGCAAGTGCGTGCGGTACTTCGAGCGGCGGCCCTTCCCGCCGGGCGTGCACGGCCGGCAGCGGCGCAAGACCTCGGACTACCAGGTGCGGCTGCTGGAGAAGCAGCGCCTGCGCCACCAGTACAACGTCAGCGAGTCGCAGCTGCGCCGCATCGTCGACGAGGCGGCCCGCGGCGCCGGCAAGACCGGCGAGACCCTCGTCGCGCTGCTGGAGCGGCGGCTCGACGCGGTGGTGCACCGGGCCGGGCTGGCCCGCAGCATCTACCAGGCGCGGCAGCTGGTCGCGCACGGGCACTTCACGGTCGACGGCCGCAAGGTCGACCGCCCCTCCTACCGGCTGCGCCCCGGCCAGGTGGTGGCCGTCCGCGAGCGCAGCCGCGCCGCGCTGCCGTTCCAGCTCGCCGCCAGCGGCGCCAACGCCGTTGACGGCCCGGGCCGGCCCTACCTGTCGGTCGCGCTGACCGAGCTGCGCGCCACCCTGCTGCGCGAGCCCGCCCGGCACGAGGTGCCGGTGATCTGCGACGAGCAGCTGGTGGTGGAGTTCTACTCCCGGTGATCGCACCCCGCGCGATCGTGCAGGTGGTGCCCCTGATCCGCGGTGTTCGCGGCTGTTTCCGGGGCGGCAACTGCACGATCGCGGGGAGGAGTCAGCGGGTCTGCTCCAGCCAGGAGGCGTAGAGCAGGCCGTAGACCGACTCCGGGTCGCGGACCAGCTCGTCGTGCGGCCCGCGCTGCACGATCCGGCCCCGGTCCACCACGATCACCTCGTCGGCGGCCTGCGCGGTGGAGAGCCGGTGCGCGATGGCGAGGGTGGTCCGGCCCCGGGTCACCGCGTCCAGGGTGCGTTGCAGCCGCACCTCGGTGGCCGGGTCGACCGCGCTGGTCGCCTCGTCGAGCACCAGCAGGTCCGGGTCGGCCACGTACGCCCGGGCCAGCGCGACCAGCTGCCGCTCCCCCACGCTCAACGCCTCGCCGCGCTCGCCCACCGGGGTGTGCAGCCCGGACGGCAGGCCGTCCAGCCAGTCGGCCAGCCCCAGCTCGGTGAAGGCCGCGGCCAGCTCGGCGTCGGTCAGCTCCGGCCGGGCGAACCGGACGTTGTCGGCCACCGTGGCGTCGAACAGGAACCCGTCCTGCGGGACCATCACCACCCGCGACCGCAGCGAGGCGAACCGGACCTGGTCCAGCGGCACGCCGGAGAGCAGCACCGCGCCGGCGGTCGGGTCCATCAGCCGGGTGAGCAGCTTGGCGAAGGTGGTCTTGCCGCTGCCGGTCTCGCCGACCACCGCCACCCGGCTCTTCGCCGGGATCTCCACGTCGATGTCGTGCAGCACCGGCGGGCCGCCCGGGTAGGCGAAACCCACCCCGGCGAACCGGATGTCCAGCGGGCCCGGCGGCAGCTCCCGGCCCTGCTCCCCCGGGTCGGCCACGTCCGGCGCGACGTCCAGCACGTCGAGCACCCGACGCCAGCCGGCGATCGCGTTCTGCGCCTCGTTGAGCACCTCGGTGGCGATCTGCACCGGCTGGATGAAGAGGGTCACCAGGAACAGGAACGCGGTCACCTCGCCGATGCTCAGCGTGCGGTCCGCGCCCAGGGTCACCCCGAGCACCACCACGCCGGCCAGCGCCAGCCCGGCGGCCAGTTCACCGACCGAGCTGCCCAGGATGCTGATCCGGATCGCCCGCTGCTGCGCCCGACGCTGGCCGTCGATGGCCTCGTCCAGCCGGCGCGCGGTCCGCCCGGCGATCCCGTACGCCCGGATCACCGGCGCGCCCACCACGCTCTCCCCGATCGCGCCGAGCAGCGCGCCGGTGCGCTGTCGGACCACCCCGTAGGCGGTGCCGAGGCGGCGCTGGAGCACCCGGATCACGAACACCGCGGGCAGGAAGGCGGCGAAGACCACCAGGGTCAGCTGCCAGGAGTACGCGAGCATCACCAGCGTGGTGACCACCAGCTGACCCAGGTTGATCACCAGGATCACGCCGCCCCACTGGAGGAACTGGGTGATCTGGTCGACGTCGCTGGTCACCCGGGAGACCAGCGAGCCCCGGCGCTCGGACTGCTGGTGCAGCATCGACAGGTCGTGCACGTGCCGGAACGCCCGGATCCGCACGTTGGCCAGCGCCGTCTCGCTGACCGTGAACAGCCGGCGCATCATCAGGTAGCCGCAGAGCGTGGTCACCACCAGCACCCCGGCGGTGATCAGAACGACCGTCCAGACCACCCCGAGGTCGAGACCGCCGACGATGCCCCGGTCGATGCCCTGCTGCACGGCCACCGGCACGGCCGCCCGCCCCACCATGTAGACCAGCGCCAGGGCCAGCGTGCCGGCCAGGCCGACCCGCAGCTCCGGGGAGAGCGCCAGGCCGCGGCGCAGCGTCCGCCACATCGTCTCGGTCGGCTCGGGCTGCTCGGCCCCCTGCTCGGACGCCGTAACACTCACCGGTCCACCTCGATCTCCAGGCCCGAGGTCAGCGGCGGCGTGACCTCGTCGTCGTACGGCCGTTCCTGCGCGCGCTCGACCTCGGCCTGCTCGTAGGCGGTGACCAGGTCGGCGTAGCCGGGCACGGTGGCGAGCAGCTCGGTGTGCGTGCCCCGGGCCACCACCCGCCCCTGCTCCAGGTAGATCACCTCGTCGGCCAGCGCGATGGTGGCCCGGCGGTAGGCGACCACCAGGATCGACGCGGCGGGCGTCGACGTGTCGGCGGCCGAGGAGCGCAGCCCGGCCAGGATGGCCGCCTCCACCCGGGGGTCGACCGCGCTGGTCGCGTCGTCGAGCACCAGCAGGCGGGGCCGGCCGGCCAGCGCCCGGGCCAGGGTGAGCCGCTGCCGCTGCCCGCCGGAGAGCGAGGTGCCCCGCTCGCCGACCCGGGTGTCCAGCCCCTCGGGCAGCGCCGCGACGAACCCGTCCGCCTCGGCCAGCCGCAGCGCCGCCCAGACGTCCTCGTCGCCGATGCCCGGCCGGTCCAGGGTGATGTTGGCCCGGACGGTGTCGTCGAAGATGAACGGCACCTGGGCCACCAGCGCGGCGGTGCCGGCCAGCGAGGCGGCGGTGAGCCGGCGGACGTCCACCCCGTCCAGCGCGACCGTGCCGGCGCGCGGGTCGACCAGCCGGACGGCCAGCGAGGCGATGGTCGACTTGCCGGCGCCGGTCGGCCCGACCAGGGCGACGGTCTTCCCGGCCGGCACGGTGAAGGTGACCTCGCCGAGCACCTCGGCGCCGGGCAGGTGCGCCTCGGCCGGCTCGTAGCCGAAGCAGACGTCGGTGAAGGTGAGCGCGGCCGGGCGGGGGTCGGCCGGATCGAGCACGGTGTCGCCGTACGGCATCTCGCCGGTGGCGTCCAGCACCCGGCGCACCCGGTCCCAGCCGGCGACGCTGCGCGGCAGCTCGGCCAGCACCCAGCCGATGGCCCGCACCGGGAACGCCAGCACGGTGAACAGGAAGGCCACGCTGACCAGCTCGGCGACGCTGATCGCGCCCTGGCGCAGCCGGAACGTGCCGACCACCAGCACGGCGAGCGTGCCGAGGCTGGGCAGCGTCTCCAGCATCGGGTCGAAGACCCCGCGCAGCCGGCCCACCGCGACCAGCGCGTCGCGCAGTTCGCCGGCCCGGTCGGCGAACCGGCGGGTCTCCTGCGCCTCCCGGCCCATCGTCTTGACCACCAGGGCGCCGTCGAAGCTCTCGTGGGCGATGCCGCTGACCTCGGCCCGCAGCCGCTGCGCGCGGGCCTGGCGGGGGGCCATCCGGCGGGAGTAGACCACGTTGAGCGCGAACAGCGCCGGGAAGACGGCCAGCCCGACCAGGGCCAGCGCCCAGTCGGTGACGAAGAGGGAGGCCACGGCGCCGACCAGCATCACCAGGGTGCCGACGGCGAAGGGCAGCGGCGCGATCGGGTACCAGGCGGCCTCCACGTCGGAGTTCGCGTTGGACAGCAGGGTGCCGGTGGCGTTGCGGTGGTGCCAGGACAGCGGCAGCTCCAGGTAGCGGCGGGTGACCCGGCGGCGGTAGGCGGCCTGGAGGCGGTACTGCATGTAGCCGGCGCCGAGCCGGCGGCCGACGATGCCGACCACCCGCAGCACGCTGATCCCGAACAGCGCGGCGGCGGCGAGCGCGAGCGTGCCCACCCCCACCGAGCCGCGGGCGATCGCCGGCACCACCACGTCGCCGACCACCGCGCCGACCACGTACGCGCTGGCGATCACCATGCCGCCGAACAGCACGCTGCCGGCCACCGCGACCGCGAAGATGTGCGGCTGCTCCCGGATCGCCCGACCGAGGACGGCCAACCCCCGACCGAGCACGTCCCGACTTGTCCTGCTCGCCACGCTCTCCCCCGCCGTAAGCCGCAATTATCTCCCTCATCCTTACCGGTCGGGGCGAGCTCCGCCGACCCGGACCGCTATGGCCACCGTCACGCGCGCCCGCCGGGCGGGCGCACCGCCGGCGCCGGCGCGGCGCGGCCGGAGGGGGTTCGGCCTAGGATCGATTCATGTCGCGGTACGCCCGATCGGAGCGCGAGGCGCTCGCCGACCTGATGTTGACGCTGGGACCGGACGCACCGACGGTCAACGAGGGGTGGACCACCCGCGACCTGGCCGCGCACCTGGTGGTGCGGGAGCGGCGGCCGGACGCCGCGGGCGGCATCGTGCTCGCGCCACTGCGCGGGTACGCCGAACGGGTCCGCCGGCGGATCGCCGCCCGCCCCTGGGCGCAGCTGGTCGGGCAGCTGCGCCGCCCGCCGGTGTGGAGCCCGGTCAGCAACCCGGTGACCGACGAGCTGGCCAACACCCTGGAGTTCTTCATCCACCACGAGGACGTGCGCCGGGCCGGCGAGCGGTGGCAGCCGCGCGACCTGCCGGCCGGCCTGTCCGCGGCGCTCTGGCGGCGCTGCTCCCCGCTGGCCCGGCTGGCGCTGCGCCGGTTCCCGGCCGACCTGTTCGTCCAGGCCCCGGGGCACGGCGAGGTCTCGGTGGGGCGCGGCGGCGAGCCGGTGCGGATGGTGGGGGCGCCGGGCGAACTGGCGCTGTTCCTGTCCGGCCGGCAGCGGGTCGCCCGGGTGCAGATCGACGGCCCGCCGCAGCTGGCCGACCGGCTCCGCCACGCCCACCTGGGCATGTAACCCAGTGTGCACAATCGGTCACACACAGACGCGAAAGTCGGTCCACCCGATGGATCTGTACCGATCCCTGCTCCCGTAGGCTGTCCGGCGTCGTCCCGTGGGGGGGCGGCGCGACAGGGGGCACCATGCGGACCTTTGCGGTCTCGGCGCTGCGGGAACCCCCCTTTCCCGCCGGGCGTCATGACGGCACGGGCCAGGTGGCTCGGCAGAGCATCGAGTGGGCGCGCAGTTTCGGGCTGATCGATAGCGGGCAGCGACTGCGCCGGGCCGACGTGGCCGGGCTGGCCGGGCGGGCCTGCCCGCACGGGCCGGTCGAGCGGCTGCGGCTCCTCTCCGACCTGGTCGCCTGGCTGTTCGTGGTGGACGACGCCTGCGACGAGGACGGCCTGGGCGACGCGCCGACCCGGCTCGCGCCGACCGTCGCCGCCCTGCTCGACGTGCTGGACCGGCACGGCGACCCGGAAGCGCCGCTGCCGACCACCGCCGGCCCGATCGGTGACGCGCTGGACGACCTCTGCCGGCGGATCCGGGCGGCCGGGCCGCCGGCGGCGCTGCTGCGCTTCACCGGCCAGGTGCGCGACTACCTGCTGGCGCTGCTCTGGGAGGCGGCGAACCGGGAACAGGACCGGGTCCCGCACCTGGCGGAGTACATCCAGATGCGCCGGCACACCGGCGCGGTCGGCCCCAGCCTCACCCTGACCGAACTGGCGCTCGGCGGGCACCCGCGGTCGGCGCAGCGGGCCGAACCGGCGCTGGTCGCGCTGGACCTGCTCGCCGTGGACCTGGTCTGCTGGTGCAACGACGTCTTCTCCTACGGCAAGGAGCGGCGCTCCGCGCCGGACGGGCACAACCTGGTCACCGTGATCGCCCGGGAGACCGGCGGCGACGAGGCGGCCGCGCTCCGGGCCGCCGCCGACCGGTTCAACGACACCCTGGCGGCCTATCTGGCGGCGGAGGCGGCCCTGCTGCCCGACGCGGACGCCGGGCTGCGCCCGGCGCTGGTCGCGCGGCGTAACTGGATCCGGGCCACCTACGACTGGTCCCTGGTGGCCGCCCGGTACGCCTGAATCCGCGTCCACCTCGCGGGACGGCGACGGCCGGTGATCGCCGGGGCTAGCCGACGCCCGGCGACAGGCAATACTCTTCAGTAACGAACACCGACGTGACGACCGTCACGCCTCCACCCCCGAAGGCGGCTACAGCGATGGCTCTCGATGTACCGTACCGTTCCATCCCCGAAATGTTCCTCAAGCGCGTCGCGGCGACCCCCGACCGTGACGCCTTTGCCCATCCGGCCCCGGACGACTCCGGCCCGGTCTGGTTGTCCTGGGCCCAGGTGGCCACGCGCGCCAAGGCCGTCGCCGCCGGCCTGCACGACCTCGGCGTCGGCCAGGAGGACCCGGTGGCCATCCTGGCCAACACCCGGCTCGACTGGGTGATCGCCGACCTGGGCATCATGTGCGCCGGCGGCGCGACCACCACCGTCTACCCGACCACCGAGCCCGAGGACGCGACCTACATCATCGCCGACTCCGGCTCCCGGGTGCTCTTCGCCGAGAACCCGGACCAGGCGGCGAAGGCCGCCGGGGCGCACCTGCCGGCGCTGACCCACGTGGTGCTCTTCGACGGGACCCCCGACCCGGCCGCCGCGGTACCCCAGCTCACCCTGGCCCAGCTGGAGGAGCGGGGCGCGGCCCGGCTCGCCGCCGAGCCGGAGCTGATCGAGAACATCGTCGCCGGCCTCGGCCCGGACCACCTGGCCACGCTCATCTACACCTCCGGCACCACCGGCCGGCCGAAGGGCGTCGAGCTGCTGCACGGCGGCTGGTGCTGGGAGGGCGTCGCGCAGGCCGAGCTCGGCCTGCTCCGCGACGACGACCTGCAGTACCTCTGGCTGCCGCTGTCCCACTCGTTCGGCAAGACCCTGCTCTGCGGCGCGATCCACGTGGGCCTGCCGACCTACGTCGACGGGCGGGTGGACAAGCTGGTCGACCTGCTGTCGGTGGTGCGGCCGACGCTGATGTGCGGCGCGCCGCGGGTCTTCGAGAAGGTCTACAACAAGGCCGTCACCACGGCGCAGGACGCCGGCGGCGCGAAGGCGAAGATCTTCGCCTGGGGCGTCCGGGTGGGCAAGGAGAAGGTCGCCCTCGAGCAGGCCGGCCGGCCGGTCCCGGCCGGGCTGAAGCTGAGGTACGCGGTCGCCGAGAAGCTGGTGTTCAGCAAGCTCCAGGCCCGCCTCGGCGGGCGCATCCGGGTGCTGGTCTCCGGCGCCGCCCCGCTCAGCCCGGACATCGCCACCTTCTTCGCCGCCGCCAACCTGCCGATCTCCGAGGGCTACGGCCTCACCGAGACCAGCGCCGGCAACTTCGTCAACCCGCCGGAGGGGCTGCGCATCGGCACCGTCGGCAAGGCGATGGGCGACCTCGAATGCAAGATCGACACCGACGGCGAGATCCTGGTCCGCGGCCGGCCGGTGATGCGCGGCTACCACAACCTGCCGGAGGAGACCGCGGCCGCGTTCACCGAGGACGGCTTCTTCCGCACCGGTGACATCGGCACGCTGGACGCCGACGGCTACCTGAAGATCACCGACCGGAAGAAGGACCTGGTCAAGACCTCCGGCGGCAAGTACATCGCGCCGTCGCACATCGAGGGCATGTTCAAGGCCACCTGCCCGTACACCTCCCAGGCGGTGGTGATCGGCCAGGCGCGCAACTACTGCACCATGCTGGTCACCCTCGACCCGGACGCGATCAAGGGCTGGGCCGCGGGCACCCCGCTGGAGGGCCGCAGCTACGCCGAGATCGTCGCCTCACCCGAGGCGCAGGCCATGGTCGAGGAGTACGTCGCCCAGCTCAACAGCAAGCTGAACCGCTGGGAGACGATCAAGAAGGTGACCATCCTGC
Source organism: Micromonospora sp. R311 (assembly GCF_056780015.1). Lineage (NCBI taxonomy): Bacteria > Bacillati > Actinomycetota > Actinomycetes > Micromonosporales > Micromonosporaceae > Micromonospora > Micromonospora sp. R311. The sequence goes on from NZ_JBSWCE010000018.1 coordinate 32,906, forward strand.
CGCGCGACCTGACCATCGAGGACGGCGAGATCACCCCGTCGCTGAAGATCAAGCGCCGGGGCGTGGAGAGCAACTTCGCCACCGAGATCGAGAAGATGTACGCCGGCACGCTCGCCGAGATCTGAGCGGGCCGCGGTCCCGCGCCCGGCTCCCCGGCCAGGCGCGGGACCGCCTTCCCTCACAGGTGGTGGCCCCGCCACCTGGTCTGCTCCACCTCCGCGGCGAGCTGTTCCTCCAGCGCCACCCGGCGGACCTGCCGCCGGCGCGGCGCGTCGACGACCGTCTGCACGCCCACGATCGCCACCGTGGCCCCGGCGAGCACGGCCAGCGCGACCAGCTCGGGCAGCCGCCCGGCCACCGGCACCAGCGCGAGGAGCACCAGCACCCCGCCGACGGTCGGCCAGCGCGCGGCGCCCAGCATCCGGCCGCCGAGCACGATCAACGCGAGCAGGTAGAGCGCTGTCCCGCCGTGGAGTACCAGCAGGTCGAAGCCGGGCAGGGTGACCCCCCAGGTCGGGGTCGTGGGGGCGGCCCCCTCGTGGATCAGTCCCTTGAGCCCGAGCGCGAAGAGGATGACGCCCGCGATGACCGGCAGGTGCAGGTAGGTGTAGGCGTCCCGGGCCAGCACGGCGCGGGCGGCCCGGTCCCGGGTGCGGTGCAGAGCCTGCTCCATGGCGAACGCGAGGGTGTCGAAGTACGCCCACCACAGGGCCGCGACCACCGCGATGCCGAGCACCGCCCCGGTGATCGCCGGCCAGTTCAGCGGCAGCCCGGCGGTGCCGCCGGGCCCGAACCCGAGCGCGATGATGGACTCGCCGAGCGCGACCAGGACGATCTGGGCGTGCCGTTCCGCCCAGTGCCCGGCGGAGAGCACGGTCCAGCCGGTGCCGCGCAGCGCGAGCCCGGTGCCGTACTCGACGGCGAGGGCGGCGAGCCAGCACGCCAGCCGGGCGGCCGACTCGGCCGCGCCGTCGAAGAGCCGCTGCGGCACCAGCGCGGCGGTGACGATGAGCGACGTGGCCAGCAGCACCGGCAGGGCGAGCAGCAGCCAACGCCGGCTCAGGTCACGGTTGCGGCGACCGACCCACAGGAAGATCGAGACCTGGCTGGCCCGGACCAGGAAGTAGCAGGTGGCGAAGACCAGCGGCCCGGACAGCCCGCCGGGGCGGTCGACGAACGCCTTCGGCAGGGCCAGCGCCAGCACGAAGGCGGCGGCCATGGTGGCGAAGCCGACCAGCGGCACGATCCCCTGGTCGGTGCGGACCACGTTGCCCAGCGCCGCGAACCCGGTCCAGCACCACCAGAGCAGGGCGAGCACCACCAGGCACTTGACCAGGCCGCGGCCGGTCTGGTTGCCGGCGGTGACCGTGGTGACGTTCAGGAAGGCGAAGACGAAGACCAGGTCGTAGAAGAGCTCCAGCCGGGTCGCCCGGGAGCCCGGCGCGCTCCGCTGGACCCCGCGCGCCCACCGACCCCCGTCCGCGCGTCCCACCAGGGCAGTCTGGCAGCCGGTACCCGCTGGCAGGGCCGATCCGGGCGGACCGCACGAGGCTCCGCGATCCGGGCGCCGGCCGTCCCGGGGCCCGCCGTGGTCCCGGCACGGGTTCCGGCCGTCCCGGGGCCGCCGTGGTCCCGGCACGGGTTCCGGCCGGCGCGGGGCGGGCGGGCGCCTCGGCACGATGCCCCGGCCGGCGCCGGCGGGTCAGGCGATGACGGCCGGCTCCCGCCAGCGGGGCCGGCCACCACGGTCCAGGTCGTAGCGGACCGCCGCGATCCGGCCGACCGCCTCCACCAGGTCGGCGGCCGGCAGCGTGAACGGCAGCCGCAGGAAGCGTTCCAGCGTCCCGTCCAGCCCGAACCGGGGTCCGGGGGCCAGCCGCACGCCGACCTCCTCGGCGGCCCGGGCGAGCGCGCTGGAGATCGGCCCGTCCAGTTCGGCCCAGAGGGTGACGCCGCCGCGCGGCACGGTGACCCGCCAGTCCGGCAGCCGCTGCGCCAGCGCGCCGAGCAACGCGTCCCGCTGGGCGGCGAGCTGGGCCCGCCGGGCCGCGACGATGGCCGGCGCGTCGGCCAGCAGGTGCACCGCGACCAGCTGGTCCAGCACCGGGCTGGCCATGTCCACCCCGACCCGGGTCGCGGCCAGCCGCTGCACCTGCGGCGCGGACGCGCGGACCCAGCCGATCCGCAGGCCGCCCCAGAAGGGCTTGCTCATCCCGCCGATGGTGACCACCCGCGAGTGCCGGTCGAACACGGCGGTCGGCGGCGGCACGGTCGTGCCGTCCAGCGGCAGGTCCACGAAGGACTCGTCGACGACCAGGTCGGTGCCGACCGCGTGCGCCGTGGCGACCAGCCGCTCGCGCAGGTCGGCGGGCATCAGGTGGCCGGTGGGGTTCTGGAAGTCCGGGATCAGGTAGGCCAGCTTCGGCCGGGTCTGCCGCAGGCTGCCGAGCAGCAGGTCGGCGTCCCAGCCGGCCTCGGCGCCCAGCCCGTGGGTGGTGATCCGGGCCCGCCGCGCCGCGAGCGCGGCCAGCGCGTTCGGGTAGCTCGGCGACTCGACCAGCACGCCGGCGCCGGGCGCGAGCGCCAGCCGGAGCACCAGGTCCAGGGCGTGCTGGGTGCCGTTGGTGACCATGATCTGGTCGGCCGAGGTGGGCAGCCCCCGCTCGGTGTACGCCTGCGCCACCGCCTCGCGCAGCTCGACGATCCCGGTCGGGTGGTAGCCGGCGCCGCCCAGGTAGCGGGGCAGGTCCTCGGCGGCGGCCCGGGCGGCCGGCACCAGCTCGGCCGGGGCGGCCAGCGCGGCCACACCCAGGTCGATCATGTCGTGGTCGTCCTGCGGGGTCCACAGACCGGTGCTGGCCACCCGGTGGGTGCGGGGCAGCATGGTCCAGCTGCCGGCGCCGCGCCGGCTGGCCAGGTGGCCGCTCTCGCGCAGCTCCCGGTAGGCGGCGCTGACCGTGGTGCGGCTGATCCGCAGCGCCTGGGCCAGTTCCCGTTCGGCCGGCAGGCGGACGCCCAGCGGCAGCCGGCCGTCGGCGAGCAGGCCGCGCACCGCGCCGGCCAGGGCGGCGTAGTCGGGGCTGCGCCGGCGGCCCGGGAGGGCATGCCACTGGCCGAGCAGCCGGGCCAATTGGACTCCCCGCACCTGGCTTGTCATGCCACTCCTCCGATATTGGCTCTTCAGCGCTCCGGATTGGCCCCTAGGGTGGCATGCATGGCAACGGTTGGCAATCTGCGGTACCGCCCCCTCCGGCGGCTGACCCAGCTCTACGCGGGCCTCGCCCTCTACGGGATCAGCATGGCCCTCATGATCCGGTCGGGGCTGGGCCTGAACCCGTGGGACGTCTTCCACCAGGGGCTCGCCCGCGGCACCGGGTTGTCCTTCGGCACCGTGACCATCGCGGTCGGCGCGCTCGTCCTGCTGCTCTGGATCCCGTTGCGGCAGCGCCCCGGCATCGGCACGGTGAGCAACGTGGTGGTCATCGGCCTGGTGGTGGACGCCACGCTGGCGGTGCTGCCGGCCGGCGGGCCGCTCGCCGTCCGGATCGGTCTGCTGGTCACCGGCATCGTGGCCAACGGCGCCGCCACCGGCCTCTACATCGGCGCCCGGCTCGGCCCCGGCCCGCGCGACGGGCTGATGACCGGCCTGGTCGCCCGCCGGCCCGGCTGGTCGATCCGGGTGGTCCGCACCGCCATCGAGGTGGCCGTGCTGGCGGTGGGCTGGCTGCTCGGCGGCACCGTCGGCGTCGGCACGGTGGCGTACGCGCTCGCCATCGGGCCGCTGACCCAGCTGTTCCTGCCCCGGTTCACCGTCGCCGAGCCGCCGCTGCCCACCCCGGGCCGGGCCGCGCCGGTGCCGGCCGGCTGAGCGGCGTACACACGTCGTCGCCCAGGGTGCGGGGGCGGGCCGGGTGTTCCCTTTTGGCCGTGCTGCCCGGCAGAATCTGCGCATGGGGGAGAGCGGATGGCGCTGGAGCGACGCCTGGATCTTCGTCTCGTTGGTGATCGCCAGCGGTGCCGGACGGCACCGCCGGTCCCCGGCCAGCCGCCGGCCCGAGGGGGTGCGGCTGGCCGACGTGCTCTCCACCGCCGACCACCTCAACCAGGCGATCCCGGAGCGGCACGAGGTGGAGGAGGCGGTCCGCCGGCTGGTCGGCGCCGGCCTGGTCGACGTCGCCGACGGCTGGTTCCGGATCACCCCCGACGGTGAGCGGCTGTGGCGCACCCGCCCGAGCGCCGGGCTGGCCACCACGGTCGACACGGTGCAGGGCGTGCTGAGCCGCCGGCAGCCGCCGGTCCACGCGGAGTGGCGGCTCGACGAGGCCGACCACGCCGCCGCGGTGCAGGAGTATCTGGTGCGCTCGATCCCGGCGCCCCGCCGCTCGCCCGAGAACCGGGCCCACCGGGACTGACCCTCGGGCCGACCGACGCCGGCTCAGCGGACGGGGTGGCCCGCCCCGCGCAGCGCGTCCTTGACCTCGGCCACGGTGAGCTCACCGAAGTGGAAGACGCTCGCGGCGAGCACCGCGTCGGCGCCGGCGCCGACCGCCGGCGGGAAGTGCGCCACCTCGCCGGCGCCGCCGCTGGCCACCACCGGGACGTCCACCACCCGGCGCACCGCCCCGATCAGCTCCAGGTCGAACCCGGCCTTGGTGCCGTCGGCGTCCATCGAGTTGAGCAGGATCTCGCCGGCGCCCAGCTCGGCGCCCCGGCGGGCCCACTCGACCGCGTCCAGCCCGGTGCCCCGCCGGCCGCCGTGGGTGGTGACCTCGAAGCCGCTGGGCGTGGTGCCGGCCGGCGCGCGCCGCACGTCCAGGGAGAGCACCAGCACCTGCCGGCCGAACCGGTCGGCGATCTCGGCGATCAGCTCCGGGCGGGCGATCGCCGCGGTGTTCACCCCGACCTTGTCGGCGCCGGCCCGCAGCAGCGTGTCGACGTCGGCGACCTGCCGGATGCCGCCGCCGACGGTCAGCGGGATGAAGACCGACTCGGCGGTGCGCCGGACCACGTCGAGCATGGTGCCGCGGTCGCTGGAGGAGGCGGTGACGTCGAGGAAGGTCAGCTCGTCCGCGCCGGCCCGGTCGTACGCCGCGGCCAGCTCGACCGGGTCGCCGGCGTCGCGCAGGTCGAGGAAGTTGACCCCCTTGACCACCCGCCCGGCGTCCACGTCCAGACACGGGATCACCCGTACCGCCACCGTCATGCGGCGAGCCTATCCCGTCGGCGGGCCGCGGCGGCCGACCCGGACGGGCCGGCCGCCGCCGACGAGGCCCGGGTCACACCCGGACGAGCATCTTGCCGAGGTTCTCGCCGCGCAGCAGGCCGAGGAACGCCTCGGGGGCGTTCTCGATCCCGTCGACGACCGTCTCGTCGTAGCGGACGCTACCGTCGCGCAGCCAGCCGGACATCTCCCGGACGAACTGCCCGCGCAGCGCGCCGTGGTCGCCGACCAGGAAGCCGCGCAGGGTCAGCCGCTTGCCGATGACCAGCGCCAGGTTGCGCGGCGCGGCCGGCGGCTCGGTGTCGTTGTACTGCGCGATCATGCCGCAGATCGCGGCCCGGCCGTGCGGGCGCATGGCGGAGATGGCCGCCTCCAGGTGGTCGCCGCCGACGTTGTCGAAGTAGACGTCGATGCCCTCGGGCGCGGCCTCCTTCAGCGACCGGCGGACCGGCCCGTCGTGGTAGTCGAACGCCGCGTCGAAGCCGAGCGCGGTCAGCCGCTGCACCTTGGCCGCCGAGCCGGCGCTGCCGACCACCCGGGACGCCCCCTTGAGCTTGGCGATCTGCCCGACCAGGCTCCCCACCGCGCCGGCCGCGGCGGAGACGAAGACCGTCTCGCCCGGCCGCATCGCGGCCACCTCGAGCAGCCCGGCGTACGCGGTCAGCCCGGTCATCCCGAGCACGTGCAGGTACGTGGTCACCGGCGCCAGGTCGGGGTCGACGGTACGCGCGGAGCCCGCGTCGACCAGCGCGTACTCCCGCCAGCCGAGGCCGTGCAGCACCCAGTCGCCGGGCGCGAAGCCCTCCGCCTCGGCGGCCACCACCTCGCCGACCGCGCCACCGTCCAGCGGCGCGTCGAGCCGGAACGGCGGCAGGTACGACTTCACGTCGTTCATCCGCCCGCGCATGTACGGGTCGACCGACAGGTACCGGTTGCGCACCAGGAGCTGGCCCGGCCCGGGCTTCGGCACCTCCGTCTCGACCAGCCGGAAGTTCTCCGCGGTCGGCCAGCCCTCGGGGCGGGACGCCAGGTGGATCTCCCGGTTCGCCGGCCCGCTCACGCCGCCGCCCGTACGGTGAGCGCGACGTCGATGTTGCCCCGGGTGGCGTTGGAGTACGGGCAGACCTGGTGCGCCTGGGCCACCAGTTGCTCGGCGGCGGCCCGCTCGACGGCGGGCAGGTCGACCAGGAGCGTGACGGTCAGCCCGAAGCCGCCGGCGCCGTTCGGGCCGATGCCCACCTCCGCCTCGACGACCGAGCCGGTCACGTCCGCCTTGGCCCGGCGGCCGACCACCCGCAGCGCGGAGTGGAAGCAGGCCGCGTAGCCGGCGGCGAAGAGCTGCTCGGGGTTGGCGGCCCCGCCGGCCCCACCCATCTCCTTCGGCACCGCGAGGTCGAGCGCCAGCGTGCCGTCGGGGGTCTGGACGTGGCCGTCGCGGCCGTCACCGGTGGCCCGGGCGGACGCGGTGTAGAGCACCTGCATGAGGGGTCACTGCTCCTTCTGTCGGTGGATGGTCTCGGTGACCCGGGTGAGGGTGTCCCGGATGGCGACCAGCTCCGCCGCGGTGAGCCCGGTGGCCCGGGCCACCCGCAGCGGCACGTCCGCCATCCGCTCGCGCAGCGCCCGACCCTCGGCGGTCAGGCCCACCTCGACCCGCCGCTCGTCGCGCGCCGAGCGCCGCCGGACCACCAGGCCCGCCCCCTCCAGCCGCTTGAGCAGCGGAGAGAGCGTGCCGGAATCCAACCGCAGGCGCGCACCGAGCTCGGAGACCGTGGGCGCGGAGTCGTCGTGCTCCCAGAGCACCAGCAGCACCAGGTACTGCGGGTAGGTCAGCCCGAACCGGTCGAGGATCGGGCGGTAGACGTCGGTCAGCGCGCGCGACGCCGCGTAGAGCGCGAAGCACACCTGCCGGCCCAGCACCAGATCATCGGTCACCAGAAAACGGTAGCGCACAATTGGGTTGTGCACAATCTATCGGCGGGTCACACCACGCAGAGCGGCACGTCCGGCGGGACGGTCTCGGACCGCTTCACCACCACGCTCTCGTCGCCGAGTTCGCCCCGCTGCCGGATCGGCTTGGTCTTGAAGACCTTGAGGAAGAAGTTGACCACGTCGGCCACCACCTTCGGGATCGAGTAGCTGATTCCGTAGCGCATGGTGACGCTGAGCCCGGCACCCCGGCAGACGATCAGGCCGGCCCCCGAGCCGAGGCTCGCCCCGACCGTGGCGCGCAGGCCGGCGTAGACCCCGGCGGTGAACCCGAGCGCCCCGATCCCCACGGTGAACTTCACGTCGTACGCGACGAGCAGCCCGCTCGCTCCGATCGAGACGCCGGTGATCGAGTTGGTCAGACTGTTGCGGACGGCGAAGCCGCTCGGCATGACCGGGCCCCAGTACGGGCGGTGGTACCCGTAGCCGAGAGCGCCGGTCAGCGCGTACTCGCCGGCGGCGTCCAGCCTGCCGTCCTTGGCGCTGAACGCCGTCCGCACCTCCAGCAACTGGTCCACCGTGGCCGAGAAGGGCACCCCGAGCAGCGTCCCGATCGGGACGCTGAACTGCGTCGGCACCACGACCGACCGGGCCAGGTTACGGACGTTGCCGACCGCGGTCGCCGCCTTGACCGCCACCCGGAGGCCGGCGCCGCCGGTGATGCTGAACTCCGCCCGGGTGACCGCGCCGCCGGAGATGGCGAGATCGAACGTGGCCGTCGGCCGGTCCATCAGCAGGGTCACCGAACCGGTCATCCGGATCTCGCCGTCGTCGTGCTCGAACCGGGCGGTGACCCCGTCGGAGCAGCACTCCGTCGTCAACCGGAGAGCACCCGCCTGCGCCGACTGCTGGTTGGCGACCCGGGCCGGTGGCGCCGGCGGGCGGGGCGCGGGCACCGGCGCACGGACCGGAGACCGGCGCGACCGGCCGACCGGCGCCCCGCCGGCCGCTGCGGCCCGGACCTGCCCACCGCCGACCTCGCCCGGCCCGCCACCACCGACGCCGCCGGCCGGCTCGCCACCGGTGCTTCCGCTCGGCCCGCCGGCGTTGTCCGCGCCCGGCGTGCCGCCGCCGGTGCCCCCGGTCGGCGGGGCGTCGGGCGGCAGGTCGGCGGCGACCCAGGCCGGCGTGCCGGCGGAGTAGGCGATCGGCCGGTCCAGCGGCACCGGGGCGTCGGTGCGGAAGGTGCCGTCCCGGATGACCTCGGTCAGCTCGACCGGACCGATGGTCACCGCCAGGTCGCCGCCGTCCCGGCGGACGTCCACCACCCGGCCGACCGCCCGGGAGGTCAGGAACATGACCTTGCCCGGGGCCAGCTCGTCGGCCCGGTCGGCGCCGGGGTCGATCCGCCAGGTCAGCCCGTCGTCCGTCACCGACCGCACCGCGGCGCCGCCGCCGCCGACCAGGACCACGTCCGGCTGGTACGTGACGTCGGGGTGCGGCCGTGGCGCGAGCCCGAACCGGATGGCGTCCGCGTGGTACGGGTCCATCCGCTCGCCGCCCGGCGGCGGGTCGCCCTGGCAGGCGCCGGTCGCCACCAGCACGGCCAGCGCCGTCACCACGGCGAGCCAGCGGGTGGAACGGTTCGTCCTCATCGCCGCCGCGCCCCGCTCAGAGTCGTCCGGCCACGGTACGCGCCACCTTCTCCAGCGGGGCGCGGTTCTCCGCCGGGTCGTTGAGCCGGACCAGGCGCACCGACACCCAGACCCCCGAGCCGTTCACGAAGACCGCCTCGTGGCTGGCGTACGCCTCGTCACCGACCCCGGCCAGCGGCCGCAACTCGTGGCCGAGGTCGCGCTCGATGTCCAGGAACTTCTTCGCCCCGTCGCCGACGAAGACCTCGACCTGGGCGGTCGGCCCGCTGACCGGCCCGTTGTAGGTGCAGGTCTCCCGCACCGGCCGGGCGTCCTCCAGCGGCGTGCCGGCGAGCTGTTCGGCCTCCCGCCTGGATACCAGCGCGCACGGGTCCGGCGTCGACGCCGCCGGCGTCGGGGACGGCTCGGCGGCCGCGGTCGCGGTGGCCACCACCTCCGGCGGCGGCGCGCCGCCGGCCGTCGGCGGCGTCTCTTCCGTGCCGCCGCAGCCGGCCAGCCCGAGCAGCCCGGCCAGCAGCAGCGCGGACGGCCGGTGACGACGAATCTGCTTCACCTCGACGTCCCTCCTTCGTGGATCGATGCCCGGAGCTTGCCGGCACGGGCCGGCGGAACGGTCATGACGGGTCTGCTCCGGCCCGGGGCGCCGCGCCCTCCGGCGTGGCGATCCACTCGGCCGGCCCGATCCGATCCACCCGCCAACCGGCGGCGGCGGCCACCGCCGCCACCGTCTCCGCGTCGGGCCCCTCGACCAGTGCCAGCACCACGTCGTCGGCGGGGATCCGCACCGCGCCCCGCAGCCGGGTGGTGCCGGTGGTCAACCCGCCGACGGGCTCGCCGGCACCCTCCCCCGGACCCCGGTCGTAGCGTTCGAGCACGAACAGTCGAGCGGCCATGCGTCGACGCTAGGTCGGCGCGGCGCCGAGGTAATCGGGTGTTTCCCTATCCTTCGACGTCGGCGCGGGCCATCACCGCGCCCAGCTCCGCCCGGCTGGCGACGCCGAGCTTCCGGTAGACCCGGGCCAGGTTCGCCTCGACGGTCTTCGGGCTGATGAACAGCGTGTCGGCGATGACCCGGTTGGTGCGGCCGGCGGCGGCCAGCCGGGCCACCTCCAGCTCGGTGCCGGTCAGCTGACGGGGTGCCGGCGGGCGGCCACCGGTACGGTCCGCCTCGGCCCGGGCCCGGGCCGCCAGGGCTTCCGCGCCGAGCGCGTCGAACTCGGCGGCGGCGGCGGTCAACGCGTCCCGCGCCTCGCGCCGACGCCGCAGGCGCCGGTACGCGACCCCGGCCACCAGCAGGCAGCGGGCCCGGTCCAGGGGCAGTACGTCGGCCGGCACCGCGGCCCGGGCGGCGGCCAGTTCGGCCAGCGCGTCCGACGGGTCGCGGCCCAGCGCGCCGGCGAGCAGCACCCGGCCGCGGGCCAGCCCCAGCGTGGTCCACGGTCGCGGCAGCCGCCGGTGCCGGACGGCCAGCCGGTCCAGCACCGCCTCGGCGGTGGCCAGGTCACCGGCGCCGACGCAGGCCTCCAGCCAGTCCGGTTCGAACCGCTGGGCGATCGGCTCGACCAGGCCCAGCTCGTCGACGGTCACCGCCAGCTCGCCGTAGTGCCCGGCGGCCACCGGCATCCGCCCCGCGCTGAGCGCGACGAACCCGGCGAGCTGGGCGTAGATCCGCCGCCGCCAGCGGTCGTCCAGCTCGGCGGCCCGGCGCAGCCCCTCCGCGGCGATCCGGTCCGCCTCCGGCAGCCGCCCCCGGTGGGCCAGCAGCAGCCCGTCCAGCCAGTGCTCGCCGGCCGAGTCGGTGCCGTACTGCTCACCCAGCTCGCGGGCGGCGGCGATGTGCGTGGCGGCGTCCGCCCACCGGCCGGCGAGCAGTTCGGTCTCGCCCAGGTGGCAGAGCAGGTCGTGCTGGGACGGCTCGTCGCCCCGGGCGACCGCCCGGTCCAGCATCCGGTGCAGCCGGTCGCGGGCCCGGCCGTGCTCGTCCACCGACCGCCACCAGATCGCCGGCACCGTGCCGGCCAGCCAGGACGGCTCCTCCCCCTCCAGCTCCAGGCCCCGCGCCAGCAGTTCGGCCCGCGCCGGCCGCCCGGCCCGCACCTCGCTGAAGAAGAGCAGCAACAGGGCGGCGGCGTGCACCGGCCGGTGGTCCGGGCTGCCGGCCAGCAGGGCGACCGCCGCCTCCGCGTGCCGCCGGGCCGTCTCCGGGGCGTCCCGGAACAGGCTGAGGTGGGCGTGGATCCGGCCGGCCAGCGTCGAGCCGGCCGGTGCGGACGCCAGGGCCGCCTCGGCCGCCGTCCAGGCCGCCTCCGCCGGCTCGTCGGAACTCCAGGCGACGACCGCGCGCAACAGCAGTGCCTCCGCGCGTGCCGGCCCGGTCAGCTCCTCGGCCGCCCGGTCGGCGGCCGCTCGCGCGGCGGAGTAGTCGCCGCAGTCGTTGCGGCACTCCACGGCGGCCAGCCGCCACCTCGCGTGCTCGTCGGTGGCGCCGGGCGACGCGAGCCGGGCCGCGCTGTCGTACAGGCCGGCGGCCGTCTCCGGCGCGCCCCGGCCGCGCTGCCGGGCGGCGGCCGCGGCGACCTCCGCCGCCGCCGCCGGATCCGGCCCGGTGACGCAGCGGGCCAGCTGCCGGGCCCGCTCGTCGGGGTCGAGCGCGGTGTCGGCGAGCAGTCGGTGCAGCCGGCCGCGCACCCCGGGCGGCACGTCACCGCGGACCGCCGCGGCGTACACCGGGTGGGCGAACCCGACGACCTCGCCGCGCACCACGACCAGGCCGGCCTCCTCGGCCGCGTCGAAGGCGGCCGGCGACACCCCGGCGCGGGCCAGCCCGGCCAGCGTGGGGACTCCCGAAAGGGCGGCCAGGCGCACCGCGTGCCGGGTGTCCGGCGGCAGCGCGGCCACCCGGTCGGCGACCAGCTGCCGCAGCGACGGCGCGGCCGGCAGGTCGGCGCCCGGGGCCGGCAGTTGCGGCAGGCGGAGCACCGCCCGGGCCAACTCGATGGCGAGCAGCGGGTTGCCGCCGGCCTCCGCGGCGATGCGCACCAGCAACGGCCGCGGCAGCGCCGTCCCGGTCTCGGTGCGCAGCACGTGGTGCAGCGCCCCCACGCCGAGCGGGCCGAGCGCGATCCGGTCCAGCCGGGCGCCGGTGGCGCCGTGGTCGAGCCCGAGCGGGACCGGGTCCGTGCCGGCCCGTTCACTGCGCGCGGTGACCAGCACGGCGATCCGCGGCACCAGCCGGCGCACCGCGAACCGGAGCGCGCGCTCGCTCGGCGGATCGAGCCAGGGGGCGTCGTCGACGGCCACCAGCAGCCGGGGCACCGCCTGGTCGGCGGCGGCCAGGTCCAGCAACGACCGGATGGCCACGCCCACGGTCCGCTCGTCGATCGGCTGCCCCGGCTCGTCGCCGGTGAGCAGCACCCCGGCCAGCGCGGCGCGCTGCGGCGCCGGCAGCTCGGGCACCCGGGCCGTCACCGGGGCCAGCAGGTCGGCCAGCGCCGCGAACGGCAGCGCGGCCTCCGCCTCGGTCGGCGCGCAGGCCAGCACCAGCCAGCCGGCCCGCTCCGCCGCGGCCAGCAGCGCCCGGTGCACGACCGTCTTGCCGATCCCGGCCGGCCCCTCCACCAGCACCGGGCGGCCCTCGTCCAGGGACCGCCGGGCGCGGTCGACCACCATGTCCCGACCGACAGCCGCCCCGCTCACCGGGTCAGTCTTCCACCGACCGGCGGCGCCGGTCGAGCACCGGACGGCGGGACACGCCGCGCCGTCCGGCCGGCTCAGCGGTCGCCGAGGTAGGCCTCCAGCTCCACCTCGACCAGGTGCTCCGGGTCCAGCAGGCCGGCCACCACCACCATGGTCGCGGCCGGGCGGACCGCCCCGAAGACGGCGTTGTGCGCCCGGCCGACCTCGTCGGCGTACGCCCGGTCGGTGACGTACATCCGCGTCCGCACCACGTCGGCCGGCTGCGCCCCCACCTCGGCGAGCGCGTCCAGCGCGATCCGCAGCGCCTGCGCGGTCTGCGCGGCGGCGTCCCCGACGTGGGTCACCACCCCGTCCACGGTGGACGTGCAGCCGGCCGTCCAGGCGAGGTCGCCGGCGCGGACCACCCGGGAGTAGCCGTAGGTGGCCTCCCACGGGCCGCCGGAGCCGAGCCGGGTGACCGTCGCGCCGCTGCCCCCGACGATGGGCCCGGTCACGCCGCCGCCAGCGTTTCCAGCGCCTCGGCGACCGTGAAGGCCCCCGCGTAGAGCGCCTTGCCGGCGATGACGCCCTCCACGCCCAACGGCTCCAGGGTGGCCAGCGCCCGCAGGTCGTCCAGGGTGGAGACGCCGCCGGAGGCGATCACCGGGGCGTCGGTGCGGGCGCAGACCTCGCGCAGCAGGTCCAGGTTCGGCCCGCGCATGGTGCCGTCCTTGGTGATGTCGGTGACCACGTACCGGGCCGCGCCGGCCTTGTCCAGCCGCTCCAGCACCTCGTACAGGTCACCGCCGTCGCGGGTCCAGCCCCGGGCGGAGAGGGTACGGCCGCGCACGTCCAGCCCGATCGCCACCCGGTCGCCGAACTCGCCGACCACCCGGTCGCACCAGGTCGGGTCCTCCAGCGCGGCGGTGCCGATGTTCACCCGGGCGGCGCCGGTGCCCAGCGCGGCGGCGAGCGACTCGTCGTCCCGGATGCCACCGGAGAGTTCCACCTTCACGTCCAACTGCCGCACCACCTCGGCGAGCAGGTGGGCGTTGGAGCCGCGGCCGAACGCGGCGTCCAGGTCGACCAGGTGGATCCACTCGGCGCCGTCCCGCTGCCAGGCCAGCGCGGCCTCCAGCGGGTCGCCGTAGCTGGTCTCGCTGCCGGCGGCGCCCTGCACGAGCCGGACGGCCCGGCCGTCGGCGACGTCCACGGCGGGCAACAGGGTCAGGCTCAAGGTTCTTCTCCTCGACTCAGGTACGACGGTCCAGGGCGATCACCACGATCGCCGGCAGTACGAGCAGCAGCAGCACGACCAGCGCGAGACGCAGCGCCAGGTCGTCCACGAGCGACCAGATCAGCATGATCGACGCCAGGGTGAGCAGCACGATCGCGGCGCGTTCGCCGCGGCTGTGCCGGGGCAGCCGGCCGGTACGCCCGCGCCGCCAGGTGGGCGTCATCCGCCGCAGCAGCGCCCGCCGCCGGGCCCGCCGGGCCGACCGCCGCTGCCGGACGGCCCGCTCGCGGGCCTGCTCGGCCTCCCGCTCCGCCCGCCGGCGGGCGCGCTCCTTGCTCACCGGGCACCCCGCCGGCGCACCCCGCCGGCCGGTCGCGCGGGACCTCGCCGGCGGGATCGGCGGCGGACCCGCTCAGCCACGGGTGCCCAGCGTGCCGAGCCAGTTGCGCAGCAGCGTGGCCCCGGTGTCGGCGGACTTCTCCGGGTGGAACTGGGCGGCCGACAGCGCGCCCCGCTCCACCGCCGCGACGAAGTCCACCCCGTGGTGCGCGGTGGTCACCGTGGCGCCCGCCGCGGCCAGCCCGCCCGGCTCGCCGACCGCGTACGAGTGGACGAAGTAGAACCGGCTGTCGGCGGGCAGCCCGGCGAAGAGCACCGAGCCGGCCGGCGCCCGGACGGTGTTCCAGCCCATGTGCGGCAGCCGGGCGGCGGGCAGCTTGGTCACCCCGCCGGGGAGCAGGCCGAGCCCCTTGGTGACCACGCCGTGCTCGTCGCCGTGCTCGAAGAGCACCTGCATGCCGACGCAGATGCCCAGCACCGGACGGCCGGCGGCGACCCGCTCGGCGATCACCGGCCCGGCGCCGAGCGCCTCGATCCCGGCCATGCACGCGGCGAACGCGCCCACCCCCGGCACCACCAGACCGTCCGCCTCGGCGGCGGCGGTCAGGTCGTCGGTCACCGTCACCCCGGCGCCGGCGGCGGCCAGCGCCCGCTCCGCCGAGCGCAGGTTGCCCGACCCGTAGTCGAGCACCACGACGTTGCTCATGCCGGCACTCCGCTTCGCTCCGTGCCGCCCTGAGGCACCACAGCGCTGCACCGATGATTCGCTCGCTGACGCTCGCTCATGAACCCTCCCCCGGCAGCAGCCAGAGCACTCCACCCACGGTGGCCAGCACGGCGAGCAGGGCGGTGATCAGCAGCGCGGCCCGCGGCGCGCCCTGCCGGTACAGCGAGAAGACCCCACCCACCAGCACGCCGGCGAGGACCAGGAGCAGGATCGGCAGCGCCGCGCCCATCAGAGCGCCCCCTTCGTGCTGGGGATCGCGCCGGCCGCGCGCGGGTCGATCGCGGTGGCCTCGCGCAGCGCCCGGGAGACCGCCTTGAACTGGGCCTCGACCACGTGGTGGGCGTCCGGGTGACCACCCGGCCGGGCCGCCCGCAGCACGTCCACGTGCAGGGTGATCCGGGCCGCCTGGCCGAAGGACTCCCAGATGTGCCGGGTCATGCTGGTCGGGTAGACCGGCCCGATGTACGGCGCCAGCGCCGGCTCGTCGTGCACCACGTACGGCCGGCCGGACAGGTCCACCGCCGCCCGGACCAGCACCTCGTCCATCGGGACGGTGGCCGAGCCGTACCGCCGGATGCCGGCCTTGTCGCCCAGCGCCTGGTCGAACGCGGCGCCCAGGGCGAGCGCGGTGTCCTCCATGGTGTGGTGCGCGTCGATCTCCAGGTCGCCCACCGTGCGGACGGTCAGGTCGAAGCCGCCGTGCCGGGCGATCTGGTGCAGCATGTGGTCGTAGAAGCCGACGCCGGTGCTGATCTCGGCCCGGCCCGCGCCGTCGAGGTCGACCTCGACGAGGACCTTCGTCTCCTTGGTGATCCGCTCCACCCGGGCGGTCCGGCTCATTGCTCGCCTCTCGGTCGCGGGGCTTGCGCGCCCATCTACAGCTTCTCCATGGCGGTGAGGAAGGCGTCCGTCTCGGCGGGGGTGCCGGCGGTGACCCGCAGCCAGCCGGGCAGCCCGACGTCGCGGACCAGCACGCCCTGCGCCAGCAGGGCCCGCCAGGCCGCCGTCTGGTCGCCGCCGACGTGGAAGAGCACGAAGTTGGCGTCGCTGTCGGCGACCCGCAGGCCCCGGCCGCGCAGCTCGGCGACGATCCGGTCGCGCTGCGCCTTGATCGCGGCGACCGTGCCGAGCAGGGCGTCCCGGTGGGCCAGCGCCGCGCGGGCGGCGGCCTGGGTGAGCGCCGAGAGGTGGTACGGCAGCCGGACCAGTTGCGCCGCCGCCACCACCGCCGGGTCGGCGGCGAGGTAGCCCAGCCGGCCGCCGGCGAAGCCGAACGCCTTGCTCATCGTCCGGGTCACCACCAGGCGCGGGTGACCGGGCAGCACGGCGAGCGCGCTCACCGTGCCGGGGCGGGCGAACTCGGCGTACGCCTCGTCGACCACCACCATGCCGGGGGCCGCGTCGAGCACGGCGGTGACCACCGCCGGGTCGAGGGCGGTGCCGGTGGGGTTGTTCGGCGAGCAGAGGAAGACCACGTCCGGGGCGTGCTCGCGGACCTGGGCCACCGCCTCGTCGGCGGTCAGGCCGAAGTCGACCCCGCGGCGGGCCGGCACCCACCGGGTGCCGGTGCCCAGCGCCAGCAGCGGGTGCATCGAGTACGCCGGGGTGAAGCCGAGCGCGCTGCGCCCCGGGCCGCCGAACGCCTGGAGCAGCTGCTGCTGGATCTCGTTGGAGCCGTTGGCCGCCCAGACCTGCTCGACGGTGAGCCCGTGGCCGAGGTAGCCGGCCAGGTCGGCGCGGAGGGCCACCGCGTCCCGGTCCGGATAGCGGTTGAGGTCGCGCAGCTCGGCCGCGAGCGCCTTGCCGATCGCCTCCACCACCGGCTCGGGCACCGGGTAGGAGTTCTCGTTGGTGTTCAGCCGCACCGGCACGTCCAGCTGCGGCGCCCCGTACGGGCTCAGCCCGCGCAGGTCGTCGCGGATCGGCAGGTCGTCCAGCGTGGTCACGAGCCGACCCCCGGGAAGCGGGCGCGCACCGCCTGGCCGTGCGCGGGCAGGTCCTCCACGTTGGCCAGGGTGACCACGTGCGGGGCCACCTCGCGCAGCGCCTGCTCGGAGTATTCGACCAGGTGGACGCCGCGCAGGAAGGACTGCACGGACAGCCCCGAGGAGTGCCGCGCGCAGCCGCCGGTGGGCAGCACGTGGTTGGAGCCGGCGCAGTAGTCGCCGAGCGACACCGGCGACCAGGCGCCGACGAAGATCGCGCCGGCGTTGCGCACCCGCAGCGCCCACTCGCGGGCGTCCCGGGTCTGGATCTCCAGGTGCTCGGCCGCGTACGCGTCGACCACCCGCAGCCCGGCGTCGAGGTCGTCGACCAGCACCACGCCGCTCTGCTCGCCGGTGAGCGCGGTGCCGACCCGCTCGGCGTGCTTGGTCGCCGGCACCTGCCGGGCCAGCTCCCGCTCGACCGCCTCGACCAGCTCGACCGACGGGGTGACCAGCACGCTCGCCGCGAGCGGGTCGTGCTCGGCCTGGCTGATCAGGTCGGCCGCGACGTGCGCCGGGTCGGCGGTGTCGTCGGCCAGGATCGCGATCTCGGTCGGGCCGGCCTCGGCGTCGATGCCGACCACCCCGCGCAGCAGCCGCTTGGCGGCGGTGACCCAGATGTTGCCCGGCCCGGTGATCATGTCGACCGGTTCGCAGTGCGCGCCGCCCTCGGCGTCCACGGCGGCGCCGTACGCCAGCATCGCCACCGCCTGGGCGCCGCCCACCGCGTAGACCTCGTCGACGCCGAGCAGCGCGCAGGCGGCGAGCACCCGCGGGTCGGGCAGGCCGCCGTTGTCCTGCTGCGGCGGGCTGGCCACCACCAGCGAGCGGACCCCGGCCGCCTGCGCCGGCACCACGTTCATCACCACGGTCGACGGGTACATCGCCAGGCCGCCGGGGACGTAGAGGCCGACCCGGTCGACCGGCACCCAGCGCTCGGTCACCGTGCCGCCCGGCACGACCTGGGTGGTGTGGTCGGTGCGGCGCTGGTCGGCGTGCACCTTCCGGGCCCGCGTGATCGACTCCAGCAGCGCGGCGCGGACCTCCGGGTCGAGGGTGCCCTCCGCCGCGGCGATCGCCTCGGCGGGCACCCGCAGCCGGTCGGGGGCGACCCCGTCGAACCGCTCGCTCGCCTCCCGGATCGCCGGGTACCCATGCTCCCGGACCGCCTCCACGACGGGGCGGATCCGCTCGACGGCCACCGACACGTCGAGCTGGGCACGGGGCAGCAGGCGGCGCGGGTCGCGCACGCCGCCGCGCAGGTCGATCCGATTCAACACCCTTGCGAGTCTAGGCGGCCGGCCGCCGGGGCGACCGGCACCGCCCGTACGCCGGGACGGTGAGCCGGGACACGCCGCCGGGGCGGGGCCGGGCTAGGCTCGACGGCGTGACTGCGCGGCTGCCGGTGTTTCCGCTCGGGACGGTGCTCTTTCCCGGTCTGGTGCTGCCGTTGCACATCTTCGAGGAGCGCTACCGGGCGCTGGTGCGGCACCTGGTCGGGCTGCCCGACGGGGCCCCGCGCGAGTTCGGCGTGGTGGCCATCCGGAAGGGCTGGGAGGTCGCCCCGACCGGGCCGGACGGCCGGCCCACGCCGGGCGGCGGCGAGATCACGCTGCACGAGGTCGGCTGCACCGCAGAGCTGCGCCAGGTCACCGAGCTGGCCGACGGCGGCTTCGACATCGTCACCGTCGGTCGGCGCCGGTTCCGCATCGCCGACGTCGACGCCCGTTCCGCGCCCTACCTGACCGCCGAGGTGGAGTGGCTGCCCGAGCCGGGCGGGCCGGACGAGACCGCCGAGCTGCTCGCCGCCCGGGTGATCGCGGTCTTCCGGCAGTACCTGGGCCTGGTCCGCCCCGACCCGGACGAGATCTCCGAGCAGCTGCCGGAGGACCCGACCGTGCTGTCGCACCTGGTGGCCGCGACGGCCGCGCTGACCGTGGCCGACCGGCAACGGCTGCTCGCCATCGACGACACCGCGGCCCGGCTCCGCGCCGAGCTGCGGCTGCTCAATCGCGAGGCGGCCCTGCTGCGCCAGGTGCGGGCGGTTCCGGTGCCGCTGGCGGAGCTGGCCGCGCCACCGGCACCGAACTGAGCCCGGCCCCGCCGAGCTCCGGCTCCGGGCGCAGCGACGGCCACCGCGACCAGCCGGCCAGCAGGGTGTACGTCACGGCGGCACCGAACGCGGGCAGCAGCAGGTTGCCGTGCGGGACGACGAACCACTCCAGTCCGCCTGCCCGCAGGTCGGCCGGCTTGGTGAAGACCTGCCCGTCCGGGGCGGTCGCCAGCAGCCGCTCGAACGTCGCCAGCCCGATCCGGCGCCCGACCTGCCAGGCGACCAGCGCCGCGCCCAGGGCGCCGAGCGTCGCGGCGAGCAGCCCGACCGGCCCGCGGACCCGGCGCAGCACGAACCAGAGCGCGACCGCGGCGAGCACCCCGAAGCCGAGCCCGAGCAGGCTGAACCAGCCGTCGGCGGCGATCGGCTGCTCGGGCTGCGGCTGGGCGTAGACGGCGCCGCCGGGTGCCTTGACCACCGGGGTGTCCGGGGCGAACGCCGCCCAGAGCAGCCCGAGCGGCGCCCCGAGCAGGGTCAGCGCTCCGACGGCGAGCGCACCGAGCCGCAGCGCCCGCCGGCGGGGCAGGTCCGGCTCGCCCGGCTGCCCGGCACCGGGCCACCCCTGCGGTTCGGCGTCCCACGCCACTTCCGCCTCGCCGGAGTCCACGTACCGCGGCCGGTCAGCACCGGCGGGAGCCGGCTGGAGCGACCCGTCCGCCGCCTCGTGCTCCGGGTGGCGGGGCCCGTCCGCGCCGGCCGGGGCCGGGGCCGCGGGCCGGTCGGCGGCGGCGTGGTCCGGGGCGGGCGGCGGCGCGGCGGCGTCGGCCGGTGTGGTCGGGGCCGGCTCGTCGTGGCGGGTGCCGGGCCGGTCGTGGTCGGGGGTGTCCGGGCTCACCCGGTGATCCTCTCAGGCCGCGCGGCGCGGCGGGTCGCCGGTGGCGACAGACCCGCTCACCGGGCGAACGGCTCCAGCATCACCCCGGCCGCCCGCAGCCACGCCTGCCGGGTCTGCGGCTGGAGCTGGTGGTACTCGATCGAGGAGCCGGTCTCCAGCGCCGGGTCGTACGGGACCACGGCGACCGCGCGGGTGCGGCTGGCGAAGTGCTTCTCCAGGTCGTCCTGCAACGGCGAGCGGCCCGGCGTCGGGCAGGAGATCAGCGTCACCGCGTTCTCCGCCAGCTCCCCCATGCCCACCTCGTGCAGCAGGTCGAGCATCCAGTCGGCGCTGAACGCGGCGTCCTCGCGGGGCACGGTGGTGACCACCAGCTGGTCGGCCGCCTGCATCACGGTGCGCCAGTTGGGGCTCTCCACGTTGTTGCCGGTGTCCACGCAGACCACCTCGTGGGTACGCCGGAGCAGCTCCAGCACCCGCCGGACGGTGAACTGGTCGAGCCGCTGGGCGAACCGGGGGCTCTCCTCGCCGGCCAGCACGTCGTACGAGCCGTCGGAGGCGTGCCGCAGGTAGTCGTCGAGGGTCTCCAGCAGGTCGGTGCCCTCGCGGATCTCGATCTGGGCGAGGTCGGTGACCAGGTGCCGGATCGTCCGGGCGTGCCGGGCGCTGCCGGCGCGCAGCCCGAGCGTGCCGCGCAGTTCGTTGTCGTCCCAGGCCAGCACGCCCCGCCCGCGTACGCTGCCGACGGTCGCCGCGGCGAGCACGGTGGCGGTGGTCTTGTGCACGCCGCCCTTGGGGTTGGCGAAGGCGAGCACCCGCGGGGTGCCCAGGTCGCGGCGGAGCACCGCGGTGGCCCGCTCCAGCTCCGGGTCGGCGGCCGGCGGGCGCCACTCGACCCGCGCCGAGGGGTAGCCCCGGTCGGCGACCGCCGGCGGCGGCGCGACCGCGGGCGGCGGAAGGAGCGCCGGCGGCGCGGGGGGCGGGGGCGGCGGCGCGACGGGATAGCCGGTCTCCGGGCGGTAGCCGTTCTCCAGCAGGGCGTAGCGCGACTCGGCCGGCGGCGGCTCGGGCTGGTAGCCGCTCTCCAGCAACGCGTACCGCGACTCGGGCGGCTCCGGTCGGCGCTGCTCCGGCAGCCGGTACCCCGGCTCGCCCGGGTATCCCGGCTCGGGCCGGTAGGCCGGCTCCGCCCGGTACGCCGGGTCCACCCGGTAGGTCGCCTCCGCCCGGTAGCCGGGATCCGCGCCGTACGACCGCTCGCCCGGCTGGTTGACGGCCGGCGCCCGCCCGGCGTAGCCGTTGCGGGCCGAACGCCGGGGCAGCGCCTCCGGCGGGGACGGCGGCTCGGGCGGGGCCAGCGGCCCGGGCGGTGGCAGCGGCTCCTCGAGCCGGCGGTCGGGCTCGGGCTGCTCGGCGCCCCGGCCGGCATGGCGGGCGCGGTCGAGCAGCGCGCGCCACCGGGGCGCTGGTTCGGCCGGCCGACCCCAGCCGGTCTCGCTGCCGTCCAAGGCTCGTCCTCCCCAGCACCGTGAACTCCGCCTGACAGGCTACGAACCAAACCCTATTCGGGCCACACCCGTCCGCGCACCCTCCCCCCGTGGCCGGTTGTCACACCGACGGCGTCGCGGGGCTACCGTCGGTCCCGTCCACCGAGGTCGGTGGGGTGTGCGACGGGGTCGCCGCGGGCACCGACGGCGAGGGCGGGAGTGACGGATCCGTCACGGCCGGTGCGGGTTCGGACGATTCGCCCACCGACGGGGCGGGTGCCGGGCTGCGCGTGCCCGGCCCGCTCGGCTCGCCGGTCGGTGCCGAGGGGGCGAGACCGCCGTCGGCCGGCGGCCGGGCCACGTCCTCCTGCTCGGGCAGCGGTGGGGTGAAGACCGTCCGGTCGAGCCGGCGCACCTCGGGGGCCGGGTCGACCACCCGGACGCCGGGCCGGGCGGCCACGCCGCGCAGCGCCGCCGGCTCGGCCCGGACCACCGCCGCGTAGACGCAGGCGCACCCCGACCGGTACGCGGCCGCCTCCGCCGCCGCGACCTCGGCCCCGCTGGCGTACACCTGGCGCAGCCCGGGGTCGGCGGTGGCGGCGGCCCGGGACCGGTAGTCGGCCGCCTCCCGGTCCTTGCGCGTGGCGAGTTCGGCCATCGCGCCGACCACGTCGTCCGGCAGCCGCTGGGCGGGGATGCGGACGATCTCGGTCTGCCGGTCGGGCAGCGGCACCCGGCCGAAGACCTCGGCGACCGACACGTCGCCGAGGACCGCCGCCAGCCGCTGCGGGGGCAGGTAGGACGAGAGCGAGACCAGCGCGTAGGTGCCGTCGCCCGGCGCGGCGGCGGTGGCCGGCAGGGTCGCCAGGTCGGCCCCGGCGGCCCGGACGTAGCCGGGGATGGACTCGCCGTTGGCCACCCCGACCCGGGTCACCTCGCCGACGGTCCGGTCGCCGACCGGCCGGTCGTCGGTGGCGAGGGCGGCGGTGAGCAGCACGGCGGCGCAGGACAGCAGCGCCACCGACGGCAGCAGCCGAGGCCGGGCCGGGCCGTGGCCCAGCCGGGCCACCGCCGTGGCCAGCCGCGGCAGCAGCCGCTGGTCCAACTGCCGCAGCAGGTCGCCGGCGCGCACGGAGGCCCCCTCGTCGGATCGTTTCGGGCGGGCGCCGCGCTAGTCGCGGAGGATCTCGAGCGCGCGCTCCAGGTCGTCAGGGTAGTCGCTGACGAAGCTGACCTCGTCCCCCGTTCGGGGGTGCAGGAAGGTCAACGCGCGGGCGTGCAGCCACTGTCTGGTCAGGCCGAGGCGGGCCGCGAGGGTGGGGTCGGCGCCGTAGGTGAGGTCGCCCACACACGGGTGGCGCAGGGTGGAGAAGTGCACCCGGATCTGGTGGGTGCGCCCGGTCTCCAGCCGCACGTCGACCAGGCTCGCCGCCGGGAACGCCTCGACGGTGTCGTAGTGGGTGATGCTCGGCTTGCCGCCGGAGACCACCGCCCAGCGGTAGTCGTGGGTCGGGTGCCGGTCGATCGGGGCGTCGATGGTGCCGCGCAGCGGGTCGAGGTGGCCCTGCACCACGGCGTGGTAGCGCTTGTCCACCTCGCGGTACTTGAACGCCCGCTTCAACGCGCTGTACGCCTGCTCGCTCTTGGCCACCACCATGATTCCGGTGGTGCCCACGTCGAGCCGGTGCACCACGCCCTGCCGCTCGGCCGCCCCGCTGGTGGCGATCGTGTGCCCGATCGCGGCCAGCCCCCCGATCACGGTCGGGCCGGTCCAGCCGGGGCTGGGGTGGGCGGCGACGCCGACCGGCTTGTCCACCACCACGATGTCCTCGTCGGCGTAGACCACCCGCAGCCCGGGCACCGCCTGCGGCACCACGGTGGGCGGGGCGGCCGGCGCGGGCAGCGTGACCTCCAGCCAGGATCCGGCCTTCACCTTGTGCGAGTTGGGCCGCACGGCGCCGTCGACCAGCGCGTCGCCGGCGTCGACCAGGGCCGCGGCGGCCGTCCGGGAGAGGCCGAAGAGCCGGGCCACGGCCTGGTCCAGCCGCAACCCGTCGAGGCCGTCCGGCACCGGCAGTGATCGGTGGTCGCCGCCCGCGGCGAACACCGAGGTCACGCCCGCTCCCGCTGCTCGGCGCCGGCCGCCGCGGCGGGGGCGTCGGCGGCGGCGTCCGTGCCCGCCCGGCTACCGTCGCGCTGCCGGCCGGTGAGCTCCAGCAACACGGCCAGGACCACGCCGCAGACCAGGGAGCTGTCGGCGAGGTTGAACACCGGCCAGACCCGGCCGTACGGGTCGAAGAGGCTGACCATGTCGACCACGTGCCCGACGAAGTGGCCGGGGGCCCGGAAGATCCGGTCGGTGAGATTGCCCAGCGCCCCGCCGAGCACCAGGCCGAGCGAGACCGCCCAGGGCAGCGACCGCAGCCGCAGCGCCATGAACAGGATCCAGCCGACCACCCCGATGGTGATCAACGGAAAGATCCAGGTGTGGTCGGCGCCGATGCTCCACGCCGCCCCGCTGTTGCGGGTCAGGTTGAGGTAGACGGCGCCGCCGAGCAGGCGTACCGGCTCCCGGTCCTCCAGGTTCACCAGGGCCAGATGCTTGGTGGCCAGGTCGGCCGCCAGCGAGGCCAGCGCGATGCCGAGAAGGATCGTGACGGCCTTGCGCCGGGGCGTGCGGCCGCCCGGCTCAGCGGGGCCGGCTCCGGCGGGCGGTGCTGCGCTCATCTGCTCCCCATCGACACTCGCGGCGGTGCCCGGGCACCGCCTCCTCAGGCCGCCGGGGAGTGGGCGTCAGCGCCGCTCCTCCAGCTGCTTGCAGGTCACGCAGAGGGTCGCCGACGGGAAGGCGGCGAGCCGCTCCACCGGGATCGGGTTGCCGCACCGCTCGCACCAGCCGTAGCCACCCTCGTCGAGCCGCTCCAGCGCGCGCTCGACCTGCGTGATCCGTTCCAGGATGCTGTTGGCGAGAGAGATCTCCTGCTCCCGCTCGAACGTCTTGGTGCCGGTGTCGGCCTGGTCGTCCCCGGCCGAGTCGGTCAGCCGGTCGCGCTGCAGCTCGGTGATCTCACTCAGCGTCTGATCGTACTCGGCGCGCAACTCGTCGCGCCGCGCCGCCAGGGCCGCCCGGATCTTCTCGGTCTCCGCCGCGCTGCGGGTGGCCTTGGCCACCGGCTTGCGGCCGGCGGTCCTGGTCTCGGCTGGCTTCGCCATCGTCGCTCCCTCGGCCGCGGAACCGCGGTGGTCCGCGGCGCCTGGACAGGGGTCGCCGGCATCGGCGCCCCCAGGTACAAAACGGGCGCGCGGCGACGGGGCCGCGCACTCCGGAGGTTGGCAAGAATACGGAACGTACAGGCGTCCGACAACGTGCCGCACCGTCGCTCCGCTTTTCAGCCCCGAGTCATGCCGTATCGGGACAAAAGGAACGCTAGCAGATCAACCATCGCGATCCTCGCCGTACTCGCCAAACCAGCGGGCCAGCCGGCCCCGCCGGCTGACCGCCCGCAGCCGGCGCTCCGTCTCGTCGCGCACCCCGTGGGTGGCCACGATCAACAGGCTGTCGCCGGTCTTGAGCCGGAAGTCCAGGCCCGGCACGATGCCCACCCCGTCGCGCAGCACCAGGGTCACCGCCGCGCCCAGCGGCAGTCGCAGCTCGTCGATGTGCACCCCGGCCAACCGGGACCCCGGCGGCACCTCCAGCTGGAGCAGGTCGGCGCGCATCCGCTCCAGCGGCGCGGTCTCCACCCGGATCTCGGCCGCCTCGGCCGGCGCGGTCACCCGCAACCGGCGGGCGACCGGAGCGAGCGTCCCGGCCTGCAGCAGCGTGAAGATCACCACCAACACGAAGACGGCGTCGAAGAGCCGGTCGGCGCCCGGCACCCGCGCGGACAGCGGGATGGTGGCGAGCACGATCGGCACCGCGCCGCGCAGCCCGGCCCAGGAGAGGAACGCCTGCTCGCGCAGGCCGAACCGGAACGGCAGCGCGGACACCGCCACCGACAGCGGCCGGGCGAGCAGCACCAGCGCCAGCCCGGCGACCACCGCCGGCAGCACCGCCGCGTCCAGCCGGCTCGGCGTGGCCAGCAGGCCGAGCAGCACGAAGAGCCCGATCTGGGCCAGCCAGGCCAGCCCGTCGGCGAAGCCGAGGATCGCCTGCCGGTGCGGCAGCCGGGCGTTGCCGAGCAGCACCCCGGCGACGTACACGGCGAGGAAGCCGGAGGCGTGCAGCACCGCGCCGGCCGCGTACGCGAGCACGGTCAGCCCGACCGCCGCGATCGGATAGAGCCCCGCCGAGGGCAGCGCGGCCCGGCGCAGCGCCCACCGTCCGCCGAACCCGGCGGCGAAGCCGACCAGCGCGCCGAGGGCCAGCTCGTAGCCGACCAGGCCGACCTCGTACCACCACGGGTGGGCGGCGGCGGCCTCCCGGGAGAGGAGCACCACCAGCAGCACCACCGGGGCGTCGTTCATCCCGGACTCGGCCTCCAGGGTGGCCACCAGCCGGGGCGGCAGCCGCAGCCGGCGCAGGGTGGCGAAGACCGCCGCGGCGTCGGTGGAGGAGAGCACCGCGCCGTAGAGCAGGGCGAGCCGCCAGTCCAGCCCGAGCAGCAGGTGTACGGCGAGCCCCACGACCAGGATGCTCACCACCACGCCCACCGTGGAGAGCGCGGCGGCCAGCCCGAGCACCGGGCGCAGCGTGCTCCACCGGGCGGAGAGACCGCCCTCGGCGATGATCACGATCAGCGCGCAGAACCCGAGGGTGCGGGTCAGCTCGGCGTCGTCGAACCGGATGCCCAGCCCGGCCTCGCCGATGGCCACGCCGAGCGCCAGGTAGACCAGCAGGCTCGGCACCCCGAGCCGGGTGGACAGCCGCACCGCCCCGACCGCGACCAGCAGAACGCCCGCCCCCAGCAGGAGCGCGAGGTCCAGCCCGGGGGTCACGGTCGCCTGGCCCGGGCTTGGTTCACCCGGCGGACCCGTCGCGCAGCCGGCCGAGCCGCTCGGTCAGCCCCGGGTCGGGGCGCTCGATCAGGAAGAGCTTGTCCCGGCTGGCCGCCCCGGCGCGCAGCGAGACCACCGCCGGCCGGACGCCGAGCGCCTCGGCCAGAGCCCGGCGGGCCGCCTCGGTGGCCCGGCCGTCGACCGCCGGCGCGTTCACCGCGATCACCAGCGCGGGCCCGTGCGGCCCGTCGAAGCGGCCGCCGACCCGGGCCCGGGCGGAGCCGGGCTTCACCCGCACGGCGACGGTGAGCGCGTCGTCCATGGTCACCCGGCGCCGGGGTCAGATCCGGTGCGCGTCGGCGAGCAGGGCGGTGGCCGGCGCGCAGTGGGCGCACGGGGAGAAGCCCAGCTCGACGGCCTCGGCGACGGGCAGCGGCTCGTGGACCCGGCCGACCAGGTGTGCGCAGCCGGCCAGGTGGTAGCGGGGACGGCCGTCGACCACCCGCACCTCGGTGGCCAGTGCGCCGAGCCGGGCGACCTGCTCCGGGGTGACGTGCTGGGTGGCCGGCTCGTCGTCGTACGCCTCGACGCCCGGCGTCGCCGTCGGCGGGTCGGCGTCGGCCACCGGCGGCTCGGGTGGTTGCCGCCACCCGGTGCCGCCGGCGTCGACCGTCGGAGGAACGTGCTGGACGGGGATGTCCGGGTCCGCCGGCGGCGGCCCGTACGCGGACTCGGCCGGGGTGGCCGGGCGGGTGCCCGTCCGCACCCGCTGCGCGGACCCGTCCCGGTGCGCCGTCGCCCGGTCGGCGGCCGCCTGGCGGGCGCCGGCGACCAGTGCGACGGCGGCCAGCAGACTGGCCGCGATGGAGATGATCAGGAGCAGACTGGAGCCGCCGGCCAGACCGAGCACCAGCAGCACCACCGCGACGAGGATGAGCAGGAGACTGGCGACTATCACGGCTCACCCCCGCCGCGTCCGTACCGATGAGGCGAGGTCGGCGACCGCCACCGTGGCGACGGCCGCCGACCGGTGATCAGCGACCGGCTTCCAGCGCGCCGGAGCGACCGCCGCCGTAGGAGCCGGCGAGCCCCGCGGTGGCCAGGCCGTTGCCGCCGGCCGCCCGGGTGCCCTCGCCACGGGTCATCTCGGCCTCCAGGCCCTGGCCGCGACCGTCGAGGTCACGCAGCTGGCTCTCCAGGTAGGCCTTCAGGCGGGTGCGGTACTCCCGCTCGAACTGCTTGAGCTCCTCGATGTGCTTCTGCAGCGCGGTGCGCTTGGCGTCGAGGCCACCCATGGCCTCCTGGTGCCGCTGCCGGGCGTCGCGCTCGAGCGCGTCGGCCTTGGCGCGCGCCTCGCGGGTGACCTCCTCGGCCTTGGACCGGGCCTCGGAGAGCAGCTGGTCGGCCTCGCGACGGGCGTCGGAGACGTGGTCGTCGGCCGTCCGCTGGGCCATCATCAGCACCCGCAGCGCCTGCTGCTCGCCGTCGCCGCCGCCGCCGACCGCCGGGCCGCCGGCCGCGCGGACCTGCTCCAGCTCCGCCTGCATCGCGCGCGCGGCCTGCTCGGCCGCCGCCTTGTCGCGCTGCACCCGGTCGAGCTGGGCCTTGACGTCGTTGAGCTCCGCCGCGAGTCGGGCGTCGCCGCCGGGGCCGGCCGGAACGCCGCCGCCACGACCGCCGCGCTCCACCTGGGCGCGCAGCTCGTTGTTCTCCTCGATGAGACGGGCGAGTTCGCGCTCGACCTCGTCCAGGAAGGCGTCGACCTCCTCCTCGTCATAGCCCCGCTTGCCAATCGGCGGCTTCTTGAAGGCGACGTTGTGCACGTCGGCCGGGGTCAGCGGCATCGAAACTCCTCGGGTCAGTTGCGGCCGCGATAGCGCGTCGGTCATCAGGCGGTCCTGATGATCGCCGGCTCTAACACAAACCTCATCAGCACGAA
Organism: Micromonospora sp. R311; assembly: GCF_056780015.1. NCBI lineage: Bacteria > Bacillati > Actinomycetota > Actinomycetes > Micromonosporales > Micromonosporaceae > Micromonospora > Micromonospora sp. R311. The sequence continues at coordinate 60,983 of NZ_JBSWCE010000018.1, forward strand.
CAGGATAACCAGGAGCACAAGGGAGGCCAGGTCGATGCTCACGGTACCAATTCGCAGCGGAGGGATCACACGCCTCAACGCGCTGAGAGGGGGATCAGTGACGCTCCACACGGATTCCAGTCCCGCCGATGCCCCGCGCCCCGGTTGCCACCGGCGGCCGTACTGGAGGACAGCGCTCAGGACAAACCGGGACAGAAGAAGGAGCAGGAAGACATAGAGGATCAGGTACAGGACCTGCAACAGGATCGACAACACGACAGGCGACGTCCCTCGGTCGGCCGGGGTCAACTCAGACTGAAAAAGCCACCCTCAGCGATCTTGGCCTTGTCCTCCGCGGTGACCTGGACGTTGGCCGGTGAGAGCAGGAACACCCGGTTGGTCACGCGCTCGATCGTACCGCGCAGGCCGAAGGCCAACCCGGCGGCGAAGTCCACCAGACGGCGGGCATCGGCCTCGTCCATCTCGGTGAGGTTGATGATCACGGGAACGCCGTCGCGGAAGTGCTCGCCGATGGTGCGCGCCTCGCGGTAGGTGGTCGGGTGCAGCGTGGTGATCTGGTAACGCTGCTCCTCCTCGGCCACCACCGCCCGCTCGCGGGGCTGCGCCTGCGGGGCCAGGGCGAGATTGTCCCGGGTGTGGTAGGTCAGCGCGCCGGAGGTCTCGCCGGCCGTCGACCGGGTGATGGACCGGACGCTGGACCGCTCCGCCCGCTCCGACTCCAGGCGCTCGGACTCGCCGCCGCGCCCGGTGGACCGCTCCGCGAGCCGGCCACGGTCACCCAGCCGGGGCCGGGGCGCCGGCGGCTCCTCGGCGTCGTCCTCCTCGTCGTCGGCGAACTCCTCGGCATACCGGCTCTGCCGGTAGCGCGAGTCGCGGTAGCCACCCTTGTCGTAGCCACCGTCGTCGTAGGCCCGCTCGTCGTCCTCTTCGACCAGACCGAGCCAGACCCCCGCCTTGCGCAGTGCACCCATCCCGCGCCCTTCCGTCCGCCGTGCGGCACACGCCCCCGTGCCGTGTCGCCTTGTCGCGAGTGGACCATTCCTGCCCACTGGACCGGAACGGCAATCCCCTGGCACGCGATTCGCGTCGCGCGCCACAACCCCCGGCAAAGGGACGCCGTTTCCGAAACAACACAGATGTAATTTCTTCTTCCGCGGTCAGGCTACCGCAGCGTGGGGCGCATTCCGAGCAACGCGCTACCCACACGGACATGTGTCGCGCCATATCCGATCGCGACTTCCAGGTCGCCACTCATTCCGGCCGACAGGGCGGTGGCTCCCGGATGGACGGCCCGGAACGCGGCGGCCACCTCGGCCAGCCGGCCGAACGCCCGTTCCGGTTCCCAGCCCAGCGGCGCCACCGCCATCAGCCCGGCCAGCCGCAGCGCGTCCCCGCCGGCCACCGCCTCGGCCACCGGGTCGAGCCCGGCGTCCGGATCGGCCGAACCCGGCAGGGCGCCACCCCGCGCCGCGTCGCCGTCGATGCTGACCTGGACGAGCACGTCCAGCGGCCGGTCCCGGCCGGCCGCCGACGCCGCGTCCAGCGCCCGGGCCAGCCGGACGCTGTCCACCGACTGCACCACGTCGGCGTAGCGGACCACCGAGCGCGCCTTGTTGCGCTGCAACCGGCCGATGAAGTGCCAGCTCGGGGTCACTCCGGCGGCGGCCACCTCGGCGGCCTTGGCGGCCGCCTCCTGGTCGCGGTTCTCCCCCACGTCGGTGACGCCGAGCCCGGCCAGCGCCACCACGTCCCCGGCCGGGTAGGTCTTGGTCACCGCGATCATGGTGACCTCGGCCCGGTCCCGGCCCGCGGCGGCGCAGGCGTCCGCGATCCGGGACCGTACCCGGGCCAGGCCGGCCGCGAGTTCGGCACGCCGGTCGGGGCGTACCGAGGTTGGACTGTCGCTCATGCCGGCACTCCGCTGCGCTGCGTGCCGCCACGAGGCATCCCCGCACTGAGCCTGACGATTCGCTCGCTGCGCTCGCTCATGCCGGCACTCCGCTGCGCTGCGTGCCGCCACGAGGCATCCCCGCACTGAGCCTGACGATTCGCTCGATGGGCTCGGTCATCGGCGCGGCTCAGGATCCGTTCTTGAGGAAATCGGGGACGTCGACGTCGTCGAAGAGCACCCGACGCGGCGACTGCGGCGGCGCCGGCATGGTGGTCGGCGGCGCGACCGGCGCGCTCTGCTGCGCCGGCTGGTTCTGGTTGGTCTTGCGGGCCGGCTCGGCCGCCTTGTAGGCCGGCGCGCCCCCGTCGAAGCCGGCCGCGATGACGGTGACCCGCACCTCGTCGCCGAGCGCGTCGTCGATGACCGCGCCGAAGATGATGTTGGCGTCCGGGTGGGCCGCGTCGGTGACCAGCTGGGCGGCGTCGTTGATCTCGAACAGCCCCAGGTCGGAACCGCCCGCGATGGAGAGCAGCACGCCGCGCGCGCCGTCCATGCTCTGCTCCAGCAGCGGGCTGGAGATGGCCGCCTCGGCCGCCTCGACCGCGCGGTTCTCGCCCCGGGCGCTGCCGATGCCCATCAGCGCGCTGCCCGCTCCGCTCATCACGCTCTTGACGTCGGCGAAGTCCAGGTTGATCAGACCCGGGGTGGTGATCAGGTCGGTGATGCCCTGGACACCGGAGAGGAGCACCTGGTCGGCGGTGCGGAAGGCGTCCATCATGCTGATGTTGCGGTCGCCGAGCGCCAGCAGCCGGTCGTTCGGGATGACGATCAGCGTGTCGCACTGGTTGCGCAGCTCGTCGATCCCGGACTCGGCCTGCACCTGGCGGCGCTTGCCCTCGAAGGAGAACGGCCGGGTCACCACGCCGATGGTCAGCGCGCCGAGCTTGCGGGCGATGTTCGCCACCACGGGCGCCCCGCCGGTGCCGGTGCCGCCGCCCTCGCCGCAGGTGACGAAGACCATGTCGGCGCCCTTGAGCACCTCCTCGATCTCGTCCCGGTGGTCCTCGGCGGCGTTCTTGCCGACGTCCGGGTTGGCGCCGGCGCCCAGGCCACGGGTCAGCTCGCGGCCGACGTCGAGCTTGACGTCGGCGTCGCTCATCAGCAGTGCCTGCGCGTCGGTGTTGATCGCGATGAACTCGACGCCCTTGAGCCCAACCTCGATCATCCGGTTGACGGCGTTGACGCCGCCGCCCCCGATGCCGACGACCTTGATGACCGCCAGGTAGTTGTGCGGAGGTGTCATCTCCGGTCCTTTCCCTTCGAGATTGGCTTCGCCCCGACCCGGTACGGCGTGGCCAGACCAACGGTCGACGACAGCTGTCACCAGCGAGGATCAGGGGTGAACCCTCACCCTCTACTAGAGGCTTACAGTTATGTCAACCACTGATCCTCTTCGGGGCAACGTAAGCGCCCCCACGCGATGAGCCAAGGACCTGCCCGGCGTGTCGCCCCCCGGAGCGGAACGGGTCACGTCGGGCGGACCGGGCCCGGCCGTCGCGCTGACCGGCGGCTCACCGGAAGGTCACCACGTCCGGGGCGCTGACGTCGATGGTGTCGGCTCTGCGACCCAGCAGCGCGGTGGCCACCCGGGCCTTGTCCGTGCCCCGGGTGGCGTCCCCCCAGACCACCGTCCGGTCGTCGCGCAGTCGCAGGCTGATCCGGGCCAGACTCTCCACGGTCACGTCGACCAGCTCGGCGCGCAGCTGCGGGGTGAGCGCGGCGACCACGTCCAGCGCGGCCCGGGTGCCCGGATCCGCCGGCCCGGGATCGGCGACCCGGACCAGGGGCAGCTCCGCCGGGCGCCGCGGCAGCGTCCGGAACACCACGCCGGCCGCGTCGACCACCACGAACTCCTCGCCCCGCGGCACCACCGCCACGCCGGTGCGTTCGGTCACCCGGACCACCAGCGCGTCCGGCCAGTCCCGGGACACGGTCACCCGCTCCACCGGCGGCAGCGCGCCGATCCGCCGCTGCACGCCGGCCAGGTCCACGGTGGCCAGCGGGACGTCGTCGGGCACCCCCGCCGCGTCCCGGACCTGCACCGGGGTCACCAGGTCGGCGCCCTCGACGCGGACCTCGCGCACCCCGAACAGCCCGGTGCCGAGCAGGGTCCAGGCGACCAGCCCGGCCAGCGCGAGCACTCCGGCGGCCACCGCCCAGGGCAGCGCCGCGCGCATCCGCCGTTGCCGGGCCCGGGCCATGAACCGGCGGGTCGACGCGGGCACCGCGTCGCTGCCGGCCCGGACCAGCTGCCAGCGGCGGACCGGGCCGCGCCGGCCCGCACCGCCGTCCGCGCCGCTGGTCCGCCCCCGGGCCGGGCCGGGGCTCATCCGCCGGCGGGCGCCGTGCCGTCCGGGACGACGCCACCGATCGCCGGGCTGTCCACGGCCGGGCCGGTACGCCGGGCCGACAGCGCGTCCAGCAGCTGGTCGCCCATCAGCGAGATCGGCGGGGCGCCCATGGTCACCACCACGTCACCCGGCCGGGCCCGCCGGGCCACCTCCGCCGGCGCCGCCTCCCAGGAGTCGACGAAGACCTTCCGCTCGGCCGGCAGCGGCACCGCCTCGATCAGCGCCGCCGACCCCTCCCCCGGCTGGCGCAGCTCGCCGGGGCCGAAGACCTCCAGCAGCACCAGCTCGTCGGCGATGGCCAGCGCCTCGGCGATCTCCGCCTGCAGGTCGCGGGTGCGGTAGAGCCGGTACGGCTGGAACACCACGATCAGCCGGCCGTCCCCGGCCACCTCGCGCAGCGTCTGCAACGCCAGGGTCATCGAGGTGGGGTGGTAGGCGTACTCGTCGTAGACCAGCACGTCGTCCGCGAGGCCCTTGCGCTCGAAGCGCCGCCGCACGCCGGGGAAGACCGCCAGCGCGGCCTCCGCCGCCTCCAGCGGCAGCTCCAGCAGGTACGCGGCCAGCACCGCCGAGGCGCTGTTGAGCCCCATGTGCCGGCCCGGCACCGGCAGCCGGAACTCGCCCAGCGACCGCCCATCGATGCCGGCCAGGTAGCGCACGCCGCGGGCCGACGAGGTCATGTCGGTCAGCCGCAGGTCGGCGTCGGCCGCCTCGCCGTAGGTGTGCACCCGGCGCCCCTCGGCGCGCAGTGTCTCGGCCAGCCGCCGCCCGCCCGGGTCGTCGGCGCAGGTGATGATGAACCCGTCCGGGTCGGTGAGCCGGGCGAACTCGGCGAAGGTGGCCTCCAGGTTGGCCAGGTCGCCGTAGGTGTTCAGGTGGTCGGCCTCGACGTTGGTGATGATCGAGACGTACGGGCGGTAGATCAGGAACGACCGGTCGCTCTCGTCCGCCTCGACCACGAAGTACTCGCCGGTGCCGTGGTGGGCGCCGGAGCCGACCTCGGAGATCTCGCCGCCGATCACGAAGGACGGATCCTGCCCGGCCTGCTGGAGCACCATGGTGACCATCGAGGTGGTGGTGGTCTTGCCGTGGGTGCCGGCCACCGCCACCGTGCGGCGACCGGTCATCGCCGCGGCGAGCGCCTCGGAGCGGTGCAGCACCCGCAGCCCGCGCCGGCGCGCCTCGACCAGTTCCAGGTGGTCCTGCGGGATGGCCGACGAGTAGACCACGGTGTCCACGCCGTCGAGGTTGTTCGCCTCGTGGCTCATGTGGATGGTGCCGCCGAGCGCGCGCAGGCCGGCCAGCGACGGCCACTCCCGCAGCTCGCTGCCGGAGACCGGGATGCCGCGGGTGAGGAAGAGCCGGGCCAGCCCGCTCATGCCGACGCCGCCCACCCCGATCAGGTGGATGGTGCCCAGGTCCTCCGCGGTGAGCGTGCCGGCCGGGGTGAACTGCGCGGTGTTCATGACAGCTGCCTTCCAGTCGCGGCGCACCCGGTCACCGGGTCGCGGTCGTTCGCGACCGCGGGGCTCGCAAGCTCACTCCTCGCGCTCACCGGGACACCGCCTCGTAGACGAAGTCGAGCAGCGCCTCGTCGCCGTCCCGCCGCCCGTAGCCGGCCGCGGCGGCGCCCATCGCGGCGAGCCGGTGCGGATCGCGGATCAACGGGATCACCGTGCGCTCCAGCCAGTCCGGGGTCAGCTCGGCGTCGTCGACGAGCAGCCCGCCGCCGGCCTCCACCACGGGCAGCGCGTTGCGCTTCTGCTCCTGGTTGCTGTGCGGGTAGGGCACGTAGATGGCGGGCAGGCCGATCGCGGCCACCTCGGCGCAGGTCATCGCCCCGCCCCGGCCCAGCATCAGGTCGGCCGCGGCGTAGCCGAGCTCCATCTCGGACAGGTAGGGCAGGGTGACGTACGGCACCGGCAGGTCGGTGGGGATCGGCACCGGCTCGTTGCGGGCGCCCATCACGTGCAGCACCTGCACCCCGTGCCGGGCCAGTTCCTTGGCTGCGCCGGAGACCGCGAGGTTGATCGACCGGGCGCCCTGCGAGCCGCCGGCGACGAAGAGCACCGGCAGGTCGGGGCGGAGCCCGAAGTGCGCGCGGGCGGCGTCGCGCACCGCGGCCCGGTCCAGCCCGGCGATGCGCTGGCGCAGCGGCACGCCGACCACCCGCGCCTCGCGCAGCGACTCGGCCTGCGCCGGCTGGTGCGGGAAGCCGACCGCGACGTGCTTGGTGAACTTCATCCCGAGCCGGTTGGCCACGCCCGGCGGGACGTTCACCTCGTGGATCACGATCGGTAGCTCGCGGCGCCAGGCGGCCAGGTAGGCCGGCACCGAGACGTACCCGCCGAAGCCCACCACCACGTCGGCGCGCACCTCGTCGATCACCTTGCCCGCGGCGCGGGCCGCGGTCCACATCCGGCCCGGCGTCTTCACCAGGTTCATGTTGACCGACCGGGGCAGCTGGTAGGCGGGAATCTGGCGCAGGTCGTAGCCCTGCGGCGGGATCAGTTCGTTCTCCAGGCCCTTGGGTGTGCCGAGACAGGTGATCCGGACGCCGGGGTCGTGCCGGCGCAGGCAGTCGGCGAAGGCGAGCAGCGGGTAGATGTGACCCCCGGTGCCACCTCCCGCGAGCACCACCGAACGCAGCGGACCCATCACCGTCTCCTCTCGTCCGCCGACCGGCCGCGGCCCCGGGTGGACCGGACACCGCGCGGTTCGGCCTGGTCGTCCTGCCGCCGCTCCCGCGCCCGGGGCACGGACCCTCGGGCGGCCGCCGGCGTCGCCGTCCGGCGGCGCCGCGCGGGAAGCGGTGGCAACGGGGCCCACACTAGTCGGACCCATCGGGCCGGCGGACGGGCATGCAGTGCTCTGGCCGCATCGGGCTCGGCGCGGGCGAAGGAGGCCAGCATCCCGACCGCGGCGAGCGTGACGACCAGGGCGCTGCCGCCGTCGGAGATGAACGGCAGCGGCAGGCCGGTGATCGGCAGCAACCCGACCACCCCGCCCACGTTGATCACCGCCTGGCTGACCAGCCAGGTGGTCACCGCGGTGGCGGCCAGCCGGCGGAACGGGTCGTCGACCCGGCGGGCGATCCGCAGCCCGGTGTACGCCAGCACGGCGAAAAGGGTGAGCACCACCGCGCACCCGACCACGCCGAGTTCCTCGGCGATGATCGCGAAGATGAAGTCGTTGTGCGCCTCGGGGAGCCAGTCCCACTTGAGGCTGCTCTTGCCGAGCCCGACGCCGAACCAGCCGCCGTGCTCGATGGCCAGCCGCCCCTGGAAGATCTGGTAACAGCCCTCGAGCTTGCAGTCCTCCGGGGCGGGCGGGTTGAAGAAGGACATCAGCCGGGCGAACCGGTAGTTCTCCTCGCCCTGCTCACCGGAGCCGGCGCCGAGCGAGGCGACCGCGATCAGCAGGCCGACGCCGATCAGCCCGAACACCGACAGCGCGCCGAAGACCCGCAACCGCACCCCGGCCGCCCAGAGCAGGCCGACCACCAGCGCCAGCAGGCAGAGCATGGTGCCCAGGTCGTTGTAGCCGACCAGCACGAAGAGCAGCCCGACCACCGGGAAGAGCGGGGTGGCCAGCTCGCGCCACCAGCCCAGCGCGGCGCCCTTGCGGGCGATCACGTGCGCGCCCCAGAGCACCAGGGCGAACTTGGCCAGCTCGGAGGGCTGCACCTGGATGCCGCCGATGAACAGCCAGAGCAGCCGGGCCTCGATCGGACCGATCCGGGCGGAGTCCTGGCCGGTCAGCCGGGCGTAGGCGAGCAGCAGGTTGAGCACCAGCAGCAGCCCGACGGCGGTGACGAGCAGCGGCCGGCCCAGCGACCGGTAGGTCGTCGCCGGCAACCGCTGGCAGGCCCAGAACGCGCCGATGCCGATCACCGCGAAGATCGCCTGCTTGGTGAGCGAGGCCGAGGCGTTGCCGTTCTCGGCGTAGTCGCGCACGCTGGTGGCCGAGAAGACCATGGTCAGGCCGATCAGCAGCAGCAGCCCGGCGCTGGAGAGCAACAGGTAGTAGGAGGCCAGCGGGCGGTCCAGCAGGCCGCGCAGCGCGGCCAGCCCGCCCGCGGCGTCGAGGCCGCGCAGCGCCGCCGCACCGCCCGGTTCGTCCGGCCGGCGCGGCGTCCCGGCCGCCTCGGCGGTACGCGTCCCGCCCGGCGACGTGCGTGCCCCCGCCCGGGTCGTGCCCTCGATTCCTCGCGCCTCCCCCACCCCGACATCATCGCGGTTTCCGGGGCCGGCCACCCGCGCAACCGCCCCCTCGGCGTGTCGAACCCGCTCCCTTCCCGGGTCAGGTGACGGCGGCGAGGAATTCGCTGTAGAAGAGGCCGAGGGCGATGGCCACGCCGATGCCGGCGATGATCCAGAACCGCACCACGATGTTGACCTCGCTCCAGCCGGCGAGTTCGAAGTGGTGCTGCAGCGGGGACATCCGGAACACCCGCTTGCCGGTGGTCCGGAAGGAGATGATCTGGATCACCACCGACATCGTGATGATCACGAAGAGGCCGCCGATGATCGGCAGCAGCAGGATCGTCCGGGTGGACATCGCCATCCCGGCGATCAGCCCGCCGAGGCCCAGCGCGCCGGTGTCACCCATGAAGATCCGCGCCGGCGAGGTGTTCCACCACAGGAAGCCCACACAGGCACCGGCCGCGGCGCCGGCGATCAGCGCGATCTCCAGCGGGTCGCGGACGGTGTAGCAGTAGTCCTGGGTGTAGTTCGGGTCGGCGCACCAGTGCCGGTACTGCCAGAACGCGATCAGCGCGTACGCCGCGAGGACCATCACCGAGGCGCCGGTGGCCAGCCCGTCGAGGCCGTCGGTGAGGTTCACCCCGTTGGTCGCGGCCATCACCACGAAGATGAAGATGACCACCGCGCCGATCTTGGTGACGTCCAGCGCCGGGATGTCCCGGATGAAGCTCAGCGTGGTGCTGCCGACGGTCTCGGTGTTGGTCACCGCGCCCGAGGCGTCGGTCATGGTGCTCGGGAAGTAGAGCGCGACCACCCCGAAGACCGCGCCGACCAGGATCTGGCCGAGCAGCTTGCCGCGCTTGTTCAACCCGCCGCTGTGCCGCTTGCGCACCTTGAGGAAGTCGTCGATGAACCCGACCGCGCCGGAGAAGACCATCAGCCCCAGCAGCACCAGGGCGGTGATGGTCGGCTCGACCTGGGCGATCTGCTGGTCCGGCAGGGTGGTCAGGGCGAGGTGGCCGGCGACGTACGCGATGACCGTGGCGAGGATGAACACCACGCCGCCCATCGTCGGCGTGCCCTTCTTGCCCTGGTGCATCGCCGGGCCCTCGGCCCGGATCGGCTGGCCGGCCTTGAGCCGGGTGAAGACCTTGATCGCGATCGGGGTGCAGAAGAGCGAGATCAGGAAGGCGACCCCGACGGCGACGATCACCGCCCTCATGCGGCGGTCTCCCCGGTCGCCTCCGCGGCCTCCGCGCGCAGCGCGTCGGCCACCTCCCAGGTGCGGTACCGGGAGCCCTTCACCAGGACGACGTCGCCCGGTCGTAGCTCGCTCCGCAGCACCTCGACGGCCGCCGCCTGATCGGTGAGCAGCACCGACTCTCCTCCCCAGTCACCTACCGATGTCGCGCCCTCGTGGATCGGCGCCGCCGGCTCGCCCACCACGAGCAGCCGGTCCACGCCCAGTTCGGCCGCGAGCCGGCCCACCTCGGCGTGCCCGTCGTGCTCGAACGGGCCCAGCTCGGCCATGTAGCCGAGCACCGCGAGGGTACGCCGGTCCCGTCCGATGCCGGCCAGCGCACGCAGCGCGACCGCCATCGAGGCCGGATTGGCGTTGTACGAGTCGTCGATCACGGTCACCCCGTCGGGACGCTCGAAGACGTCCATCCGCCGGGTGGAGACCAGCCCCAGCTCGCCCAGGGCGATCGCCAGCTCGGTCAGCGGCATGCCCAGCTCCCGGGCCACCGCGGCCGCGGCGAGGGTGTTCGAGACCTGGTGCCGCCCGGTGAGCCCGAGCCGCACCGGGGCGTCCCCCTCCGGGGTCACCAGGGTGTACGCCGGCCGGCCGCGCTCGTCCAGCGTCACGTCGACGGCGCGCACGTCCGCGTCCGCCGCCTCGCCGTAGCGGACCACCCGGGCGACGGTGCGCGCCGACATCGCGTCCACCAACGGGTCGTCGGCGTTGAGCACCGCCAGCCCGTCCGCCGGCAGCGCCTCGACCAGTTCGCCCTTGGCCAGCGCGATGGTCTCCCGGGAGCCGAACTCGCCGATGTGCGCCACCCCGACGTTGAGCACCACGGAGATCCGCGGCGGCACCACGTCGCACAGGTAGCGCACGTGCCCCACCCCGCGGGCGCCCTTCTCCATCACCAGGTAGCGGGTGTCCGGTCCGGCCTGCAACGCCGTGTACGGGTGCCCCAGCTCGTTGTTGAACGAGCCGGGCGGCGCGACCGTCGGCCCGAGCCGCGCGGCGAGCTGGGCGATCAGGTCCTTGGTGGTGGTCTTGCCGGACGAGCCGGTGAGCCCGATCACGGTCAGCCCGGGCAGCCGGTCCACCACCGCGCGGGCCAGCCGGCCCATCGCGGTGAGCGCGTCGCCGACCAGCACCATCGGCACCCCCGGCACCTCCCGGGTGCCGAGCACCGCGACCGCCCCGGCCCCGAGCGCCGCCGCGGCGTAGTCGTGCCCGTCCACCTTCTCGCCGGGGAAGGCGACGAAGAGCGCACCCGGGGACACCTTGCGCGAGTCGAACTCGACCGGGCCGGTGACCCGCACGGCCGGGTCGGCGGCCACCAGCCGGCCGTCCACCGCCGAGGCGACCTCGGCCAGGCTCAGCGCGATCACCGGTGACCCGCCAGGTCCCCGAACCGGGCACGCAGCGCGTCGGCCAGCTCGGTGCGGTCGTCGAACGGGAGCACCTCGCCGCCGACCTCCTGCCCGCGTTCGTGGCCCTTGCCGAGCAGCGCGACCACGTCGCCGGGCTCGGCCAGCCGGACCGCCTCGTCGATGGCCGCCCGGCGGTCGGCCACCTCCTCGATGCGGGCCGCCGTGCCGGCCCGCCGGGCACCGGCGAGCACCTCGGCGCGGATCGCCGCCGGATCCTCGGTACGCGGGTTGTCGTCGGTCACCAGCACCACGTCGGCTCCCTCCGCCGCGGCGGCGCCCATCACCGGCCGCTTGCCCCGGTCCCGGTCACCGCCGGCGCCGATCACGCAGATCAACCGGCCGGCGCTGAGCTCCCGCAGGGCGGCCAGCGCGGCCACGATCGCGTCCGCCTTGTGCGCGTAGTCGACCACGCCGCGCACCGGGCCGTCGGCCACCAGCTCCAGCCGCCCGGGCACCCCGCCGCAGGCGGCCACCCCGGCGGCGGCGGTGGCCGGGTCCACCCCGGCGGCGACCAGCGCGGCGATGGCCAGCAGCGCGTTGGCGACGTTGTGCCGGCCGGGCAGCGCCACGCCGGTGGGCAGCACCAGACCGTCCGGTCCGTGCGCGGTGAAGTGCTGCGCGTACCCCTCACCGCCGACGCCGTCGGCCCACCAGGTCGCGGCGGGGTCGCCGGCCGCCGAGTAGCTCACCGTGGCCGGCTTGAACAGCGGCCGCAGCGCCGGGTCGTCGTGGTTGAGCACCTCCACCGCGCACCGGCCGTCGAAGAGCTGCGCCTTGGCGGCGAAGTAGTCCGCCGTGTCGGCGTGGAAGTCCAGGTGGTCGGAGCCGAAGTTGGTGTAGCCACCGACGGTGAACCGGACCCCACCGACCCGGCCCATGGCGAGCGCGTGGCTGGACACCTCCATGACCACGGCGGTGACCCCGCGCTCGCGCGCCGCGCCGAGCATGGCGTGCAGGTCGGTGGCCTCCGGCGTGGTGCGCACGCTGTCGATCCGCAGGTCGCCGAGGCGGGTCTCCACGGTGCCGATCAGCCCGGTGGTGTGGCCGGCCGCGCGCAGCCCGGACTCGACCAGGTAGGCGGTGGAGGTCTTGCCGGCGGTGCCGGTCACCCCGATCACGGTCAGCGCCGCGGTGGGGTCGCCGTAGACGGCGGAGGCCAGGGCGCCGAGCACGGCGCGCGGGTCGGGCACCACCAGCGCCGGCAGGCCGGCCTCGGCCGCCGCCGGCGCGCCCGCCGGATCGGTCAGCACGGCCACCGCGCCGGCGGCCGCGGCGCCGGCGGTGAACTCCGCGCCGTGCCGGCGGGCGCCGGGCAGCGCCGCGTACAGGTCGCCGGGGCGGACCTCCTGGCTGGCGTGGGTCACACCGGTCACCACCGGGTCGGCGGCGCCCGCCGGGGCCTGGACGGCGAGCCGGGCGGCGAGGTCGCCGAGCCGGACGCCGGGCACGGTACGGGGACGAGGATTGCCGGGCACGGCGTCAGACCCTACCCGGTCGTCCGGTTCCGGCCGCACAGCCGCCCCGGTGGTTCGTCCGCACTCACCGATGATGTCCCGCCATGCCTGGTCAGCGCGGATAGACCACGAACTTGGGCGCCTTGCCGGGGGCCGACGGGGGCACCCGGTTCTGGTGCAGGGTGAACTGCATCATCTCGCGGAACGCCGGGGCGGCGATGTCCCCGCCCCCGCCGCCCGGGGTGTGCGCGAAGACCGCGATCACGTACCGGGGCTGCTCGGCCGGGGCCATCCCGATGAACGAGGCCACCTCGCCGGGCTGCTTCTGCCCGTCGACCAGCCGCCAGCCGGTGCCGGTCTTGCCGGCGACCCGGTAGCCGGGGATCGCCGCCGCCGTGCCGGTGGCGCCCTCGACCGTGGTCACCGCCTCCAGGACGGTGCGCAGCGCGGCCGCGTTCTCCGGGCTGAGCACCGACCGGGTGACCGGCGCCTTGCCCGGCGTGCGCTTGCCGTCCGGCCCGATCACCCCCTTGACCAGGTGCGGCTGGACGTAGGTGCCGTCGTTGGCGATCGTCGCGTACGCGGCGGCCATCTGCAGCGGGGTGGCGTCCACGCTGTGCCCGATCGGCACCGACCCGTACGACGACAGGCTCCACTCGTCGGCGGGCAGCAGCCGGCCGGTGGCCTCGCCGGGCATGCCCACCCCGGTGGCCTGGCCGAGCCCGAACCGGCGCTGGTAGTCGATGAGCCGGTCCCGGCCGAGCTTGTCGGCGATCTCGATGGTGCCGACGTTGGACGAGTACGCCATCATCCCGGCCAGGCTCATCCGCCGGCCGTTGGCCGGGTGGGTGTCGGAGAACCAGGTGTCGCCCTTGCGGATGCTGTTCGGGATCGGCAGCGTGGTGTCCGGGGCGATCACCCCCTCCTGCAGCGCCGCGCCGAAGGTGATCGCCTTGTGCACCGAGCCCGGGTCCACCACGAAGCTGGTGGCCGCGTCCTCCCGGTCGGCCGGATCGCTCGGCACCGGCTTGGCCGCGTTGTAGGTCGGGTGGCTGGCCTGGGCGAGCACCTCGCCGGTGGCGACCTCGATCACCACGGCAGCGCCGGTGCTCCCCTTGCTCTGCGCCATCGCCTCGCTGAGTATCCGCTGCACCTTGAACTGCAGGTCGCGGTCGATGGTGAGCTGCAGCGAGCTGCCCGGCTTGGGCGGGGTGGTGCGGCTGTAGCCGCCGGGGATCGGGGCGGCCAGGTCGTCCCGCCCGACCTCGTAGACCCGCTTGCCGTCCTCGCCGTGCAGCAGGTCGTCGTAGCGGGCCTCCAGCCCTTCCAGCCCTAGCATGTCCTGGCTGGTGAAGCCGATCAGGTTGGCGGCCAGGTCGCCGCCGGGCACCTCGCGCCGCTCGTCGCGGTGGGTGTTGATGCCGGGCAGCTTCAGCTCCATGATCTGCCGGGCCCGTTCGATCTCCACCCCGCGGGCCAGGTACTCGAACTGCGACCAGACCCCGTCCGGGCGCTTGCGCGGGGCCATCCGCCCGGCCAGTTCCGAGGCGGGGATGCCGAGCAGCGGCGAGAGCGCCTTCGCGGTGGCCTGCGGGTCCTCGATCTGGGTCGGGTCGGCGTAGACGTACCGGGCCTCGACGCTGTGCGCCAGTTCGGCACCGTCCCGGTCGTAGATCGCGCCGCGCGGCGCGGGCAGGGTGACCGTACGGGTCCGGTCGGCGACCCCGCCGCCCGCGTACGCCGGGGTCTCCACGGCCTGCAGGTAGACCAGCCGGATGCCGATGGTGGCGAAGAGCGCCAGGGTCAGCACGGTGCCCAGCCGCAGCCGGCGGCCCGGGTCGGCCAGCTTCGGCGGCCGGCGCGGCTTGCGGACCGGCCGCCGGCCGGGGGTACGGTCCGGCCGGCGCGGGGTGCGCGGCGCGGGGCGGCGGCGCGGGGCCGCGGATGGCTCGTCGTCGACGGGCGTGCGCGGACTGACCGTGCGGACCACGCCGGACCGGCCGCTGGCCGCGTCGCGGCGACCCGCCCGGGTGGCCCCGGTACGGCCGCCGTCGAGCACCTGCAGGGCGGGCCGGAACGGGTCGCCGGACCGGGTGCTGCGCGGCGTGCGCCGCTGCTCGGGCCGGGCGACCCGCTCCTCGCGGTCGGCCCGGGCCGCGCCCTCCCGGATGGTGCGCCCTCGTGGGGTGTACGCCCGGGCGTCGGAGATGCCGCCGACACCCGGCTCGGCCGAGCGCTCGGTGCCCCGGCCACCGGCGGTACGGGACGAGCCGCGCCGGGAGCCCGTGGCGTCCCGGCGCGGTTCGTCCGATCTCGGGGGCACCGTCCTAGCCCCCGGTGCCCTGCTGGCTGGTGACCGACGGCTCGCCGTCGGCCGGCTGCGGCACGCCGATCATCCGGCCGTCCGGCAGCCGGATGTACGCCGGCTCGCCCGCCTCGACCAGACCGAGCCGCCGGGCCTCGGCCTCCAGGTTGCCCGGCGCCTTTGCGTCGGCGATCTGCTTCTTCAGCTGCTGCTGCTCCAGGTCGAGCTGGGCCTGCTGCTGCTGCAACCGCTCCAGCCGGAAGGCGTTCTCGTTGATCTTGGTGTTGACCAGCAGGATGCCGAGCACCCCACCGACCACCAGCACCACGATCAGCGCCGCGAACGGCGCCCGCGGCACCCGCACCGGCGGCGGGGGCGCCACCCGCAGCCGCGGCGGACGCGCCGCGGTGGCGGTGCTGGCCCGCTCCGCCGGCCGGAGCGCGGCGCTGCCCTGGGTCGGGAACTCGCGCGCCCCCCGGGCGCGAGTCTCCGCCAGTCGGCTCACCCGCTCCGCAGTCGGAGCACCGGTCCCGACGCGCGTGGCCCGCTCCGCCGCGGTCCGGCCCCCCGACCGCGGTGCGCGCTGCCCGCCGCCGGTGACGTCCCGGCGGTCGCGCTTGTCTATGTTCATGTCCCTCCCCCTCTACGTCCGTCCCTGTCCCGTCCCCCGGGGTCCACCACGGTTGCCTCCGTGGTCGACCCCGTCCCCGGTTGGTGCATCGCCTTGACCCGGCGGCGGGACCGTTCGCGGTCGGTCCGCGCCTGCTGCTCGGCGTCCGGGTCGATGCGCTCCGCGGCCCGCAACCGCACCGACGCGGCGCGCGGGTTCGCGGCGACCTCCGCCTCCCCCGGCAGTTCGGCGCCCCGGCTGAGCAGCCGGAACGTCGGACCGGACCCGGGGAGTTCGACCGGGAGGTCGATCGGGCCCTTGCTGCGGACCCGGTCGGCGAGCGCCGCCTTGGTGAGCCGGTCCTCCAGCGAGTGGTAGGACAGGACCACCATGCGGCCGCCCACGTTGAGCCGGTCGAGCGCGGCCGGCAGCGCCGTCTCCAGCGCTGCCAGTTCTCTGTTTACCTCGATCCTTAAAGCCTGAAACGTTCTCTTTGCCGGGTGTCCCCCGGTTCGTCGGGCTGGTGCCGGAATGGACTCCCGGACCAGCTCGGCCAGCCGTGCCGACGAGGTGATCCGGGCGCGCTCGCGCTCCCGGATGATCGCCGAGGCGATCCGGCCGGCGAACTTCTCCTCGCCGTAGACCCGCAGCACCCGGGCCAGGTCCGGGTGGGCGTAGGCGTTGACCACCTCCTCGGCGGTCACCCCCCGGGTCTGGTCCATCCGCATGTCCAGCGGCGCGTCCTGCGCGTACGCGAACCCGCGGTCGGGCGCGTCGAGCTGCAGCGAGGAGACCCCAAGGTCGAACAGGATCCCGTCGATGCCCGGATAGCCCAGCCGGTCGAGCACCTCGGGCAGCTCGTCGTAGACGGCGTGCTCCAGGTGGACCCGGTCGGCGAAGCGGGCCAGCCGGACGCGCGCGTGGGCGAGCGCCTCGGTGTCCCGGTCCAGGCCGATCAGCACCGTCTCCGGGTGCGCCTGCAACACCGCCTCGGCGTGGCCGGCCAGCCCCAGCGTCGCGTCGACGTGGACCGTCCGTCCGCCCCGGCCCAGCGCGGGGGCGAGCAACTCGAGACACCGCTCGAGCAGTACCGGCACGTGCGTGCCGCGCAGCTCCCCCATGTCGACCCCCACTGGTTCGTTACCGGTTTGTTCCGTCCGCGTCCTGTCGTCGGACGACGCCGTGCCGTCGTACCGCCAGATCCCCATCCGCTCCCGCCCGTCGGAGGCCGCGGCCCTCCCACTGGATCGTGCGCCTGGCACCGGGGAAGGGGTGCCAGGAACTCGAAAGCGGCTGGAGATCTCGCAGTACGTCGGGCGCCGTCACGCCCTACAGACCGCCGGGCAGCACCCCCTCCTCGATGTCGGCGAAGTCGTCTTCGCTCTCGGCGAGGTAGGCCTCCCAGGCGGACCTGTCCCAGATCTCCACCCGGGTGCTCGCGCCGATGACCACCAGGTCCCGGTCGAGCGCGGCGTAGTCCCGCAGGTGGGCCGGGATGGTCACCCGGCCCTGCTTGTCGGGCACCTCGTCGTGGGCGCTGGCGAAGAAGACCCGGCTGTAGGCCCGGGCCGCCTTGCTCGTCATCGGCTGTGCGCGCAACTGCTCCGCGATCCGCTGGAACTCGGGCATCGGGAAGACGTAGAGGCAGCGCTCCTGCCCTTTGGTGATCACGACACCCCCCGCCAGCTCATCCCGGAACTTCGCCGGAAGGATCAACCGGCCTTTGTCGTCCAGGCGCGGGGTGTGGGTGCCGAGGAACATCGGCCCAACCCCCTCGCCCTTTAGCGGCGTTCGCGGCGCCGCTGACCCCCCGGGCCGGTGGGCCCTCCCGGCCTCACCATTGCGCCCCACTCTACTCCACTTCCCTCCACCTGCAACCAGAAACACCCGCGTGGCGCGCCCATTCCGCGCGCAAAACCGCACGTCAGAAGGGGTGGAGCGGAGTGGAGGGCGGAACCGCCCCGCCGGCCGCGTCCGCTTTCCGACATAGATCGACTCCATCCGGCTGAGTGCGATCCGTCCCACCCGCCGGGTCACCCCGGCCGAACGGTTCGCCCTCGGCGGCGATCTGGCGGGGGCACCGGTCCGGTAACCTCGCTCGGGTGACGGACGCGAAGATGCCCCTGCGGGCGAAGGTGGCCAGCTCCGTGTCCCGGACGGCCGCGGCGTTGTCGCGGGCCGCGGGCCGGGGCGACGGCTCGGTGATCGGCGGCTGGATCGGCCTGAAGATCGACCCGGACCTGCTCGCACACCTCTCGGCCGGGCGCGCCATCGCCCTGATCTCCGGCACCAACGGCAAGACCACCACCACCCGGCTCGCCGCCGCGGCGGTCGGCGTGCTGGGCCGGGTCGCCACCAACTCGTTCGGCGCCAACATGCCCACCGGGCACACCTCGGCGCTGGCCAAGGCCGGCAGCACCCCGTACGCGGTGCTGGAGGTGGACGAGCACTACCTCGCGCAGGTGCTGGAGGCGACCGAGCCGCACGTGGTGGCGCTGCTCAACCTCTCCCGCGACCAGCTCGACCGGGCCAAGGAGGTCGCCATGATGGCGCAGCTCTGGCGGGCCGCCCTGGTCAAGCACTCCGACGTGCGGGTGGTCGCCAACGCCGACGACCCGATGGTGGTGTGGGCCGCGTCCCCGCCGCCCAACCACGACCACCGGATCAACCCGCCGCACGTCACCTGGTTCAGCGCCGGGCAGCGGTGGCACGACGACTCCTGGGTCTGCCCGGAGTGCGGCTCCACCATCCAGCGTTCGGGTGAGCAGTGGTGGTGCAGCGGCTGCCCGCTGCGCCGGCCCGAGCCGCAGTGGACCGTCGAGGACGACGGCGTGGTCGACCCGACCGGCGCCTGGCACAAGGTCAAGCTCCAGCTGCCCGGCAAGGTCAACATCGGCAACGCGGCCACCGCGCTGGCCGTGGCCGCCGAGTTCGGCGTCCGCCCGGTCGACGCGGTGCTGCAACTGGGCACGGTCGCCTCGGTCGCCGGCCGCTACGCGCAGGTGGAGCGGGACGGGCGCAACATCCGGCTGCTGCTGGCCAAGAACCCGGCCAGCTGGCTGGAGGCGTTCGACATGGCCGACGAGGCGCCGACCCTGCTCTCCATCAACGCCCGCGACCCCGACGGGCTGGACACCTCATGGCTGTTCGACGTCGACTTCTCCCCGCTGCGCGGCCGGCAGGTGCTGATCACCGGCGACCGGGCGTACGACCTGGCCGTCCGGCTCGAGGTCAACGGGGTGCCGTTCCAGCACGTGCGGACGTTCGACGAGGCCGTCCGGACGGCGCCCCCGGGGCGGCTGGAGGTCATCGCGAACTACACCGCGTTCCAGGACATCCGAGCGGAGTTGGACCGTGTCAACTGAGAGCCTGCGCATCGTCTGGGTCTACCCCGACCTGCTCTCCACCTACGGCGACCGGGGCAACGCGCTGATCCTCGCCCACCGCGCCCGGCGCCGCGGGATGCCGGTGGAGGTGCTGGAGGTCCGCTCCGACGAGCGGCTGCCCGCCACGGCGGACATCTACCTCATCGGCGGCGGTGAGGACGGCCCGCAGGCGCTCGGTGCCCAGCGGTTGATCGCCGACGGCGGCCTGCACCGGGCGGTCGCCCAGGGGTCGGTGGTGTTCGGCGTCTGCGCCGGCTACCAGCTGCTCGGCACCTCCTTCTTCGCCAAGGGCACCCAGTACCGCGGCCTGGAGCTGCTCGACCTCGCCTCCGACCGGGGGCCGACCCGGGCCGTCGGCGAGCTGGCCGGCGACATCGACCCCCGGCTGGGGCTGCCCGCGCTGAGCGGCTTCGAGAACCACGGCGGCCGGACCCACCTCGGCCCGGAGGTCGCCCCGCTGGCCCGGGTCACCGCCGGGGTCGGCAACGACGGCGGCACCGAGGGCGCCTGGCGGGGCAAGCTGCTCGGCACCTATTCGCACGGGCCTGCACTGGCCCGCAACCCCGCCCTGGCCGACCTGCTGCTGCGCTGGGCCACCGGCGTGCACCAGCTGCCGCCGCTGGACGAAACCTGGTCCGACCGGCTCCGGTCCGAGCGCCGCGCCGCGGTGGCCGCCGCCCGGGCATGATCCGCGCCGTCCGGCGGCTGCTCGGGCAGCCGTCGGCCGTCCGGTTCCTGCTGCTGCTGCTCCTGCTCGCCGGGTTCGGGGTGCTGCTGCTGGTGACGCCCCGCCCCGACGTCGCCCAGCTGCCGCTGCTGGCCGCCCGGCTCGGCGAGCTGGCCCCGGTCGCGGCGATCCTCGGCGGGGCGCTGCTGCTGGTGGCGCTGGTCCCGCGGACCTTCGTCACGCTCGCCTCCGGCGCGATCTTCGGCCCGCTGGAGGGCGCCGGGTACGCGCTGGGCGCCGCGCTGCTGGCCGCCGCGCTCGGCTTCGCCGTCGGCCGGCTGCTCGGCCGGGACTTCGTCGCCGAGCGGGTCCGCGGCCGGCTGGCCCGACTGGACGGCTGGTTCGCCCGGCAGAGCGTGCTCGGCGTGATCACCGTCCGGCTGCTGCCGATCGCCGGCTTCGGGCTGGTCAGCTACGGCTACGGCACCACCGGCGCCCGGGTGCTGCCGTTCCTCGCCGGCAGCCTGCTCGCCTCCGCCCCCACCGCCTTCGGCTACGCCGCCGTGGGTGCGGCGGTCACCTCCCCAGGCGACGTCAACTGGGTCGCCGCCGCCCCCGCCGCGCTCGGCCTGGTCGCCAGCGTGGTGCTGATCCGCGGCTGGTGGCGCGCCGAGCGCCGGCGCCGCCCCGACCTGGCATGACGCGATGCCGCCACCTCAGGTGAACAGCCCGGACCCGGTCACCGAGGAGCGCCTGCCCGGGGGTTTCATCGCCGAGGTGGTCCGGGTGGGCGACACCGTCCGGCGTACGCCCCCGGAGAACGCCGACTTCGTCGCGGCGCTGCTGCGGCACCTGGAGCGGGTGGACGCGGCCCTCGCGCCCCGCCACCTCGGCATCGACGAGCACGGCCGGCAGGTGCTCAGCCACCTCGGCGGCCGGGTGCCCTGGCGGGACCGGGAGGACCGGGACTACTTCGCCGACCCGGCGCTGATCCGGCTGGCCGGCCTGATCCGGCGGCTGCACGACGCGTGCGCGGGCAGCCCGCTGGCCGGCGGCGCCGAGACGGTCTGCCACGGCGACCTGTCCCCGAAGAACACCGTCTACCGGCACACGCCGCAGGGGTTGCTGCCGGTCGCCTTCCTCGACTGGGACCGGGCCGCGCCGGGCCGGCGGATCGCGGACGTGGCCTTCGCCGCCTGGCACTGGGCCGAGCTCGGCAACGGCGCCGACCCGGCCGAGCTGGGCCGCCGGGCCGGCCTGCTCCGCGACGCCTACGCCGGCGCGGACGGCCCGCTGCTGCCCCGCGGTGAGCTGGTCGAGGTCATGCTCGACCAACTCGACGGCACCTGGCGGGGCATCGAGGCCGGCGCCGACCGGGACGAGCCGGGCATGCGCCGGCTGCGGGCGGCCGGCATCGTGCGGCTGGTCCGCGGCTGGCACGACTGGCTGCTGCGGCACCGCCCGGCCGTGCTGGCCGCGCTGGGTGACGACTGACCAGCCGCGCCCCTCGCCCCGGCCGCCGGGGGCGGCGATCGGCGCCCACCGCCGTGGATGCGCGATCGGCGTCCGCCGCCGGGTGAGTTGATCGGCACCGGCCCGCCGCGGCGCATGTCGACCGACACCCGCCCGCCGCGGCGCATGTCGACCGACACCCGCCCGCCGCAGCCCATGCCGACGACACCCGCCGCCGCAGCGGCATGCCGACCGACACCCGGGCAAGGCGCAGGTAGACCGGCGCCTGCCCGCGCCCGACAAGCGTGATGACTCTGCGGCATAAATATGCCGCAGAGTCATCACGCTGATCGGGACAGCACCAGCCCGACCCGCCTCCGCCGCACGTCCGGTCCCGTCGGCCGCGCCGGGTCCGCGGCCCGACCCGCCTCCGCCGCACGTCCGGTCCCGTCGGCCGCGCCGGGTCCGCGACCCGGCCCGCTCCGCCGCATCTCCTGGTCCGAGGCCGCGCCGGGTCCGCGGCCATGGACACCGGGACCTACCGGGCCGGTCACCCCGTCGGGGTGACCAGTCCGGCCTCGTAGGCGGCGATGACCAGGTGCACCCGGTCCCGGGCGCCGAGCTTGGCGAAGAGCCGGGCGACGTGCGCCTTGGCGGTGGCCACGCTGATCACCAGCTCGGCGGCGATCTCCGCGTTGGACAACCCCCGGCCGACGAGGGTGAGCACCTCGCGCTCCCGGTCGGTGACGCCGGCCAGGTCGCGGCGGCGGGTGACCGGCTCCGGCCGGCGGGCGAACTCGGCGATCAGCCGGCGGGTCACGGCCGGGGCGATCAGCGCGTCCCCGGCGGCCACCACCCGGATCGCGGCCAGGATGTCGTCCACCGCCATGTCCTTGACCAGGAACCCGCTGGCGCCGGCGCGCAGCGCCGCGTGCACGTGCTCGTCGTCGTCGAAGGTGGTGAGCACCAGCACCCGGGTCGGCCCGCCGTGCGCGGTGATCGTCCGGGTCGCCTGGATGCCGTCCGTGCCGGGCATCCGCAGGTCCATCAGGACAACGTCCGGCGCCACGTCGCGGGCCAACCGGACCGCCTCGGCGCCGGTGCCGGCCTCGCCGACCACGGCCAGGTCGGGCGACTCGGTGATGAGCACCCGCAGGCCGGCGCGGACCAGGGGCTGGTCGTCGGCGAGCAGCACCCGGACGGTCACCGGTCCGCCTCCACCGGATGCGGCCGGGACGCTGCCGGGTCGACGGCGGGCGGCTCCGGGGGCACCGGCAGCTCGGCGGCGACCCGGAAGCCACCCTCGGGGCGCGGCCCGGCGTGGAACCGGCCACCCAGCAGGGCGACGCGTTCGCGCATGCCGACGATCCCGTGCCCCTCGCCGCCGACCTGCCCGCCCCGGCCGTCGTCGACGATCTCCACGGCCAGCTGCTCCGGACCCTGCGTCACGGTGACCCGGCAGTCGGCGGTGCCGGCGTGCCGGACCACGTTGGTCAGCGCCTCCTGCACGATCCGGTAGGCGGCCAGGTCGAGGTCGGCGGGGAGCGGACCGGGCCGGCCCCGCCGGTGCAGCCGCACCCGGACGCCGGCGTCCGCCGCCGCCGCGACCAGCCGGTCGAGGTCGGCCAGCCCGGTGGTCGGCGCCAGCGCCGCCGACTCCCCGTGCGGGCGGCGCAGCGCGCCGAGCGTACGGCGCAGGCCGGCCAGCGTCTCCCGGCTGGTGGCCTCGATGGTGGCGAGCGCGGCGCGCGCCTGCCCCGGCTGGCTGTCGATCACCCGCGCGCCCATGCCGGCCTGGATGGCGATCACCCCGATGCTGTGCGCCACCAGGTCGTGCAGCTCGCGGGCGATGCGCAGCCGCTCGGCGGTGACCGCCTCGGCGGACTCGTGGGCGCGCAGCGCCTCGGCGTGCCGGCGGCGGGCCCGGACCGAGTCGCCGACCGTCCACGCGGTGACCACCGCCAGCACGGAGAGGGTGGCCCGGCTCAACGGGTCCTCGGCCGGGTTCACGAAGCTGGCCGCGACCTGCACCCCGAGCACGACCACCGCGGTCGGCACCGAGAGCCGCCGGGACCGGTGCGCCGCGACCAGCCCGACCACCAGGTCGATGCCGAGGAACTGGGTGTACCAGATGTCGCGCAGGTAGCCGTTCTCCGGAACGTGGACGGTCACGGTGACCAGGCACGCCGCGACCAGCATCAGCCCCAGGGCGAGCAGCGGGCGGCGGCCCAGCAGGCCGGCGGGCAGGGCCAGGACCAGCAGGGGCACCAGGTAGCGCTCGGCGATCCACCAGTCCCCGAAGCCGATGCCGGCCGGGCTGCTCGCGACGGCCGGGGCGAGCAGCAGGACGACGGGCAGCAGCGCGACGCCGGCCCAGGGCAGCACCGCGCGCGCCACCGTCGAGGCCCGGCGGGGCAGCGGCAGCGTGGCGTCCATGCGCACACGGTAGCCAGCCGGCCCCCGGCCGGGCATCGGCCCACGGGCGTACGCCCCGGGGCGGGTGCGGGCCCGCCGGATGTGGCCGCCGGCGCGACGCCGGCGCGGCCCCGGCCCGGCAGCGTGAATCAGGTGATCGAACTCCACGCCCTGACCAAGAGGTACGGCCGGGCCACGGCCGTCGACGACCTGACCCTCACCGTGCGGCCCGGCCACGTCACCGGGTTCCTCGGCCCGAACGGGGCCGGCAAGTCCACCACCCTGCGGATGATCCTCGGTCTCACCCGGCCGAGCAGCGGCACCGCCACCGTGGCCGGCGTCCGGTTCGCCGACCGGCCGCGCGGGCTGCGGCACGCCGGCGCGTTGCTGGACGCGGGCGACGTGCACGGCGGGCGGGCCGCCGGCGCCCACCTGACCGCGCTGGCCCGCGGTAACGGCATCGGTCGCGCCCGGGTCGACGAGGTGCTGCGGGAGGTCGGGCTGGCCGACGTCGCCCGACGCCGGATCGCCGGGTTCTCCCTGGGCATGCGGCAACGGCTCGGCATCGCCGCCGCGCTGCTCGGCGACCCGCCGGTGCTGCTCTTCGACGAGCCGTTCAACGGCCTCGACCCGGAAGGGGTCCGCTGGGTGCGTGACCTGTTCCGGCGGCTGGCCGACGAGGGGCGCACGGTCTTCGTCTCCAGCCACCTGATGAGCGAGATGGAGAACTGCGCGGACCGGCTGGTGGTGATCGGCCGGGGCCGGTTGATCGCCGAGCAGAGCCTCGCCGAGTTCGCCGCCCGTGGCACCCGGACCAGCGTGGCCGTCCGTACGCCCGAGCCGGCGGCGCTGGCCGCGGTGCTGGCGGCCGAGGGCGGCACCGTGCGCCCGGACGACGCCGGGACGCTGGTGGTGACCGGCCTGACCGCCGAGCGGATCGGCGACCTCGCGTTCGCCCACCGGGTCCCGCTGCACGAGCTGGCCACCCGCGCCGCCTCGCTGGAGGAGGCGTTCATGGAACTCACCGCCGCCAGCGTCGAGTACTCCGGAGGGACGACCCGATGACCACCGTGACGTCACCGCCCACCCGCGCACCGGTCACCGGCGCGCCGGCCCGGTTCCGCGACCTGCTCGCCGCCGAGTGGATCAAGCTGTGGTCGCTCCGCTCGACCCGGTGGACGCTGCCACTGGTCTTCCTGTTCGTCGTCGCGGTCAGCGTCAACGCCAGCCTCGCCGACTACCGGAACTGGCCGTTCTACCCCGACGGGCGGCGGGAGATGTTCCACCTGTACGGCCCGGTGCGGGACGCCTTCCCCGAGGCCGGCTACCTGCTGCTGATGCTCGCCGCCACCACCGTCGGCGCGCTGACCGTGGTCGGCGAGTACCAGAGCGGGCTGATCCGCGCCACGTTCGCCGCCGTACCCGCCCGCCGGTCGGTGGTGGCCGCGAAGGCCGCCGTGCTGACCGCGGTGATGCTCGTTCTCGGCCTGGTCACCGCGGCGACCTCGTTCCGGGTGTCCCAGGCGATCCTGGCCGGACGCGACGCCGGCTGGTCGATCGGCGAGCCGGGCGTGGCCCGGGCCGTCCTGGGCAGCGCCCTGCTGGTGCCGGTCTGCGCGCTGCTCGGGATGGGGCTGGGCGCGGTCATCCGGCACGCCGCCGGGACCGTCGTCGCGGCCACCTCGGTGCTCCTGCTGCTGCCCCTGGTCGTCGACAGCGACAAGCACCGGTGGATCGCCGAGCTCCGCCACGCGCTGCCCGTCGCGGCCTGGCAACGGCTGATCGAGGTGCACCCGGACATCGTCAACCCGGACCCGTTCCCGGCCACCGTCACCGGCTCCTGGCTCGCCTTCGCCGGCTGGTCCGTCGCCGCGCTCGCCGTCGCCGTCCTCGCCATCCACCGGCGCGACCCCTGACCCGCCCCGCCGGGCCCGACTCGGGGCGGGCCCGGCGGGCGGAACGGGTCAGGCGACCACGGAGACCATCCGGCCGGCCACCACGATGACCTTGCGGGGCTCCTTGCCGGCCAGGGTGCCGGCCACCGCCTCCAGCGCGGCGGCGCGGACGGTCTCCTCCGATGCGTCGGCGGGCACCTCGACCCGGCCGCGGACCTTGCCGTTGACCTGCACGGGGTAGGTCACCGTCTCGGCCACCAGCAGGGCCGGGTCGGCCACCGGGAAGTCCGCGTAGGTCAGCGAGAAGTCGTGCCCCAGCCGCCGCCACAGCTCCTCGGCGATGTGCGGGGCGAACGGCGCCAGCATCAGCACCAGCGGCTCGGCCACCTCGCGCGGGGTGGCCGACAGCCGGGTCAGCCCGTTGGTCAGCTCGATCAGCTTGGCGATCGCGGTGTTGAACCGGATCGCGTCCATGTCGCCGCGGACCCCGTCGATCACCTTGTGCAGCAGCCGCCGGGTCGCCTCGTCGGCCGGGTCGTCGGTGACCCGCAGCTCGCCGGTCTGCTCGTCGACGACCGCGCGCCAGACCCGCTGCAGGAACCGGTAGGAGCCGACCACCGCCCGGGTCTCCCACGGCCGGGACACCTCCAGCGGGCCCATCGACATCTCGTAGACCCGGAACGTGTCCGCCCCGTACGCCGCGCACATCTCGTCCGGCGTGACCACGTTCTTCAGCGACTTGCCCATCTTGCCGTACTCGCGCTTGACCTCGGTGTCGCCCAGGTAGAAGCCGCCGTCGCGCTCGGTCACCTCCTCGGCGGGCACGTAGGCGCCCCGGGCGTCGGTGTACGCGTACGCCTGGATGTAGCCCTGGTTGAACAGCTTGCGGAACGGCTCGAACGACGAGACGTGCCCCAGGTCGTACAGCACCTTGTGCCAGAACCGGGCGTACAGCAGGTGCAGCACGGCGTGCTCGGCGCCGCCGACGTACAGGTCGGTGCCCCCGCAGTCGCCGGCGCCGCGCGGGCCCATCCAGTACCGCTCGTTCTCCGCGTCGACGAACCGCTCGGAGTTGGTCGGGTCCAGGTAGCGCAGCTCGTACCAGCACGAGCCGGCCCACTGCGGCATCACGTTGGTCTCCCGGGTGTACCGCTTCGGGCCGTCACCCAGGTCCAGCTCCACCTCGACCCAGTCGCGGCGGCGCGACAGCGGGGTCTCCGGGTTCGAGTCGGCGTCGTCCGGGTCGAACGTCTTCGGCGAGAAGTCGTCCACCTCCGGCAGCTCGACCGGCAGCATCTCCTCCGGCAGGGCGATGGCCGCGCCGGTCTCGTCGTAGACGATCGGGAACGGCTCACCCCAGTAGCGCTGCCGGCTGAACAGCCAGTCCCGCAGCCGGTAGGTGACCGCGCCGCGGCCGTGCCCGGCGGCCTCCAGCCACTCGATGATCCGGGCCTTGGCGTCGGCCACCCCCAGGCCGTTCAGGTCCAGGCCGCGGTCGGGCGCGGCGCTGTTGATCGCCGGCCCGTCCCCGGTGTACGCCTTGCCGGTGAAGCCCTCCGCCGGCTGCACGGTACGCACGATCGGCAGCTCGAAGACCTCGGCGAACTCCCAGTCCCGCTCGTCCTGCGCCGGCACCGCCATGATCGCGCCGGTGCCGTAGCCGGCCAGCACGTAGTCGGCGATGAAGATCGGGATCTGCGCGTCGTTGACCGGGTTGGTGGCGTACGCCCCGACGAAGACGCCGGTCTTCTCCTTCGTCTCCGCCTGCCGCTCGACGTCGGTCTTGGCCGCCGCCGCCTTCCGGTACGCCTCGACGGCCGCCCGCGGGTTGGCGTGCCCGCCGGTCCAGGCCTCCTTCGTCCCCGCCGGCCAGGCCGCCGGCACCAGCGCGTCGACCAGTTCGTGTTCCGGCGCCAGCACCATGTAGGTGGCCCCGAAGACGGTGTCCGGCCGGGTGGTGAAGACAGTGATGCGGCCTTCGCCCGCAGAACCGGAATCACCGGCCGAGGTAGGGAAGAAGATGTGCGCGCCCTGGGAGCGGCCGATCCAGTTGCGCTGCATCATCTTGATCGGCTCGGGCCAGTCCAGGGTGTCCAGGTCGTCCAGCAGCCGGTCCCCGTACGCGGTGATCCGCATCATCCACTGCTTCAGGTTCCGCTTGAAGACCGGGAAGTTGCCGCGCTCGGAGCGGCCGTCCGCGGTGACCTCCTCGTTGGCCAGCACGGTGCCCAGCCCCGGGCACCAGTTGACCGGGGCCTCCGAGACGTACGCCAGCCGGTGGTCGTCGACGATCCGCCGGCGCTCGGCCACGGTCAGCTCGGCCCACGGCCGGCCGTCGGGGGTGGGCCGGGCGCCACCCTCGAACTCACTGATCAGCTCGGCGATCGGCCGGGCCCTGCCGGCCCGCGCGTCGTACCAGGCGTTGAAGATCTGCAGGAAGATCCACTGGGTCCAGCGGTAGAAGTCGACGTCGATGGTGGCCACCGAGCGGCGCTCGTCGTGGGCCAGCCCCAGCCGGCGCAGCTGCGACTTGTAGCGCTCGATGTTCGCCTCGGTGGTGGTCCGCGGGTTGGTGCCGGTCTGCACCGCGTACTGCTCGGCGGGCAGGCCGAACGCGTCGAAGCCCATCGCGTGCAGCACGTTGCGCCCGGCCATCCGCTGGTAGCGGGCGAAGCAGTCGGTGCCGATGTAACCCAGCGGGTGCCCGACGTGCAGGCCGGCGCCGGACGGATAGGGGAACATGTCCAGCACGTACAGCTTCTCGGCGCCCGCCCGGGGGTGACCCGGGTCGGCCAGCGGACCGGTCGGGTTCGGGGCGTGGAAGGTGCCCTCGCGGTCCCAGAAGTCCTGCCAGCGGTGCTCGATCTCGTCGGCCAGGGCCGCGGTGTACCGGAACGGGGGGATGTCGTTGGCCGGTGCGGCTGCCTCACTCATGGCGTCTCCTCGCGTCGCTCGGCGCGTCGTCTCGTGCTTGTCTGGTGGGTGCTGCCGCCCGAGCGCCGGGCGGGCCGGCGACGGGCACAAAAAAGCCCCTCACGCATGAGGGGCCGCCGTGCTGTCGCGCGTGTCAGCGCATCAGCACGGCCCGGTAAGGAGCAGGAAGACTCCGGCCATGTCCGGCAGTGTACCCCGGACGGCGACCAGGAACGTGCCCGAGGCCACCGGCCGGGGCGGGCCGGTCTCATCCGCCGGGCTCCGACCGGTCCCCGCCGGGCACCCGCCCGCCGAGTTCGTCGTACCGGGTGCTCTCGGCCAGCGGGCTGCCCGCCCGGTACGCGGCCCGGGCCAGGGCGTACCCGCCGACCGGCGCGGAGACCAGCTGCAACCCGGCGGCCACCAGGATCACCACGGCCGTCCGGACGCCGGGCATCAGCAGCAGCACCGCGAGCAGGACGCAGATCAGGCCCAGGCTGCCGGCCTTGGCCACGGCGTTCATCCGGTTGTAGACGTCAGGCAGCCGGATCAGGCCGAGGGCGCTGACCGCGATCAGCCCGGTGCCGGTCACCAGCAGCACCGACGCGAGCGCCGTCCGGATCACGGCCGCCGCCGGTGCACGAGCCGGGCCAGCGCGACCGTGGCCAGGAAGCTGACCAGGGTGCCGGTGAGGACCAGGTCCAGCAGGTCCGGCGAGTCCAGCCGGACGGCCAGCACGGCCACCGCCGCCAGGAACACGAAGAACCCGTAGTCGAGCGCGGCCGCCCGGTCGGCGTCGGTCGGGCCGATGATCACCCGCCCGACAACCACGGTCATCGACAGGGCGAGCACGACGAGCACCACGTCGAGCAGAAGCATCCGTCACCTCCGTCCCTCGGTACCGGCCCGGGCGGACCCGACCGGACGGGCCGCCGCCAGCAGCCGGGTCTCCAGTTCGGTGAGCCTGCGGCGGAACGCCGCCGCGTCCGCGGCGTACATGCCGTGCACCCACATCGCCCGCGGGTCGCGGCGCACCGCCAGCGTGAGGGTGCCCGGGGTCAGGGTCACGCAGAGGGCGACCAGGGCCACCTCGTTGTCCGTCCGGGCGCGCAACGGCACGCGGACCACGGCCGGCTGCAGCCCCGAGCCCGGCGTGAGGATCTCCCGGGCCACCACGAGGTTCGCCTCCACCAGCCGGACCGCGAACCAGGCCAGGAACCGGACGATCCGCGCCGCCCGCACCACCGTCCGCCACGGCACTGCCCCGTTCACCGCCCGCGCACCGCCCGCACGTATCCGCTGGGCTCGAGCAACCCCACCGCGGCGGCGTCCGCCACCTGCAGCAGCGGCCCGCCGAGCGGCCCGAGGAGCAGGGCGCACGTGGCGAGCGCCAGCGGCGGGCCGACCAGCGCCGGCCCGGAACGGACGGGGCGCTGCGGGGCCGCCCGCGGGGGCGCCTCGCCCCAGAAGACGGCCCCCCAGATCTTCAGCATCGACAGCAGCGTCACCAGGCTGACCAGCACCGCCACGGTCATCGAGAGCCAGTCACCGACGTCGCCGGCGGACCGCAGCACCAGGAACTTGGCGAGGAAGCCCGCGAACGGCGGCAGGCCGGCCAGGGACAGGGCCGCGGCGCCGAAGGCCAGGGCGAGCATCGGGCGGTCCCGGACCAGCCCGCCCAACTGGCTCAACCGGTCGGTGCCGTGGACGGCCCGGACGGCGGCCGCGCACAGGAACAGCGCCGCCTTCACCAGCACGTACTGGGCCAGATAGAAGATGGCGGCAGCGAGACTGGCGGCGGTGAACAGGGCGAGTCCGAGCAGCACGTACCCCATCTGGCTCACCATGTGGAACGCCAGCACCCGGCGCATCGACCCGGCACCCACCGCACCGAGCACCCCGACCACCATGGACGCCAGCGCCACCGCCACCAGCAGCGGGTGGTACGCCGGGTCACCCCCGTACAGCACGGCGTAGACCCGGATGACCGCGTACAACCCGACCTTGGTGAGCAGGCCGGAGAAGAGCGCGACGACCACCGGCGATGCGACCGGATAGGCACGGGGCAGCCAGTCGTGCAGGGGCACGAGCGCGCTCTTGAGCGCGAACGCCAGCAGGACCACGCCGCCGGCGACCGCCACCGAGGAAACCTCGCGGGCCGCCCCGGCGAGGTCGGCGAGCCCGACCGTCCCGGTGATCCCGTAGATCAGCCCGACGCCGGTCAGCAGGAGCGTGGACCCGAGCAGGTTCGTAGCGACGTACACCCGCCCGGCACCGGCGCGGCCCGGGCCGCCGGACAGGGCCAGCAGGACGTACGACGGGACGAGCATGACCTCGATCAGCACGAACAGGTTGAACAGATCGGTGGTGAGGAACGCACCGTACGCGCCGGCCGACAGCACCAGCGCCAGCGGCAGGAACGCCCGCCGGCGGTCCTCACCTGTCGCCGAGGCCGCCACCAGACAGGCCAGCACCACGGTCGCCGCCACCGTGACCAGCAGCGCACTCAGCGGGTCGGCCGCCAGGGTGATCGCGACGACGGCCGGCCAGTCCCCGACCCGGACCACCGGCACCTCCCCGCCCCGGGTGGCCGCCAGCAGGACACCGCCCACCGCGAGGACCGCCGCCGTGGCGACGAGCGCCACGGCCCGCCGCAGCGCCGGCCGGCCCGGCAGGGCGAGCAGCGCCCCGGCGGCGAGCAGCGGACCCGCCAGCGGAACCACCAGCAGAGCGCTCATCGGGGCTCCCCGCTCCGGTCATCCGGCGGCCGGCTTCCCCGCCGAGGTGCACGGCGCAGCAGGCGGAGCAGGTGGACGGTGATGCCGAACGTGATCACGATCGCGGTCAGCATGAAGGCCTGGGGCAGCGGATCGACGCTCTCCGGTCCGGTGCCGTCGACGGCGTCCTCCCGCCGGCGCAGGCCGCCGGCCGCCAGCAGGAGCACGTTCACGGCGTGGCCGAGCAGGACGAACCCGAGCACCAGCCGCAACTGCCCGGGCCGCAGCAGCAGGAACACACCGGCCGCCACCAGCACGCCGACGATCAACGGCCCGCTCACGGGACGCTCTCCCGGACCGGGCCGGGCGCGGGACCGGCCGGCGCGGCGTCCAACCGGCGGACCGCCGCCACGATTAGGGCCAACACCACCAGGTACACGCCCAGGTCGAACACGAGCGACGACGTCACCGTGGCGGGGCCGGGCACGGTGACCTTGACCGGGGTGAGAAGGGCCCGTCCGGCGGCCATCGGCGCCGCGCCTGCGGCCAGCGCCAGCAGCACACCGGCGGTCAGCAGCGGCACCGTCCGGAGACGGCCGAGCAGCGGCGCCCCGACGGGATGGGCCAGGTGGCCGAGGCCGACGGCCGTGCCGGCGATCAGCGCACCGATGAAGCCACCGCCGGTCTCCTCGTGGCCGCGCAGGAACAGCAGCACGGACACGGCGAGCATGACCGGGGCCAGCACGCGGTACGCCAGACCCAGCACCGGATCGACCGCGTACCGCACGGCCCGACCCGGGAGCCGTAGGGTCTCGTCCCGCCGGGCGCCCACCGGCCCGCCGGGTCCGGCTGCGGTAGGAACGTCGGGCCCCGCTGTGGTGCCGGCGTCCGGCCCGGACCGGGGCGCCTTGTCGCGCCCGGCGCCGTGGGCGAGCCCGACCAGGCCGACGGCGACCACCGCGAGCACGACCGCCTCGCCGAGCGTGTCGAGCGCCCGGAAGTCGACGAGGATCGTGTTGACGACGTTGTCCCCGCCGGTCGCCGGCTCCGCCTCCCGCAGGTACCACCCGCCCGCCGGGGACAACTCGCGGCGGCCGGTCAGCGCCGCCGTCGCCGCCGTCGCCGCCGCCCCGGTGAGCACCGCCAGCACGGCGCCGGCGGCGACCCCCGTCCGTCGCCCGGCCGCGACCAGCCGGCCGGGCCGGCCCCGCAGGGCGAGCATGACCACCACCGCGGTGAGCACCTCGACCAGCATCAGCGTGAGCGCGACGTCCGGCGCACCCGTGGTGAGGAACCAGGCCGAGAGGATCAGACCGACCACCCCGGTCAGCGCGACCGCGCCGAGCGCGGAGCGGGTCGTGAGCAGGCCGGCGAGGGTGACCACCAGCAGCCCGAGCACCAGCCAGTCCCCGCCGCGGGTGGGGTCGCCCCGCGGGGCGGGCAGCGGGCCGAGCAGCACCGCGGCGGCCGCCGCGAGCGCCACCACGGCGAGCAGCGGCCGGGCCAGGTACGGCGCCGGATCCGCGGCCCGGGCGGGCCGGCCCACGACCACCCCCAGGTGCACCAGCGCAGCGCGCCCCCGCTCCAGGTAACCGGCGAACGGCGGTCCCGTCGGGACGACGGCGAGCACCCGGCCGATCCGGCGCCGGAACACGAACAGCAGCGTCCCGAGCACGACGGTGAGTGCGGAGAGGCCGAGCGCCGGCGTGAAGCCGTGCCAGAACGCCAGGTAGGGCGGCTGCCCCTGGGGCCGGGCATCGCTGGCGGCCCGCTCGACCAGCGGGCTCAGGACCGCCACGGTGGGGCCGAGAGCGGTTGCGGCGACGGCGGCTACCGCCGCCGGTGCGAGGAACGACCACGCCGGCTCGTACAACTCGCGCTGCCGGGTCGGTCCGGCGACGATCCCGTGGACCAGGCGCGCCGTGTACGCGAAGGTGAGCACCGAGGCGAGCACGCCGAGACCGGCCGCCGACCAGCCGATCCACGCCACGCCGTGCACCTCGCCCAACGCTTCGAAGATCGCCTCCTTGCCGACGAAGCCGATCGTCGGCGGCAGCCCGGCGATCGACATGGCGGCCAGTCCGGTCAGCGCCACCGTCACCGGCATCTCCCGCCACAGCCCGGACAGCTGCCGCAGGTCCCGGCTGCCGGCCTGGTGGTCGATGATCCCGACCAGCATGAACAGCGTGGCCTTGAACAGCGCGTGGGCGGTGGTGTAGAGGATCGCCGCCGCGTCCGACGCGGGTGTCCCCACGCCGATCACCCCGACCAGCAGGCCGAGCTGACTCACCGTCGAGTACGCGAGCAACGCCTTGAGGTCGTGCTGGCGCAGCGCCAGCAGCGCGCCGATGACCGCGGTGAGCAGCCCGACGGCGATGAGGGTGAGGTCCCACGCCCACCGACCGCCGAACAGCGCCGAGAAGCGCATCAGCAGGTAGATGCCGGCCTTCACCATCGTCGCCGCGTGCAGGTAGGCGCTGACGGGGGTGATCGCCACCATCGCGCCGGGCAGCCAGAAGTGGAACGGCACCTGCGCCGACTTCGTGAAGGCCGCGACGACGATCAGGGCACCCGCCGCCCACGCGGGTCCGACCGCCAAAAGGCCCGGGTCGGCCAGGATCCGGTCGAGGTCGGTGGTGCCGAGGCTCCCGGTGAGCACGACCACCGCCGCCAGCAGTGCCAGGCCACCGGCCGAGGTGACCAGGAGCGCCCGGATCGCCGGCCCGCGCGCCGCCGAGCGGCCGTCCTGCCCGATGAGTACGAACGACAGGACGCTCGTCAACTCCCAGAAGACGAAGAGCACGAGCAGGTCGTCGGCGAGGACCAGGCCCAGCATCGCCCCGGCGAACAGGGTCATCGTGACGTACACCCGGGTGTGCGGGCCGTCGGTGCTCAAATAGCGCGGGCAGTAGGCCATGATGAACCCGCCAACGCCCAGCACCAGCAGGGCGAAGACGAGGCTGAGGGCGTCCATGCGCAGGGCGGCGGACACCCCCAGCGACGGCAGCCACGGCCAGGAGACGGTGACCGACCGGTCGTCGAGGATCACCGGGAGCCGGGTGAGCAGCAGACCGGCCCCGCTCAAATAGCCGACGGCCAGCGGGTAACCGGCGTCCCGGCCGAGCCACCGGGTCAGCGCCGGCGCGGCGGCGGCGAGCAGGAGCTGCCAACTGAGGACGACCGCCAGGATCATGCCGGCCCGCAGAGCACCGGCCCGCGCCCGACGCCCCGGCGCCGCGGCACCGCCACCGTCGTGGGCCGCATCAGTACCCGAGCGCCGCGCCGTCACCGCGCGGGTCGGCGCCCGCCTCCAGCAGCCCCCGCTCGGCGTCGATCCGGATGGCGTGCGCGTGACGGGAGAGGCCACGCCGCAGCGCGTCGAAGGCGCCCGCGGCGGTCCCGATCCGGTACAGCAGCAGCGCCGGCCAGATCACCAGGAGGATGAACACGGCGTCCCAGACGCCCTTGCCGGCCGCGACCCCGACCGTCTCCCACGGCGTACGAAAGAACACCAGCGCCACGGCCGCGGCGAGGAACATGCCGACGGGCCCGGCCTGCGGCGCCTTCCAGCGCAGCACCGCCAGCAGGACGAGCAGCACCACGACCGGGGAGAGGGCGAGTAGCCAATGTCCGATATCGACCGGCAAGGGCGCGTCGTCCATGATCCTCCCTTCGGGTCGAGCAGCGCGGGTACCCGCTCGCAGTACCTCCACACCTCCCCCACCGGGCGAATATTCGGGGCGTAACCGACGGTCCACCTGCGCGGGTCGGCGAAGACGACAAACATGGTTAGCCTGAGAGGCCAGTGAGATTTCTGCGGCAGACGAGGCTCGGCGTCGCGAACCCAACGGCGGGTCCAGGTGCTCTATACAGAGCTGCCGTGATCGGCGACGAGGAGGAGGCCCGTGACACAACAGACCTGGGACGAGGTGGGCGGTCTGCTGCCGCACGACGAGTTCCGCGCCGCCAGCGAAGCCATCGTCTCGAACATCGAGCAGGTCATCGAGGGCAAGACCGCCACCGTGCGGCTCGCGCTGGCCGTGCTGCTGGCCGAGGGTCACCTGCTCATCGAGGACGTCCCGGGCGTCGGCAAGACCAAGCTGGCCAAGGCGATGGCCCGGTCGATCGACTGCTCGGTACGCCGCATCCAGTTCACCCCCGACCTGCTGCCCAGCGACGTGACCGGGGTCAGCGTCTACAACCAGGAGACGCACGACTTCGAGTTCCGGCCGGGCGCCGTCTTCGCCAACCTGGTGGTCGGCGACGAGATCAACCGCGCCTCGCCGAAGACCCAGTCGGCGCTGCTGGAGTGCATGGAGGAGCGGCAGGTCACCGTCGACGGCGTGACCTACCAGCTGCAGACGCCGTTCATGGTGATCGCCACCCAGAACCCGATCGAGATGGAGGGGACCTACCCGCTGCCCGAGGCGCAGCGCGACCGGTTCACCGCCCGGATCGCGATGGGCTACCCGGACCCGGGTGCGGAGCTGGCGATGCTGGACGGGCACGGCGCCACCGACCCGCTGACCGGGCTGCGGCCGGTCTCCGACGCCAACACCGTGCGCCGGCTGATCGGCCACGTCCGGCAGGTGCACGTCGCCGATGCCGTCAAGCAGTACGCGATCGACCTGGTCACCGCCACCCGGGAGGCCCCCGACCTGCGGCTGGGCGCCTCGCCCCGGGCCACCCTGCAACTGCTGCGCACCGCCCGCGCGGTGGCCGCGCTGGAGGGGCGCGACTACGTCCTCCCCGACGACCTGCAGGTGCTCGCCGTGCCGGTGCTGGCGCACCGGATCATCCCCACCGCCGACGCCCAGCTGGCCCGCCGCACCACCGACGCCATCGTCGCCGAGCTGGTGCACCGGCTGCCGCTGCCGCACGACCGCAAGCGCTCCCCCTACGACACCCGGCCGGGCCAGGGCCAGGGTCGGCCGCCGTACGAGCCGCGGAGGCCGTGACGTGCGCGAAGGGCTGCGGGGGCTGACCACCCGGGGCCGCTCGTTCCTGGCGGCCGCGGTCGCCGCCGCGATCTCGTCGGCGATCCTCGGCGAGAAGGACCTGCTCCGGGTCGCCGTGCTGCTCGCCATCCTGCCGCTGCTCGCCGCGGCCTACGTCGGGCGCAGCCGCTACAAGCTGGCCTGCAACCGGTCGCTGGACCCGCACCGGGTGCCGGTCGGGGCCAGCTCGCGGGTGGTGCTGCGGCTGCAGAACCTGTCCCGGCTGCCCACCGGCACCCTGCTGCTGGAGGACCGGCTGCCCTACGCGCTGGGCAGCCGGCCGCGGGTGGTGCTGGAGCGGCTCGGCGCGCACCAGGCCAGCTCGGTGGCGTACACCGTGCGGGCCGACGTGCGCGGCCGGTACGAGGTGGGGCCGCTGGTGGTCCGGATGACCGACCCGTTCGGGTTGTGCGAGCTCAGCCGCGCCTTCCCGAGCACCGACCACCTGACCGTCATCCCGCAGGTCACCCCGCTGCCCTCGGTGCGGCTGCCCGGCGAGTACGCCGGCAGCGGCGACAGCCGGGCCCGCTCGGTGGCGGTGCACGGCGAGGACGACGCCGCCACCCGGGAGTACCGGATGGGCGACGACCTGCGCCGGGTGCACTGGAAGTCGACCGCGCGCACCGGCGAGCTGATGGTCCGGCGGGAGGAGCAGCCCTGGGAGAGCCGCGCCACCGTCGTGCTGGACACCAGGGCGTACGGCCACCGCGGCGACGGCCCGACGGCCAGCTTCGAGTGGGCGGTCTCGGCCGCCGCGAGCATCGCCGTACACCTGCGCCAGGCCGGCTACAAGCTGCGCCTGGTCACCGGCTCCGGTGCGGACGTGGACGCCTCCGAGGCGAGCGGCGACGGCGTGCTCCTGGACCACCTCGCCGAGGTCCGGCTCGACAAGCAGGTCGAGATCACCACGCTGGTGCAGCGGGTCCGGCAGCGCTCGGACGGCGGGCTGATCATCGGCCTGTTCGGCACGCTGAGCACCGCCGAGGCCGAGTTGCTGGCCGGGCTGCGCGGCAACGGCGCCACCTGCGTGGGCTTCCTGCTGCACAGCTCCACCTGGCTCAACCTGCCGGAGAAGGCCCGGGCCGAGGCCGACCAGGCGCACGGCGCCGCCGCGCTGGCCCTGCTGCAGAGCGGGTGGCGGGTGATCGGCGTCGACCACGGCGGCCGGCTGCCGGCGCTGTGGCCGCAGGCGGCCCGGGGTTCGCAGGGCTTCGCGCTGCGGGCGGCGCTGGCCGAGACGGTGGCCGGCGGCGTGCGATGAACGGAAGGCTCCCCTCATGATCGCCCACCGGAACCTGGGCTTCGTCGCCGCCGCGGCGACGCTGCTCGCCGCCGCGCCGCTGTCGGCCATCTTCGAACGCTGGACGTGGCTGATCCAGGCCACCATCGCGGTGGCCGTGGTCGCCGCGGTGGCCGCGCTCGCCCGGTTGGTCCGGGCCCCGCTCTGGGGCCAGGTGCTGGCCATGCTGGCCGGCCTGACGCTCGCCCTGACCTGGCTCTTCCCCGGCGGCACCGAGCTGGTCGCCTTCGTGCCGACGCCGGCCACCTTCGGGCACTTCGCCGACCTGCTCAGCGGCTCCATGCAGGACATGCGCTCGTACGGCGTGAAGGTCCCGGACACCGACCCGCTGCTCTTCCTCACCGTGCTCGGCATCGGCGGGGTGGCCGTGGTGGTCGACGTGCTCGCCGTCGGGCTGCGCCGCCCGGCGCTGGCCGGGCTGCCGATGCTGGCCATCTACTCGGTGCCGGTCGCGATCTACGTGGACAGCGTCCCGCCGGTGCCGTTCGTGGTCGGCGCCGCCGGCTACCTCTGGCTGCTGGTCACCGACAACGTGGACCGGGTGCGCCGGTTCGGCCGCCGGTTCACCGGCGACGGCCGCGACGTGGACGTCTGGGAGTCCTCCCCGCTGGCCGCCGCCGGACGGCGGCTCGCGGTGGTCGGCGTGGCGCTGGCGGTGGTGCTCCCGCTGGCGGTGCCCGGGATGACCGGCGGTCTGCTGGACACTCTCGGCTCCGGCACCGGCAACGGCACCGGCCGGCCAGGGCAGGGCGGCAACCCCGGCCGGATCAACCTCTTCGCCGCGCTGAGCGGGCAGCTGAACCAGTCCGAGGTCGCCGACCTGGTCAAGGTCACCACCAACGAGCCGCAGCCGTTCTACCTGCGCTTCGGGGTCGCCGACGAGCTGCGGCCGGACGGTTTCCGGGTGACCCCGCCGACCGGCCGGCCGGCCAACCGGGACCTGCCGGACCCGGCGGACGGCATCCACCCGGGCGTGGCGCAGAACCGCTACCGGGCCACGGTCGAGGTGACGAAGAACCTCGACATGCCGCTGCTGCCGGTCTACGCCCAACCGGTACGCACCGAGAAGCTGAATGGGAACTGGCTCTACGACGACAACCGGGCCATCCTCTTCTCCAACCGGGAGGACTCCCGCGACAAGCGCTACTCGTTCGAGTACGTCCGCTCGACGTACAGCCCGGACACCCTGCGCCAGGCGCGACCGCTGGGCAGCGACCACGCGGCGCGGCGCCAGTACACCGCGGTGCCGCCGGTGGCCGAGGTGGACGAGCTGGTCAGGGGGCTGGTGCGCGGCAAGCGCACCGAGTACGACAAGGTCCGGGCGATCTACGACCACTTCTCCGCGGACAACGGGTTCAGCTACCAGCTGAGCACCCAGGTCGGCACCAGCGGCCAGGACATCATCGACTTCCTCACCAACAAGGTCGGCTACTGCCAGCAGTACGCCGCCGCGATGGCCTGGCTGGTCCGGGCCGCCGGCATCCCGGCCCGGGTGGCGTTCGGGTTCACCAACGGCAGCAACCGCTCCGGCGACACCTACACGCTGACCAACCGCAACCTGCACGCCTGGACGGAGGTCTACTTCGACCAGATGGGCTGGGTGCCGTTCGACGCCACCCCGGCGTACATGGTGCCGGGGTCGACCCGCTCGGCCTGGGCGCCGGACACCGACGCTCCGGAGGAGACGACGCCCGAGCCGGGCACGACCAGCGCCCCGGGCGAGACCGAGGCGTCGGCCGGCCCGCAGGGCCCGGACTCCCCGGAGGAGGACCCGGACTCCGGCCTGGCGATCGGCGGCAGCGGGCCGACCGAGCAGGCCCCGGTCTGGCCCTGGTGGGCGGCCGGCGCGCTGGCCCTGCTCGCTCTGCTCGCCCTGCCGGCGCTGCGCCGGCTGGCCCTGCGCCGGCGGCGCGGCGGCCGGGTTGCCGCCGTCCCGACGGCGGCGATGCAGGCGGCGGGTGGTGACGGGTCCACCGAGGGGCCGCGGATGGTCGTGCTCGGCGTGGACGCCGACCGGGCCCGCGCGGACGCGCACGCCGCCTGGGACGAACTGCTCGACACCCTGGTCGACTTCCGGGTCCGGGTGGACCGCACGGAGACCCCCCGGGCCACCGCCGACCGCCTGGTCCGGGACACGCTCGGCGCCGACGCCGGTGCCGTCACGGCGGTACGGCTGCTCGGGCGGGCGGAGGAACGCGCCCGCTACGCGCGCGACCCGCTCACCGGCGAGCACCTGCTCCCGGCCCTGCGGTCGGTACGCGGCGCGCTCGCCGCGCAGGCCGGCCGGCGTACCCGACTGCTGGCGGCGGTGCTCCCGCCGTCGGTGCTGCTGCGCTGGCGGCTCGCCGCGGCCGACACCTCGTCCCGCCTGGTGGCGGCGGCGGGACGGGTCCGCTACCGGCTGCTGCGCTGGAGCCCGCGCCGGCTGCTCGCCGGCCGGATGGCCCGCTGACCCGCTCCGGGTGGGCGGTGGCATCCCGCCGTCCACCCGGACACCGCCGGCCCGAGGGCCGGTGGCCGCAGCGGCAGATCACGCCGGCCGCAACGCGAAGGCCACCCTCGCCACTACGGGGAGACCCGGCTGGCCGCCGGCGCGGAGATCACACTCTTTCCTGGAAGTAGTGGCCTCCCTGCGACGCGACACCACTACTTCCGGGAAATAGCACGATCTTGCGCGGCGCGGCGCGGGAGGCGCGGCGCGGCGCGGGGGGCGCGGCCCGGCCCGGCGCGGCGCGGGGCGGGTGGGCGGGTGAGCGGACGGTGGGTCACCCGGCGCGGAGCGGCGTCAGGTCGGCCGACGGCAGAGGTCGGGGCGACCGGCGGCGGGCGGGGCGCGGAGAAACGTCAAAGGTCGCCGGGAGACGTCCCGGCGATCCACCTGGAGGGGTGTGGTGCCCGCCTCAGCGGCGGGTCGGCGTCAGCGGTGCCCCTCCGGGCGCTGCCGCCACCGGTCCTCCAACCGGTCCAGGATCGACGGCCGTCGGCCGGCACGACCGCGGGGACGGCGACGACTCGTCGTACCGCCCACGACGTGCAGGTCGGGTGACTGCGCCCGGCGATGCGACTGCACCGCGAACGCGGCCGAGGCCAGCATGACGACGAAACCCGCCACTGCCAGCGGCGGAGTCTTGATCACCGCGCCGTAGACCAACAGGGCCAGGCCAGCGATGATCACGCCGGCAGCGACGAGCAGGCGACGCCGCGCGTGGAAACGCGGGTCGCTGGCGCGCACGGCCGAGGCGAATTTGGGGTCCTCGGCAAGCGACCGCTCGATCTGCTCGAACAGCCGCTGCTCGTGCTCCGAGAGCGGCACGGCACTCCTCCCCGGTCACGTTGGTCGGCCCGGTCGGACCGACAGACCGTGGCAGCCAACCGGCTGCTTACCCGCAAGTCTACGAGGGGGGTCGCGCGTCGGAAAGCGGGACGACCTATGGCCGGGGTGGATTTTCATTTCGTCGCGGATCCCGGGTGCCGAGCAGACTGGCCGGACCTATGACGGACCGCCCGAAACGGGCAGCCGCGGCGTCGGCGGCAGCTTCCGCCTCCCGCCAGCCGCGCTCGGGCGCGCCCAGGGTGAGCTGCCGCGGGGTCTCCGCCGCCCCGGCGAGCCCTTCCACCCGGACGCCGACCAGCCGGATCCGCTCGCCGGGATCGAGCGCGGTGTAGAGCGCCCAGACCGTGTCGAACATCTCCCGGGCGGTGTCGGTGGGCACGGTGAGGGTGCGGGAGCGGTTCACGGTGCGAAAATCGGCCAGCCGCACCTTCAGCGACACGGTCCGCCCCACCTGACCGGCCCGGCGCAGCCGGGCGCCCACCTTCTCGGCCAGGGCGAGCAGGGCGCGACGGATCTCCAGCGGGTCGGCCACGTCGGCGTCGAAGGTCACCTCGGCGCCGATGGACTTCTCCACGTGCTCCGGGCTCACCCGGCGCGGGTCACGGCCCCAGGCCAGCTCGTGCAGTCCGGTCGCGGACGCCTCGCCGACCGCCCGGCGCAGCATGCCGAACGGCGCCTCGGCGAGATCACCGATGGTGTTCAGGCCGAGCCGGTGCAGCGTCTCCGCCGCTCGTTCCCCCACGCCCCACAGCGCCGACACCGGCAACGGGTGGAGGAAGTCGAGCACCCGCCCGGCCGGAACGACCAGCAATCCGTCGGGCTTGGCCCGGGTGGAGCCGAGCTTGGCCACGAACTT
Source organism: Micromonospora sp. R311 (assembly GCF_056780015.1). Lineage (NCBI taxonomy): Bacteria > Bacillati > Actinomycetota > Actinomycetes > Micromonosporales > Micromonosporaceae > Micromonospora > Micromonospora sp. R311. The sequence goes on from NZ_JBSWCE010000018.1 coordinate 102,458, forward strand.
GCTCGGCGCCACCCCGACCGAACAGGTCAGCCCCTGCTCGGCGGCGACCCGCTCGCGGATCAGCCGGGCGATGGCGGCCGGTGGGCCGAAGAGCCGCCGGGCGCCGGCCACGTCGAGGAACGCCTCGTCCAGGGAGAGCGGCTCGACCAGCGGGGTGACGTCCCGGAAGATCTGCATGACCGCCCGGGAGGCGGCCGTGTACTGCTCGAAGTCGGGCGGGAGGTAGACCGCGTGGGGGCAGAGCGCCCGGGCCCGCATGGTGGGCATGGCGCTGCGGACGCCGTAACGCCGGGCCTCGTAGCTGGCCGAACTGACCACCCCGCGCGGGCCGATCCCGCCGACCACCACCGGCCGGCCGCGCAGCTCGGGCCGGCGGCGCACCTCCACCGAGGCGAAGAACGCGTCCATGTCGACGTGCAGGATCGGGCAGCCGGAGTCGTCGGCGTCCGGCCCGAAGCGGGGATCACCGCCCCGCGGCAACGACTGACTGCGACCCATTGCCGCAGGTTAACCCCCGGGTGCGACACCGCCGCCGGCCAGCCGGCCGGCGCCGGCTCCGCCTCTCCGGACGTGACCCGGGCCACCGGGTACGGCCCGCGGGCCGTGGGCCGGCGGCCGACCGGGTCAGCCGCGGACGACCAGCAGCGGGATGGTCATCTCCGCCGCGGTGTCCGCCCCGTGGTACGCCACCAGCCGTGAGGCCAGCGGCTTCTCCGAGCGGGTGGCCATCACCGCGTACGTGTCGTTGCAGACGACCACCACGTCGCCGATGCGGCCCAGGTGCTCCGCCGGCACCGGGCCGAACCAGCCGGCGGCCACCGCCTCCTCCCGGGTGCGCACCCGGGCCGCGTCGCCGAGCACCGCCGACCAGGCGGAAACCACGTCGGCGGTGGCACCGGGGGCCACGTGCAGGTAGCGGACCCGCGGTTCGCCGGCGACCACCCGCACCCCGGCCCGCAGCCGGGGGTCGGTGTCCAGGTCGAAGCGGTGCCCGGCCGGCACGTCGAGCTGCCCGTGGTCGGCGGTGAGCAGCAGCGCGCCCTCCGCCGGCAGCCCGTCCACCAGCCGGGCGAGCAGCCCGTCCACCTCGCCGGCGGCGTGCCGCCAGGGCACCGAGTCGACGCCGGTGAGGTGGCCGTGCCGGTCCAGGTCGGGGTGGTAGCCGGAGACCAGGGTCGGCCCGGCGCCGGCGGCGAGGGCGGCCAGCATCTCCCGGGCCAGCGCGTCCACGCCGGCCGCGCCGCGGTAGTCGCCGCCGCGGTTGGCGGCCACGGTGAGGCCGCTGCCGCCGAACTCGGGGCGGCTCACCACGGTCACCGCGACCCCGGCGGCCCGGGCCCGCTCCAGCTGGGTGCCGACCGGCTGCCAGCGCAGCGGCGCCGGGTCGCCGGCCCACTCGATGTGGTTGAGCACCCGGTCGCTGCCCGGCACCCGGACGGTGAAGCCGAGCACGCCGTGCGCGCCCGGCGCGGCGCCGGTGCCGAGGGTCACCAGGCTGGTCGGCGTGGTGGACGGGAAGCCCGAGGTGAGCGGCCGGCCGACGGTCGCGGCCAGCCCGGCCAGGGTCGGCGCGTACGGGGCGGCGGTCGGGATCTGGTACCAGCCGAGGCCGTCGACCAGCAGCACCGCGATCCGGCGTACCCCGGCCAGCGCCGCGGCGAGCCCGAGCGGGTCGGTGGCGCCGGGCACGCCGAGCACGGCCAACGCGCTGGGCAGCACGTCGGCCAGGCTGCCGGTGCCGTAGCGCGGGGTGACCACCGCCAGCGGGTCGGGCGCGCCGGCCGGTTCGGACGGTCCCGTCATGCCGGCCGGCGGGCGAACACGTGCAGCTGGGCGGCGAGGTCGCGCCACGGCGACCGCCCGGCGAGCGTCCGCTCCAGCTCGACCAGGGCGCCCGGCTGCCCGTCGGCGACGGCGGCGGGGAGCAGGTCGGCGAGCACGCGTACGCCGTGGATCTCCTCGACCACCAGCCCGGCGGCGCCGAGCAGCGCGGCGGCGCCGTCGGCGTCGTAGCGCCGGCGCAGGGTGTCCCGGGGCCCGGCGGTGCCGGCCGGGTCGGCGGCCAGCGTGGCGGCGGTGTCCAGGTGCCCGGTCATCGCCCGGCCGAGCACGGCGGCGGCCCGGCCGGCGACCAGCACGCTCGCGGCGCCGCCGGGGCGCAGCGCGGTGGCCAGCGCGGCCACCACCGGCGCGGGGTCGTCGACCACCTCCAGCACCGCGTGGCAGAGCACCAGGTCGGCGCCGGCCGGCTCGACCAGCCCGGCGAGCGCGTCCCCGTCGCCCTGCACGGCGTGCACCCGCCCGGCGACCCCGGCCTCGGCGGCCCGGCGGGTCAGCGCGGCGAGCGCGTCCGGGCTGGCGTCGACCACGGTGACCCGGTGGCCGGCCCGGGCGAGCGGAACGGCGAAGCCACCGGTGCCGCCGCCCACGTCGAGCACGGTCAGTTCGGCGTCGCCACGGCGGTCCAGCTCGGCGCGCAGCACCGACCAGATCACGGCGGTACGGGGGGTCAGCGGCGGCCCGGCGAACCGGCCTGGGGTCTGCTCCACCCGGTCGAGCCTAGTCACCCGATCCACTCACCCCTTGCGGCCGGTGGTGGCGATGCCCTCGACGAAGTGCCGCTGGGCGAGGAAGAACAGGATGATCATCGGGACGGTGGCGATCACGCTGCCGGCGAGCACCACCTCCCACTGCTGCTCCCCGCCGTAGCCGAACCGGTCCAACACCACCTTGAGCCCGCGCGGCAGGGTGAACAGCTCCTCGTTGCGCAGGTAGATCAGCGGCTTCATCAGGTCCGTCCAGCTGGCCTTGAACTCGAAGACGAAGGCGACCAGTAGGGCCGGGCGGATCAGCGGGAAGGCCAGCCTCCAGAACAGCTGCGGGTAGCTCGCCCCGTCCACCCGGGCCGCCTCGAAGTACTCCCGGGGCAGCGAGAGCAGGAACTGCCGCAGCAGGAAGATGTAGAACGCCGAACCGAACAGGTTGCCCGCCCAGAGCGGCACCTGGGTGTCGGTCAGCCGCAGCTCGGACCAGATCAGGTACGTGGGGATCATGGTCACCGCGAACGGCAGCATCATGGTCGCCAGCACCAGCCCGAAGAGCAGGTCCCGGCCGGGGAAGCGGAAGTAGGCGAAGCCGAACGCCACCCAGGCGCTGGAGATGGTGACCGCCGCGGCGGCGGCCACCCCGACCACCACGCTGTTGGACAGCCAGGTCAGGATCGGCGCCGCCGACCACGCCTGCGAGTAGTTCTCCGGCGCGAAGGGCAGCGGCAGGAAGCCGGGGGCGAAGACGTACTCGCGGGGGCGCAGCGAGGCGCTGACCAGCCAGACGAACGGCAGCATGAAGATCACGGAGGCGCCGGCGAGCGCGGCCACGAAGGCTACCCGCTGCCAGCGCGGCCGCCGGGCGTCCTCGGCGGCCGGCCGGCGGGCCGCCGCCGGCGCCGGCCCGGCTCCGGGCACCGGCGCGGCGGCGGTCCGCTCGACCGCGGTGCTCACGCCTCGGCCCCGTCCTCGGGGTCCTTCTCCACCCGCGAGCGCCGGGCGTTGGCCACCGGTCCGTCGGTGACCGGGTGTTCCCGGGCCTCGCACTGGTGCGGGTGCCAGTCCGCCCCCAGGCGGGTCCGCCGGCTGTTGGCCACCCCGTGGTACGTCTCGCTCATCGGTCCTCCCCCTCGTAGAACACGAACCGGTTGCTGAGCCTCACCTGCACCAGCGTGACCACCATGATGATCACGAAGAGCAGCCAGGCCATGGCCGAGGCGTAGCCCATGTGCAGGAACTGGAACGCTTCCTGGAACAAATGGATCACGTAGAACGATGCCGCGTCGCTGTTGAACCGGTTCTGCGTCTCCCGGTTGCCGAAGTACATGGTGTAGACCTCGGTGAACATCTGCAGCGACGCGATCGTGTTGACGATCAGCGTGAAGAACAGCGCACCGGAGATCATCGGCAGCGTGACGTGGCGGAACCGGGCCCAGGCGCCGGCCCCGTCGATGCTGGCCGCCTCGTAAAGGTCGCGCGGCACGTTCTGCAGCGCGGCGAGATAGATGATCACGGTGGAGCCGAGGCTCCAGAGGCTCATCAGCACGATGCCGGGCATCACCCAGTCCGGGTCGGTGGTCCAGCTCGGCCCCTCGACCCCGACCAGGGCCAGCCCGCGGTTGATCAGGCCGTCCTGGGTGTTGAGCAGGAGCAGGAACAGGATGCCGACGGCCACCGCCGGGGTCATCACCGGCAGGTAGAAGACGGTACGGAAGAAGCCCTGCCACCGCCCCACCCGCTTGAGCAGCAGCGCCAGCCCGAGCGAGACGGCCATCACCAGCGGCACGTGCAGCGCCGTGTAGTAGACCGTGTTGCCGAGGCTGCGGGCGACCTGCGGGTCGGCCACCAGCTCCCGGTAGTTGTCCAGCCCGGTGTACTCGGGCGGGTTGATCACGTCGTACTCGGTGAAGCTCAGCCAGGCGCTGGCGATCATCGGGCCGGCGGTGAAGGCCAGGAACCCGACGATCCACGGCGCCAGGAAGAGGTACGCCCAGCGGGCCTCCCGCCGGGCCAGCGACGTACGGCGGCGCCGGCCCGGGGCGGGAGGAGCGGTGACTGCGGTGGCCATCACCGGCCTACTTCGACGCCTTGTCCAGCGCGGCGGTGGCCTCCTGCTGGGCCCGGGCCAGCGCCTCGGCCGGCTGGGCCTGCCCGGCGAGCACCCGGTTCACCGCGTCGTACCAGGCCTTGTCGAACTCGGCGCCGGCCGGCGAGGCCGGCATGGCGAAGGCGGCGTCCTGCACCGACCGGATGGTCGCCACGGCGTCGTCGAAGCGCTTGTTCCCGGTCGGCTGGTACAACTCGTCGAAGATCTTGTTGTCGGCGGTGAGGTTGCCGGTCCAGACGCCGGTGAACGGCTGACCGGCGGCCTTGCGGGCGTCCGCCCGGGCCTTCGCGGCGGCGACCCAGGTGTCGGTGGCGGTCATCTGCTCGACGAAGGCGCACGCGGCGTCGGGGTTCTTCGCCCCCTTGATGATCACCCAGGCCTGGCCGGAGGACATGGTCAACGGCTTGCCCTGCCGGTCGACGAACGGCTTGACCACCAGTTCGGCCTTCGGGCTGTTCTTGGCGGCCTGGTTGAGGAACCACTCCTCCATCGGCCAGACGGCGATCTGGTTCCTGGCGAGCGGGTTCTCGGCACCGAAGAAGTCGAAGGTGTCCCGGAACGACTTGAACCTGCCGAACCCGCCCTGGTCCTGGATGAGCCGCAGGCCGGTGGTCAGCGCCTCGACCACCTTCGGGTCGGTGAGGTTCGCCCTGGTCCCGTCCGCCGAGATCATCTCGGCCCCGTTGGCCCTGGCCCACATCGGCAGGAACTCCGGGATCTTCGGGTCGATGCCGATCCGGGAGAGCCGTCCGCCGGAGACGGTGGCCAGCTTCGCGTTGAGCGCCGGCAGGGACGCCCAGTCGGCCAGGTCGACGTCGTCGGCGGTCAGCCCGGCCTGGCGCAGCAGCGCCTCGTTGAGGTAGACCACCCGGACGCTGGAGAACTCGGGGATGCCGTAGACGGTGCCGTCCAGGGTGACCTGCTCCTTCGCGGCCGGGCGGTACTGCGCCAGGTCGATGCCCTGCTTCTCGACGCAGTCGGTGAGCGGCTGGATCGAGCCGCGCTTGGCGTACGTGCCGATCAGCTTCCGGTCCATGTACACCAGGTCCGGCGGGTTGCCCGAGGCGACCGCGGAGAGGAACTGCTGCTCGTCGAAGGCACCCTCGGTGATCTTGAGGTCGACGTCCGGGTGGTCGCGCTTGAACGCCTCGACCCGGGTGCTGGCGATCTCGTCGGAGAGGCCGAAGCCCATGGTGCTCAACGTGCCGCTGGTGGCGGTGCCGCCACCGCCGCTGTCGCCGCCGCCGACTCCCCCGCAACCGTTGACGGCCAGGGCGAGCACCCCGGCGAGCGCGGTCGCCCGCAGTATCCGTGACATGGCATCCTCCCGGGACCGCGCGGGCCACCCTGCCCGCGCGGACCAGCAGTTCTCCGGTTCGCGGAAACTTCAAACCCCGCCGACGGCGGATCGGCGTGTGGTGCGGATCTCCGCCGGAGCGGGCCGGCGTTCGGCCCACCGCCGGCCCGGTCAGGCTGGGCGCATGCTCCTGCTGGTCACCGCGTTCGGCATCGTGCTGCTCGGGGCCTTCGCCCAGGCGGTCAGCGGCTTCGGCTACGCGCTGGTGACCGTGCCGCTGCTGGCCGCCGCGATCGATCCGCGCAGCGCGGTGGTGGTCTCGGCGCTGACCGGCATCGGGCTGACCCTGGTGGCGGCCGTCCGGGAACGCGCGTACGCCCGGTGGCGGATCGCGGCGGCGCTGGCCGGGACCGCCCTGCTCGGCCTGCCCCTCGGCCTGCTGGTGCTCGCGCGGGCACCGGAACGGGCGCTCGGCGCGGTGATCGCGGTGGTGGTGCTGGGTTGCGTCGCCCTGGTCTGGTCCGGCGTCCGGATCCGCACCGGCCCGGTCGGGCTCAGCGTCGTCGGGGTGCTCGTCGGGGTGCTCACCGCCGCCACCGGCACCAACGGACCGCCGCTGGTGGCCGCGTTCCACTCCCTCGGCTACGACCCGCGCACCTTCCGGGCCACCCTGGCCGCGACGTTCACCGGCACCGGACTGATGGGGTTGGCCGGGTTCGCCGCGACCGGTCAGGTGCACCTCGACGTGGCGCGGACCGCCCTGGTCGCGCTGCCCGCCGTGCCCCTGGGCTGGTGGCTGGGAAACCGGCTGTTCCACCGGATCGATCCGGTGCTGTTCCGGCGGATCGTGCTGATCGGGCTGCTCGGCAGCGCCGGCACCGCCCTCGCCGGCCTGGCCGGCTGAGGCGGAGGTGACCGCACGGGCGGACGTGGTGCCGCCCGGCCCGGATGCCGCGCCGCCGGCGGGTCAGCGGAAGTCGCGGGAGGCCGGGCTGACCGGCGGCTCGATCGCGTCCAGCCGGTCGGCGTCGAGGTTGAGCACGCCCTCGTGCCGCTGCAACCGGCCCCGCACCACCAGCCCGGCGCTGGTCCGGGCCACCCGCCGGTAGCGCTGCCACAGCCCCGGCGAGCAGGTGACGTTGAGCATGCCGGTCTCGTCCTCCAGGTTGAGGAAGGTGACCCCGCCGGCCGTGGCCGGGCGCTGCCGGTGGGTGACGATCCCGCCGACCCGGATCCGCTGGCCCGGCTCCACCCGGCCGAGCCGGGCGATCGGCACCGCGCCAACGGCGTCGAGCTGGGGGCGGATGAAACGGGCCGGGTGGGTCTCCGGGGAGAGCCCGGTGGCCCAGACGTCGGCAACCAGCCGGTCCACCGCCTCCATGCCGGGCAGGGTCGGCGGGGTCGCCCCGGTGATCGTGCCGGGCAGCCGGCCGGGCCGGTCCTGGGCCGCCGCCCCGGCGGCCCAGAGCGCCTGCCGCCGGGTGAGCCCGAAGCAGGCGAAGGCGTCCGCGGTGGCCAGCGCCTCCAGCTGCGCGGCGGTGAGACCCACCCGCCGGGCCAGGTCCGGCATGTCGCGGTACGGCCCGCGCGCCGTCCGCTCGGCCTCGATCCGCTCGGCCACCTCGTCGCCGAGGGTACGCACGCCGGACAGTCCCAGCCGGACGGCCGGCCCGTCCAGCCCCCAGGCGTGCGGCGGCTCCCCCGGCTCGCTGCCCCACCGGGTCCGCGGGGTGGACTCCAGCACCGCCTTGGCGCCGCTGGCGTTGATGTCCGGCCGGCGTACCTCCACCCCGTGCCGGCGGGCGTCGTCGACCAGGGTCTGCGGCGAGTAGAAGCCCATCGGCTGGGCGTTGAGCAGCGCGGCCAGGAACGGAGCCGGGTGGTAGCGCTTGAGCCAGGAGCTGGCGTAGACCAGGTAGGCGAAGCTCATCGCGTGGCTCTCCGGGAAGCCGTAGCTGGCGAACGCGGAGAGCTTGCGGTAGACGTCGTCGGCCAGCTCGCCGGTGATGCCCCGCTCGGCCATCCCGGCGTAGAGCCGGTCGGCGATCCGGGCCATCCGCTCGGCGGAGCGCTTGGCGCCCATCGCCCGACGCAACTGGTCGGCCTCGGCGGCGTCGAAACCGGCCAGGTCGATGGCGAGCTGCATCAGCTGCTCCTGGAACAGCGGCACGCCGAGGGTCTTCTCCAGCGCGTTGCGCATCAGCGGGTGGGCGTACTCCACCGGCTCCTGGCCGTTCTTGCGCCGGATGTACGGGTGCACCGAGCCGCCCTGGATCGGGCCGGGACGGATCAGCGCCACCTCGACCACCAGGTCGTAGAAGACCCGCGGCTTGAGCCGGGGCAGGGTGGCCATCTGGGCCCGGCTCTCCACCTGGAACACCCCGACCGAGTCGGCCCGGCAGAGCATGTCGTAGACCTCCGGGTCGTCCAGCGTCATGTCACCCAGGTCGAGACTCATCCCGATCATGTCGTAGCCGTAGTGCAGCGCGGAGAGCATGCCGAGCCCGAGCAGGTCGAACTTGACCAGGCCGACCGCGGCGCAGTCGTCCTTGTCCCACTGGAGCACGCTGCGGCCGGGCATCCGCCCCCACTCCACCGGGCAGACCTCGATCACCGGCCGGTCGCAGATCACCATCCCGCCGGAGTGGATGCCCAGGTGCCGGGGGAACGTCTGCAGCTCGTTGGCGTACGCGACGACCTGCTCGGGGATGTCCTCCACGTCGACCGTGGCGACCGTGCCCCAGCGGTCGATCTGCTTGCTCCAGGCGTCCTGCTGGCCGGGAGAGAAACCGAACGCCTTGGCCACGTCCCGCACCGCCGAGCGGGGACGGTAGGAGATGACGTTGGCGACCTGGGCGGTGTGCTCCCGGCCGTAGCGGGCGTAGACGTGCTGGATCACCTCCTCCCGGCGGTCGGACTCGATGTCCACGTCGATGTCCGGCGGGCCGTCCCGCTCCGGGGCGAGGAAGCGCTCGAAGAGCAGCCGGTGCCGGACCGCGTCGACGTTGGTGATCCGCAGCGCGTAGCAGACCGCCGAGTTCGCCGCCGAGCCCCGGCCCTGGCAGTAGATGTCCTGCTTCCGGCAGAACGCGACGATGTCGTAGACGACCAGGAAGTAGCCGGGGAAGCCCAGCTCCTCGATCATGTCCAGCTCGTGCTCGAGCTGCTCGTACGCCCTCGGGTGCGCCGCCCGCGGGCCGTAGCGCTCCCGGGCGCCCTCGTAGGTCAGGTGGCGCAGCCAGCTCATCTCGGTGTGCCCCGGCGGCACCGGGTACGCCGGCAGCCGGGGCGCGACCAGCTGGAGGTCGAAGGCGAGTTCGGCGCCGAACTCGGCGGCCCGGGCCACCGCGCCCGGGTACCCGGCGAACCGGGCCGCCATCTCGGCGCCGCTGCGCAGGTGGGCGGTGGCCGCCGCGGGCAGCCAGCCGTCGATCTCGTCCAGGCTGCGCCGGGCCCGGACAGCGGCCACGGTGGTGGCCAGCCGGCGCCGGGCGGGGGTGGCGTAGTGCACGTTGTTGGTGGCCACCGTGGGCAGGCCGGCCGCCGCGGCCAGGTCGGCGAGCGCGTCGTTGCGGTCGGCGTCGACCGGGTGCCCGTGGTCGGTGAGCTCCACCGCGACCGTCTCCGCGCCGAAGAGCGCGGTCAGCCGGTCCAGCTCACGGGCGGCCGCGTCGACCCCCTCGGTGAGCAGCGCCGCCGGCACGTGGCCCTTGCGGCAGCCGGTGAGCACCAGCACGTGGTCGCGCAGCTCGGCGGCGACCTCCTCCAGCTCGCCGTAGACCGGACGGCCCTTCTCCCCGCCGCGCAGCTGGGCGCGGGCGATGGTGGCGGCCAGCCGGGCGTACCCCTCGTGGCCGTGGGCGAGCACCAGCAGGTGCCGGCCGAGCGGGTCGGGCTCACCGTTCTGCGGGCCGGGCAGGCCGAGCGACAACTCGGCGCCGAAGATCGTCGGCAGGTGCAGCGCGCGGGCCGCCTCGGCGAACCGGACCACCCCGTAGAAGCCGTCGTGGTCGGTGACGGCGAGCGCGGTGAGCCCCAGCCGGGCCGCCTCCTCGGCCAGCTCCTCCGGGTGGCTGGCGCCGTCGAGGAAGCTGAAGTTGGTGTGCGCGTGCAGCTCGGCGTACGGCACCGCGTCGTCCGGGCGGGCCAGCTCGGGCGGCCGGTACTGCTGCCGCTTGCGGGTCCAGGCCGGGGAGTCCCCGCCGTCGGCGTCGACGGCCAACGGGTCCACCACGTGCAGGTGCCGCTCCGGCCGGTCCCCACCGGCCCGGCCGGAGAGCACCCGTTCCAGCTCCGACCAGGGCAGCTTGGGGTTGTGGAAGCTCATCCGGCCGACCTGCGGACCTTCCGCCACGAGGGTGATACCTGTGAGTCATCAATATGACTCTCAGGTATCACCCTTCCAGCCGACAGGCGCCGGAGGACGAGCTGCCGGTCGGGCATCGTCCTGCGCCGCCGGCATCCGGCGGCCGACCCGGCGATGCCCCCGGCCCGCGGGCGTCCGCCGACCGGTGCGTCGGAGCGCTCAGTCATAGATCGCCTCCACCAGCCACTGCCCCGCCTCGACGGCCAGCAGCAGGGCGGCGCCGTCGGCGAGGCAGACCTGGAACCGGGCCCGGCGCCGGGCCTCGGCCGGCGCCCACCAGCGCTCGTCGACCGGCCACGGGCCGGCCCAGCCGGCGATCTCGGCCGGTCTGGCCGTGCCGACGGTGAGCCGGGCCGGGGCGGAGCTCAGCTGGAGCCGCGCGCTGACCACGACCGGTTCGCCGGCGGCGTCGTGCACGGTGGCGGCGAGCGGTTGGGGCAGCACCACGGCCGGTGCGGGTGGCGGAAGCTGGCCCGGCCACGGCGGCTCGCTCCGCCCCGCCGACCGGCCCGACCGCGCCGACCGCGCCGACCCGCCCCGGCCCGGTTGCGCCCCCTGACCCGACGACGTCGCCCGCCCCGACGACACCGACCCGCCCGACGACACCGGCCCGCCCGGCGACGCGGGCCCGCCCGGCGGCACCGATCCGCCCGACGACACCGGCCCGCCCGGCGACGCGGGCCCGCCCAGGGACATCGGCCGGCCGGGGCGGGTCGGGAGCCGTTCGTCCCCCCACGGCACCAGGCGCACCTGGTCGGCCGGGGACCGTCCGCCGCCGAGCACCGCGGTGACCACCGCCTCGGGACCGAGGATGCCCTGCACCCGGCTCAACGCCCGGTGCGCCCGCTCGCGCTCCTCACCGGCCTCCCCCCACAGGCCGGGTTGCAGGCCGGCCTGGGCGATCACCCCGTCCGGGACCAGCCGCAGCCGGATGATGCCGGCCGTCGGCCGGGCCGGGCGGGCCCCGGCCCGGCCGTTGCTGCCGGAGAGCCACCCGTCGAGCTGCCAGCGCACCCGGTCGGCGATGGCCGCGGCGGTGAGCAGGCCGTCGTGCCGCCAGACCCGGTGCAGCTCCTGGCCGTGCGCGGTGACCGCCTCGATGCCGAGCCGGGTGCAGGCCAGCCCGTGCCCGGCGAGCCGGTCGTGCAACTGCTCGGCCAGCGCGCGGGCGGCGAAGGCCGCGGCGTCGACCCGGTCGAGCGGCTCGTCGTACCCGGCGGTGACCGCCAGGTCGACCGGGGGCTGCCGGACGGCGAGCGGGCGGTGGTCCCGCCCGGCGGCGAGCCGGTGGGCCAGCGCGCCGTCGAAGCCGAACCGGGCCAGCACGTCGCCGGCCGGCAGCGCGGCGAAGTCGGCGAGGGTGCGAACGCCGAGCCGGCGCAGCAGGTCGGCCAGCGCCGGGCGGCCGAGCGCCTCCACCGGCAGCGCGGCGAGGAACTCCGGCGTGCCGCCGGGCGGGACCACCCGGCCGCTGCGCGCGGCCAGCCCGGCCGCGAAGACCCCCTCGGCGATGCCGACCTGGCTCTCCACCGCGCAGGTCTGGGCCACGTGCTCGACGATCCGCTCGGCGGCCGCCTCCTCCCCACCGAGGTAGCGGGCCGGGCCGCGGGCCGCCACCGCGCAGGCGCCGGGGCGGACCACCTCGACCCCGGCGACCAGTTCCTCGACCGCGGCGACCACCGGCTCGAACGCCCGGGCGTCCCGCCCCGGGTCGTGGTCGACGACGGTGAGCTGCGGGCACCGCCCCTGCGCCTCCCGCCGGCGCAGCCCGCGGCGCACCCCCTCGGCACGGGCCCGCTCGGAGCAGGCGATCACCCGGTTGGCGTGCAGCACCGCCACCGGGTCGGTGGCGGGCACCCCGTCGACGATCTCGGCGGCGAGCACCGGCCAGTCCGGGCACCAGAGCAGCAGGGTCCGCACCGGCCCGTCCCCCCGGGCCGGCGGCGCGGCGGGCCGGTCGGCCGCGTCGCTCATGCCGGACCGACCAGGGTGAGCGTGCCGCGCCGCCCGGCGGGAGCGGACGGGCCGACCAGGGGCACCGGGCGGAGCCGGCCGGCGGCCGACCGGCCGGTGGCGGAGGCGACGGAGGCGACGGCCGGTCGGGGGATGACCCGGGTGAGCCCGTCCCCGGGCAGCCAGACCTTGACCTCCCTGGGCCGGGCGGCGGCCCCGCGCCCGCGCGCCGAGACGGTGACCTCCCGGCGGCGCAGCCGCCCGCGACCCGGCCCGAGCCCCTCCCAGACCCCCCGGACCACCTGCAACGTCACGTCCGCGCCGTCCCACCGGCCGTACGGGACGAGCACACTGCCCCGCTGGCGGGCCCGGGCGGCCAGCCGGTTGGCGACCGAGGCGGAGACCGTGGCCGGCACGGCGGTGACCACGACGTCCACCCCGTCGATCAGCGCGGCGACGACGGTGGCCCACTCCGGACCGGGGTTGGGCACCAGGGCGAGCCGGTCCAGGGCGATGCCGTACTCGGCGGCCGCTCCCGCGCCGAACGTCGGCACTCCGACCACGGCGCACCACGAGCCGGCCCGGGACGCCTCGGCGAGCAGCGCCAGGACCAGCGAGGTGCCGCCGCTGCGCCGGGGCTGGCCGGTGGCGATCGCGACGGTGCTGCCGCGGCGCAGCCCGCGGTTGGGTAGCAGGCCGGTCAGTTCCGGGGCCACCGGCAGCACCCGGTGGCCGCCCGCCGGGTCCGGCGCGCTCGCCGGACGGACCAGACCGGCCAGTGCGGCGGAACCGACCACCATGCGGCCCGCCATCGGACCTACCCCCCGTCGTGCTGTTCGGATCAGATGTGCGCGTGGCGCCCCGGCCGCCCGGCTCCCCCCGCCGGACGGCCGGGTGCCACGTCAGGCGGCCAGACCGTCGAGTGCCGGTTGGTGGGCCACGCCGAGCGCGGTCTCCACCACCGTGACGAACTGCTCGGCGGCGCGCAGCAGGTCGTCGGCCTCCCGGGCGGTCACCACCCGGGGGATGCCGGCCTCGGCGGCGGCCCGCTTGCCGGCGCCGGCGGCGAAGAACCGGGCCCACTCGTCGAGCTCGGGGGCGACCCCGGTGAGCAGGACCCAGACGCTGGTGATCCGGTTGCGCCGGGTCGGCGCGGGGCGGGCCCGGGCGGCGAGCAGGGCCGCGGCGGCGCGCAGCGCGGCCAGGTGGGCGGCCGCGTAACGGAGGCCGTCGGGACGGGTCCGGGCGGCCTCGGCCAGCCCCTGGCGGGCCACCGCGAGCAGCTGGGCGGGGGTGCGGTGCGGCAGCACGTGCGCCGGCACCGTCGGTGCCTGAGCCGGGTTGGTCGGCATGGGACTGTCTCCTCCACGTGGCCGGGTCGCCACCCCACCGCGACGGACGGATCCGCCGGCGGGGCGCCGGGTCGAGTGGTGCGGAGGAAGACGCACCGGATGGGGGCCGGCCGGGTGTGGACGCTTCCCCACACCACACCCGGCCGGCGTACCGGCGGGTTCGTCGCCCGCCGCCCGGGGGTCGTGGGCGGCGGGCGACGCTCCTGCCTTGACGGGACCGGGCTCGCGACTGCCCGGAACCCAGGTGCGGCCCGCGGAGCCGCACCGCCCGGAGCCGGCGCCGCGAAACACCGCTCCGGGCTGGTTGGAACGGGCGTTCGAGGCAATCGAACACTCGTTCTAACTGCTGCTGACAGTACACCCTCCCCCCGACGAAAATGCAACGTGTGACGCGCGGCCGGTCGACGGGGCGGGCCGCACGCCCGGTCCGGTCACCCATCGACGCGCCCCGGAACCGCCAGTTCGGCGCTGTGGCGGTATCCGAGCCACTTGGGCACCGCCATTTCGGCGACATTGAGTCGATCAAGGCCGCGGGCCGGGATCCGCCGGCCGGCCCAACCCGCACCGGGGCAACGGCGTGGCCGGGGTGAAGCGGCGGCCGGCGTCCGGGGAGAATGACGGCATGCAGCCACACCCGAACGTACGGGCGGTGCAGGACGCGCTCGACGGCGCCGGCGCACGGGACTCCTCCGGCGCGCCCAGCGCGGTCCGCCTGCTGCCCGAGGCGGTGCACACCGCCGCGGCCGCCGCCGAGGCGCTCGGCGTCGGCGTCGGCCAGATCGCCAACTCGCTCGTGTTCGAGGCCGACGGCGCGCCGCTGCTGGTGCTCACCTCCGGCGCGCACCGGGTGGACACCGCCGGGCTGGCCGCCTCCATCGGGGTCACCCGGCTGCGCCGGGCCACCCCCGACTTCGTCCGCGCGCACACCGGGCAGGTGATCGGCGGGGTGGCCCCGCTGGGTCACCCGCGAGCGCTGCGCACCCTGGTGGACAGCGCCCTCGAGGAGTACGGCGAGATCTGGGCCGCCGGCGGGGTGCCGCAGGCGGTCTTCCCCACCACGTACCCGGAGTTGCTCCGGATCACCGCCGGCACCCCGGCCGACGTGGCGTGAGCGACGCCGCCGGGGCCGTCCCGGACCTGGTCACCCTGCACGTGTGGCGGACCTCCCGGCCCGCGCTGCCCCGGGCGCTGGCCCGGATGGCGCTCGACCCGCGCCGGCTGCGCGCCGTGCCGGGCGTACGGTTCGGCAAGCTGCTCGGCACCGGGACCGGCACCGGCTTCGGGCCGGGTGACGCCGACCTGACCCGGTGGGCGGCGCTGGCGGTGTGGGACTCCCCCGCCGCCGCGGCCGGCTTCGACACCTCGCCGGTGGGCCGGGCCTGGGCCCGGATCGCCCGCTCGGCCGTCCGGCTCGACCTGCGCCCGCTGACCAGCCGGGGCGAGTGGTCCGGCCGCCGGCCGTTCGGCGAGCCGCCCGGCGGCCCGGTCGACGGCCCGGTGCTGGCGCTGACCCGGGCCCGGCTGCGCCCCCGCCGCGCGGTCACCTTCTGGCGGGCGGTCCCGCCGGTGGCCGCCGCCCTGCACGCCGCGCCCGGCCTGCTCGCCCGGTTCGGCGTCGGCGAGGCCCCGCTGGGCTGGCAGGGCACGGTGAGCGTGTGGCGCGACCCGACGGACCTGGTGTCGTTCGCGTACCGTCACCCGGAGCACCGCGCCGCGATCATGCGAACTCCCACCGAGGGGTGGTACGCGGAGGAACTCTTCGCGCGGTTCGCGGTGCGCGACGTGGTCGGCGACCGGACGGTGCTGGGGTGGGTCGCGGACGGCGACGCGGCGACGGTGAAGGGCGGGCGGGTATGAGGTTGGTGCGGTGGACACCGGACGATCTCGTCCGGCGGCTGGACGACGTGGTGGCCGTCTACGGCGAGGCGATGGGCTACCGCATCGACCTGCTGGAGGCCCGGCGCGGCTACATCGCCACCCACGTCCGCCGGCCCGGCTTCCGCGCCGTCGCCAGCCTGACCACCGAGGGGCACCTGGCCGGGTTCGGCTACGGCTACCTCGGCGCCCCCGGCCAGTGGTGGCACGACCAGGTCTGGCGGGCGCTGGACCCGGCCACCCGGCAGCGCTGGCTGACCGACTGCTTCGAGGTCGTCGAACTGCACGTCCGGCCGCCGGCGCAGGGGCACGGCCTGGGCGCGCGGCAGCTGCGCGCCCTGCTCACCATGGCGGAGGGGACGACCACCCTGCTCTCCACCCCGGAGGCCGACGAGCAGCGGTCCCGGGCCTGGCGGCTGTACCGGCGGTTCGGCTTCGTCGACATCCTGCGCGACTTCCACTTTCCCGGCGACGAGCGCCCGTTCGGCGTGCTCGGCCGCGACCTCCCCCTCCCGCCCCCCGGCCCGGCGTCGGCCCACTCCGCGCAGGCGCCGCCCGGCCCGGCCGCGCCATGAGCCGGCAGCGGATCTGCTGGGCGCTGCTGGCCGTGCTGGTGCTGGCGCAGATCTGCTACCCGCTGACCACCGGGACGACCCGGGCCCGGCTGACCGTGGCCACCGTGCTCCTCGGCTGGCTGCTCTCGGTCGGCCACGCGCTGCTCAGCCGGGGCGCGCGTACCGCGGCGGCGCTGGTCGCGGTGGCCACCGGTGGCGGGTTCGCGATCGAGGCGCTCGGGGTGGCCACCGGCTTCCCGTTCGGCAGCTACGACTACTCCGGGCAGCTGGGCCCGAAGCTGGCCGGGGTGCCGCTGGTCATCCCGCTGGCGTGGACCTGGATGGCCTGGCCGGCCTGGCTGGCCGCGGTCCGGCTCACCCGGGCCCCGGCCCCCGGCGGCGGCTGGTCGGCCCGGCGCACCGGCGGCGCACCGGCCGACGGCGGCCCGCCGGGCGGGTCCGGCCGGAGCGGCGTCCGGCGGATCGCGCTGGCCGCGCTCGGGCTGGCCACCTGGGACCTCTTCCTCGACCCGCAGATGGTGGCCGAGGGCCACTGGGTCTGGCGCGACGCCACCCCGGCGCTGCCCGGCCTGCCCGGCGTCCCGGTCAGCAACTACCTCGGTTGGCTGCTCTTCGCGGTGCTGCTGATGGCCGCGCTGCGCCCGCTGGCCGGGCCGGCGGTGGCGGGCACCGACCGGCGGGACCACCCGATGTTCGCGCTCTACCTGTGGACGTACGGCTCCAGCGTGCTGGCCCACGCGGTCTTCCTCGACCTGCCCGCCTCGGCGCTGTGGGGCGCGGTCGGCATGTCGGTCACCGCGCTGCCGCTGGCGGTGACGCTGCTGCGGGCCCGCCGCGAGGACCGGCCGGCGTCCCATCCGCCCCGGCGCGCCGACGCCGACGCGCCGGCATGAGCGAGCGGAGCGAGCGAATCATCGGGCTCAGCGCGATGGTGCCCCACGGCGGCACGCAGCGCGGCGGAGTGCCGTCATGAGCGCTGTCCTCGCGGTGCTGCTCGGCGTCGCCGCGCTGACCGCGCACACCCTGGTCAACGCCGGGTGCTGGCTGCGCCGACCGGCCGACCGGCCGGCCCCGGTCGACGAGCCGGTCGCGGTGCTGCTGCCGCTGCGCGACGAGGCCGCCCGGGTCACCCCGTGCCTGCGCGCGCTGCTCGCCCAGCGCGGCGTGCCGGGGCTGCGCGTCGTCGTGCTCGACGACGGGTCAACCGACGGCACCGCCGAGGTGGTCCGCGCGGTGGCCGGCGACGACCCCCGGGTCACCCTGCTGCGCGGGACCGCCCCGCCGCCGGGCTGGCTGGGCAAGCCGCACGCCTGCTGGCAGCTGGCCACCCGGGCCGACCCGGCGGCCACCGCGCTGGTCTTCGTCGACGCCGACGTGGTGCTCGCCCCGGACGCGGTGGCGGCGGCGGTCACCGAGCTGCGCGCCGCGCGGCTGACGCTGCTGTCGCCGTACCCGAGGATCCTGGTGGCGACGGCGGCGGACCGGCTGGTCCAGCCGTTGTTGCAGTGGCTGTGGCTGACCTTCCTGCCGCTGCGCGCGATGGAACGCTCGCCGCGGCCGGCGCTGGCCGCGGCCGGCGGGCAGTTCCTGGTGCTGGACCGGGCCGGCTACGAACGCGCCGGTGGGCACGTGGCGGTGGCCGACAAGGTGCTGGAGGACATCGAGCTGGCCCGGGCGGTCAAGCGCGCCGGCGGCCGGATCGCCCTCGCCGACGGCTCGCGGCTGGCCACCTGCCGGATGTACGACAACTGGCCGCAGCTGCGCGACGGCTACGCCAAGTCGCTCTGGGCCTCGTTCGGTCACCCCGGCGCGGCGGCCGTGGTGGTGACGCTGCTGCTCCTGCTCTACACCGCACCGCCGCTGCTGGCGGTGGTCGCGCTCGCCGCCGGGGCGCTGCCGGTGGCGGCGGCGGCCGCCGCCGCGTACCTGCTCGGGGTGGCCGGACGGGTGGTCACCGCCCGGTCGACCGGCGGCCGGTGGTGGCCCGACTCGCTGGCACACCCCGTGTCGGTCGTGGTCCTCGGTTGGCTGACCCTGCGGTCGTACCATCTGCGGAAGCGGCGCCGGCTGACCTGGCGGGGCCGCCCGGTCACCTAGGAGGCGCGGCATGGCGCGGATCGTGGTCGTCGGCGCCGGAGTGGGTGGGCTGGCCACCGCCGCCCGGCTGGCCACCACCGGGCACGAGGTCACCGTCTTCGAGCGGTCCGACACGGTGGGCGGCAAGCTCGGCCGCCACGTACGGGACACTCCGGCCGGGTCGTTCCACTTCGACACCGGGCCCAGCCTGCTCACCCTGCCCGAGTTCTTCCACGACCTGTTCGAGGCGACCGGGGCGAAGCTCGACGAGTACCTCGACCTCGCGCCGCTGGACCCGATCATCCGGCACGTCTTCCCCGACGGCGGCCCGACGCTGGACTCGTGCGCCGACCCGGCCGAGTTCGCCGCCCGGATCGGCACCGCCCTCGGCGACCGGGCCGCGGCGGACTGGCAGCGGCTGTGGCGCCGGGCCGGCCGGGTCTGGCAGGCGTCGCACCAGGACATCCTGCGCCGCGCGGTGGGCTCCCCGCGGGACCTGGCCGCGCTGGCCTGGCGGCTCGGCGACCTGGCCGCGATCGCCCCCGGCCGGAGCCTGCGCGGGCTGGGCCGCCGCCACCTGAGCGACCCGCGGCTGCGGATGCTGCTGGACCGGTACGCCACGTACACCGGCGCCGACCCGCGCCGGGCCCCGGCCGCGCTGGTCGCCGTCCCCTACGCCGAGCTGGCCTTCGGCGGCTGGTACCTGCGCGGCGGGCTGGGCACCCTCGCGGACGCGCTGCTGACCCGCTGCCTGGACCTCGGCGTGGTGGTGCAGACCGGCGCCGCGGTCACCCGGATCGACGCCGCCGGCGGGCGGGTGACCGGCGTACGCCTCGCCGGGGTCGCCGCGCCCGTCCCCGCCGACGTGGTGGTGGCCAACGCCGACGCGCTCACCGTCTACCGGGACCTGCTGCCCGACCCGCGCCGGCTGGCCGGGCTGACCGACCGCAGCCTGGCCGGCTTCGTGCTGCTGCTCGGGGTCGGCGGCGACTCCGGCCTGGCGCACCACACGGTGTTCTTCCCGGGCGACCACGACGCCGAGTTCGACGCGGTCTTCGGCGACCCGGGGCGCGGGGTGCGGGCCCGACCGGCGCCCGACCCGACGGTCTTCGTCACCGTGGCCGACGACCCGATGGTCCGCCCGGCCGGGCACGAGGCGTGGTTCGTGCTGGTCAACGCGCCCCGGCACGGCACCGCCGCCGGCGCCGTGGACTGGCGGCGGCCCGGGCTGGCCGAGGCGTACGCCGACCGGATCCTGGACGTGCTCGCCGCGCGCGGCGTCGACGTGCGGGACCGGCTGCTGTTCCGGGAGATCCGCACCCCGGCCGACCTGGACGCCGCGGCCGGCGCGCCCGGCGGGTCGATCTACGGCACGGCCGGCGGGCTGCTCCGCCCGGCCAACCGCGGCCCGGTGCGCGGCCTGTGGCTGGTCGGCGGCTCCAGCCACCCCGGCGGCGGCCTGCCGATGGTCACCCTCTCCGCGCAGATCGTCGCCGACGAGATCGGCCCCGCCTGGTAGGCCGCCGGGTCAGCCGGCGTCGAGCAGGGCGCGGCGGACGGCGGAGAGGAGCTGGCCCAGGCCGAAGGCGGCCAGCAGCACCCAGACGGCGGTGGCCATGGTGATGGTGCCGGCGGCGAGGTCCGGCTCGATCAGCCCGGTCAGCCCGGCGAGCAGCAGCCCGGCCAGGGCCACCGAGACCCGGGTGGGGCGCTCCCCCACGGTCACCGCGCCGAGCTCCCGCATGCCCGCGGCGACCGCCCGGGCCCGGACGTACTCGTGCAGCCAGGACAGCGCGCCGGCCGTGGCCACCAGCGCGCCCGGCGCGCCGACCAGCCAGAACGCGACCAGCCAGGCGACCTCGCCGAGCCGGTCGGCGACCGAGTCGTAGACGTAGCCGAGCCGGGTGGTCCGGCCGGTGGCCACCGCCACCGCGCCGTCGACGCTGTCCGCCACCGCGGCGAGCAGCACGAACAGCGCCCCGAGGAACGGCCCGTCCCCCGGGCGTACGGCGAACACCGGCACGCAGACGCAGAGCAGCACGCCGGCGACCGTCACCGCGGTCGGGCCGACGCGCAGCCGGCCGAGCACGTACCCGACGTGGTAGGCGAACCGCAGCCAGGCGCGCACCACCGGCGCCGCCACCCGGGGGTCGAACCCCCCGTGCAGCCGGGCCCAGGCGGTCGCGTAGTCGTCCCACTTCAGCTGCTGTGTGCCCACCACGGATCAACAGTCGCACCGCGGCCGAGGTGTCGCGGCCCGTACGCTCACACCCGCGCGCCCACCTGGAGGTTCTGCCAGACCTCGCGGGTGGCGGTGGAGCGGTTGAGGGTGATGAAGTGGATCCCCGGTACGCCCTCGTCGAGCAGCCGCCGGCACATCTCGCTGGCCTGCTCGATGCCGAGCCGGCGCACCGCCTCCGGATCGTCGGCGACCCGCTCGAACCGCTCCGCCAGCGCCGGCGGGAACGGCGCCCCGGAGAGCTGCACCGACCGCTCGATGGTGCCCATCTGGGTCACCGGCATCACGCCGGCCAGGATCGGGGTGTCGCAGCCGGCGGCCGCCACCCGGTCACGCAGCCGCAGGTAGTCGTCGGCGTCGAAGAACATCTGGGTGATCGCGAACTCGGCGCCGGCCCGGCACTTGCGGACGAAGTACGCGGTGTCGCTGGCCACGTCGGGCGAGCGCGGGTGCTTGTACGGGAAGGCGGCCACCCCGACGCTGAAGTCACCGGCGTCGCGGACCAGGCGGACCAGTTCCTCGGCGTAGAGCACGCCCTCGGGGTGGCGTACCCACTCCCCGCCCGGGTTGCCCGGCGGGTCGCCCCGCACGGCCAGCACGTTGCGCACGCCTACCCCGGCGAGCCGGCCGATCACGTGCCGCAGCTCGGCGACGGAGTGGTTGACCGCGGTCAGGTGGGCCATCGGCAGCAGGGTGGTCTCGGTGGCGATCCGCTCGGTGACCGAGACCGTGGTGTCCCGGGTCGACCCGCCCGCGCCGTAGGTGATCGAGACGAACGAGGGGCGCAGCGACTCCAGCTCGCGGATCGCCTGCCAGAGCAGCCGCTCGCCCTGGTCGGTCTTCGGCGGGAAGAACTCGAAGGAGAAGGTCGGCTGGCGGTCGCGGATCAGCTCCCCGATCGCCGGCTGCGGATTGGGGAGGACCGAGGGAAGACCGAGCGCCACGTGACGACTCTAGCGGGCGGCGCCGGTCAGACCCATGCCCTTCCCACCCCGTCGGGCACCCGGCCGACCGGCGCGCGACGGAAACTCGGACACCCGGCCGGCCGGCGCGCGACGGAAACGTCGTACCCCCGGAGTAGGCATGGGGGCAGCGCGGGTGGGCCGGCCGGGGACCGGCCGCACCGGGGGCGCGCGGGGGTCAGCAACCGATCGGCGGCGCGCCGGTCCCGCCCGGCGGGACGCGCCGCCGCCGTGCCGACGCCCGTCCGGGAGGACCGATGACGCCGTCCCCGCCCGGCCCGCAGCTGCTCGGGCCGCTGCTCGCCCAGCTCCGGCTGGCCCGCGGCTGGAGCCAGCCACGGCTGGCCGGCGAGCTCTGCGCCGCCGCCGGCGTGCCGACGCTCAGCCGGCACGAGGTCTCCCGGTGGGAGCGGCAGCTGCGCGTTCCCGGTGACTTCTGGCTCGGCTGGCTCGCCGTCGTCCTCGCGGTGCCGGTCGAGCTGCTGGCCACCGCCGCCGCCCGGTCCCGGGCCCTCGGCACGCCGCCGGCCGTCCGCGGCCGGGGCGCCCGGTCCCGGGCCGCGCTGCTCGCGCTGGCCCAGCGGTGGCTGGCCGATCCGCACGCCGCGCTGCTGGTCGCCGCGCCGCCGCGGCTGGCGGCGGAGCCCGGCCCGCCGGACGTCGGGCACCCGGCCGACCGGCCCGCCGCCCGGCCGGCCCCGCCGGGGGCCGGGCCACCGACCGCGGACCGGACCTGGCCGGGCCCCGCCGGGCCGGCCCGACTCCCGGTCGACGGGGGTACCCACGGCGGGGCGCCGCCCGCGCCGGTCCACCCCGACGCCTCGCTGACCGAGCTGCGCCGGCTCGACGACCTGTGCGGCGGGGCCGACCTGGCCGGGTTGGCGGCCGGCCGGATGCGCGCGGCGGCCCGGGCGCTGTCCGGGCGCGGCCCGCTGGCCCGCCGCCGGCTGCTGCCGGTGCTGGCCGAGTCCGCCCAGCTCGCCGGCTGGCTCGCCGCCGACGCCGGGGACCCGGTCGGCGGGCTGGACGCCTACCGCCTGGCGCTGCGGGCCGCCACGGCGGCCCGCGACGTCGCGCTCGCCGGGCACGTGCTCGGCTCGGCCAGCCACCTGCTGGCCGGCGTGGGCGACCCGGCCGGCGCGCTGGTGCTGGCCCGCACCGCGCACGCCGGGGCGCGCCGGCACGCCACCCCCGGCCTGCGGGCGCTGCTGCTGCACCGGGTGGCGCTGGCGGCCGCGCTCGACGGACGGGTGGCGGCGGCCCGGCAGGCCCTGGACGGGGCCCGGCGCGCGGGCGGCCCGCCGGAGCCGGGCCGGGAGCCGCCCTGGCTCTACTGGCTCGACGGCGCGGAGCTGGCGGCGATGACCGGGCGCACGCTCGTCGCGCTGGGCCGCCCCGGTCCGGCCGAGGCGCTGCTGGCCGCCGCCCGGCGGCGGGGACGGCCACGCAGCGCGGCGATCTACGGCGGCTGGCTGGCCCGGGGCTACCTGCAACTCGGCGAGGTCGAGAGGGCCTGCGCGGTGGCCGGTGAGGCACTGCTCGACGCGGTCCGCGCCGGCTCGCCCCGGGCGCTCGCCCAGCTGTCCGAGCTGCGCCGCCGGCTGGCCGGGCACCCGCACGAGCCGGCGGCCCGGCGGTACGCGGCGCTCGTGGCGGCGGCCGGGCCCTACCTGCCCCGTGCGCCGGGTCCGGCCCACCCCGGCGCGCCGGCGGGTCGCGGCACGGCGGCCGCGGCGCGTCGGATACCCACGGGTACGGCGGGTCGGACGCGGACCGGCTAGCGTCGGGGCGTGACCCACGCTGCTCCTGTCTCCCCGGTCGACCGCGCCGGGCTGCGCCAACGGATCGACAAGGCGCTGGCCGAGTTCCTGGCCTCCCAACGCACCTGGATGACCGCGGTCGACGACGCCCTGGCCCCGGTCGCCGAGTCGATCGAGGCGTTCGTCCTCGGCGGCGGCAAGCGGCTGCGGCCGGCCTTCGCCTACTGGGGCTACCGCGGCGCCGGCGGGGGGGACTCCGACCAGGTGGTGACCGCCCTGGCGGCACTGGAGTTCGTCCAGGCCAGCGCCCTGATCCACGACGACCTGATGGACCGCTCGGACACCCGCCGCGGCGAGCCGGCGGTGCACCGCCGCTTCGCGACCCGGCACCGGGCCGCCGGCTGGCGCGGCGACGCCGACGGTTTCGGCGACGCGGCGGCGATCCTGCTCGGCGACCTGTGCCTGGTCTGGTCCGACGAGCTGCTGCACTCGACGGGGCTGGAGCCGGGCACGGTGGCCCGGGCCCGGCCGGTCTTCGACGAGATGCGCACCGAGGTGACCGTCGGGCAGTACCTCGACGTGCTGACCCAGGCCACCGGGGACACCTCGGTGGAGCGGGCCGGCAAGGTCGCCCGGTACAAGTCGGCGAAGTACACGGTCGAGCGGCCCCTGCTGCTCGGGGCGGCGCTGGCCGACGCGTCGGCGGACGTGCGGACGGCGTACTCGGCGTACGGGCTGCCGCTGGGCGAGGCGTTCCAGCTCCGCGACGACGTGCTCGGGGTCTTCGGCGACCCGGCCCAGACCGGCAAACCGGCCGGGGACGACCTGCGCGAGGGCAAGCGCACCTACCTGGTGGCCGCCGCCCTGGAGGCGACCGACGAGGCGGGCCGCGAGCTGCTGCTGGGCCGGCTGGGCGACCCGGAACTGGACGAGGCGGGGGTGACCCGGCTCCGCGAGCTGATCACCGCGAGCGGCGCGCTGGCCCGTACCGAGCAGCGGATCGTCACCCTCACCGACACCGCACTGGCCGCGCTGACCACGGTCGACCTCGACACCGAGGCCCGCCAGGCCCTGGTCGACCTCGCCATCGCCGCCACCCGCCGCGCCGACTAACCCACCCCACCCCCACCCGCCGTCCCCGGCCACCCACCCCGCCCCACCCGGTTGATCATGAGGTTAGCGGTGCGAAATGTCCGGTGCCGCGCCGCCAACCTCATGATCAACGGGCGAGGCGGGGCCGGGGGCGAGGCGGGGGGTGGGGGTGGGGGTGGGGTTAGAAGCCGAGGGCTTGGGCGCGGCGTTTGACCTCGCGGGCCTGGTCGCCGGCGAGGGCGGCGGCCGGGGTGGCGCCGGGGAGGGTGTCGTCGGGCTGGTAGAGCCAGCGCAGCGCGGCCTCGTCGTCGTAGCCGGCGTCGGCCAGCAGGTTGAGCACGCCGGGCAGGTGCTTGAGCACCGTACGGTTGGCCACCAGGTCCGCCGGGATCCGGCGCACGCCGTCGCGGCGGACCGCGATCAGCTCCCGGTCCCGGATCATCTGGTGCACCTTGCTGATCGACACGTCGAGGCGCTCGGCGACGTCCGGCAGGGTCAGCCAGTCGGCCGGGTCGGCCGGACCGGCGAGTTCGGGGCCGGGCACGGCCCGGTCGGCGGGTACGGAGTCGGTCACCCGACCACCCTGCCATGTCCTGCCGCGGCTCGGGCCAACGGCACCCCGAGAGGGCCGTATCCGCAGGTGGCGCGCGGCGGGACGGTTGTGGTGGACCCCCATCTGTAGCATCCTGTTCAACCTTCACCCTCCCGACACATAGACTCCCTGCCGATGGACACACAGGTCGCCGACACGTTGCTGGGCTCGCTGATCGACGGGCGCTACCGCATTCGCGGTCGCGTGGCCCGTGGCGGCATGGCGACCGTGTACACCGCCACCGACGAGCGCCTCGAGCGCACCGTGGCGGTCAAGATCATTCATCCGACCCAGGCCCCGGAGGCGCGGGCCCGCCTGGCCGGGTTCCTCGAGCGGTTCACCGACGAGGCGAAGACCATCGCCCGGCTGACCCACCCCAACGTGGTGGCGGTCTACGACCAGGGCACCCACGCCGGGCTGCCCTACCTGGTCATGGAGTACGTCCGTGGCCGCACCCTGCGTGACGTGCTCGCCGAGCGGCGCCGGCTCAACCCCGACGAGGCGCTGGCGATCTTCGAGCAGATGCTCGCCGCGATCGCCGCCGCGCACCGGGCCGGGCTGGTGCACCGGGACGTCAAGCCGGAGAACGTGCTGGTCGCCGAGGCACCGACCGGCGGGATGGCGAACCTGGTCGACGGCGTCGTCAAGGTGGCCGACTTCGGGCTGGCCCGGGCGGTCGAGGCGAGCGCCGACGACGAGAACGGCAACCAGCTGATGGCGACCGTGGCGTACGTCGCGCCGGAGCTGGTCACCGAGGGGCACGCCGACCCGCGCACCGACGTCTACTCGGCCGGCATCGTGCTGTTCGAGATGCTCACCGGCCGGGTCCCGTACGACGGCGACCGCCCGGTGGAGGTCGCCTGGCAGCACGTCGACCGGGACGTGCCGGCACCGTCGACGCTGGTGCCCGGCCTGCCGAAGGTCCTCGACGACCTGGTCGCCCGGGCCACCCGGCGCGACCCGGGCGCCCGGCCGACCGACGCCGGCGCCCTGCTGGCCGAGGTGCAGGTGGCCCGGGACGACCTGGGCAACGCCAACACGCGGACCGCCGTGCTGCGCCGGGTGACCGACGCGCCGCCGGTGGCCCAGCCGACCATGGTGGTCGCGGCGGTCCGGCCGGCCGAGCGGCCGTCCTGGGCGCGGCTGCCCGACGACGGCGGTTCCCGCGCCGGCCGGCGTCGGGCCGCCCCGGAGGACGGGCCCGACCTCTGGTCCCGGCTGATGGCGCTGCGCGCCCGGGTGATGGGCGACCGCCGGGGCCGGCAGGCCGTCGCCGCGGCCGTGGTGGTGCTCGGCCTGGTCGCCGCCCTGAGCGGCTGGTGGTTCGGGGTGGGCCGGTACACGGTCGCCCCGCAGCTGGTGAGCCTGAGCAAGGCCGACGCGGAGGCGCAGGCCGCCCGCGCCGGCTTCACCCTGGTCTACGCCGAGCCCCGCTACGACGAGCAGGTCCCGAAGGACGCCGTGCTCGGGCAGGATCCGGTCTCGGCCAGCCGGATCGTCAAGGGCGGGACGATCACGCTCACCCTCTCGCTGGGTCCGGAGCGGCTCCCGGTGCCGGATGTGGTCGGCAAGGCCTTCGAGCTGGCCGAGGCGGATCTGACCAACGCCAAGCTGGTCGCGGTCAAGGGCGCGTCGCGCTACGACGACAACCTGCCGGCCGGGGTGGTCATCGACACCAACCCGAAGGTGGGCACGGAGGTCAAGCCGGGCGACAAGGTCACGCTCGTGCTGAGCAAGGGCCGGGCCCCGGTCTCGGTGCCGAACCTGGTCGGCAAGAGCCTCACCGACGCCCGGGCGGCCCTGACCAAGCTCGGCCTGGTGCCGGTCGAGACCTACAAGGACTCCGACAAGCCCCGGGACGAGGTCCTCGGGCAGAGTCCGGCCGACGGCACCGGCGTGGAGAAGGGCACCCAGGTCAAGCTGGACGTCAGCAAGGGCCCGCCGCTGACGGTCGTGCCCCGGGTCGTCGACCTGCCCTGCCCGCAGGCCAAGCAGCTGCTGGAGAGCCAGGGCTTCCCGGTCGCGGTGCAGTTCAACCCGAACGGCATCGTCCGCTACCAGAACCCGGGCGAGAACAGCCAGGTGCCGCCGGGCACCCAGGTCACCCTCGGGTGCCTGTGATGACCGCGGCGCATCCCGACGGGCGCCGGCGGGTGGGTTCGCACACGCCCACCTCCGGCGGCCTGGCGAAGGCGGCCCTGCCCTACCTGGACGCCGCCGGCTCCGAGGTCGTGCAGGTCTACGTCTCCAACTCCCGGGGCTGGGCGCTGCCGGCGGGCGACCCGGCCCAGGACGCGCTGTTCCGCGACGGCTGCGCCGAGCGGGGCGTACCGGTCTTCATCCACGCCTCGTTGCTGGTGAACCTCGGCTCGCCGACCGCCGCCACGGTCGAGCGGTCGGCGCAGACGCTGGCCCACGCGCTGCGCCGGGGCACCGCGATCGGCGCCCGCGGGGTGGTGTTCCACGCTGGCAGCGCGGTGGACGCCGGGCACGCCGAGGCGGCGATGCGGCAGGTCCGCGAGGTGCTGCTGCCGCTGCTGGACACCGCCGCCGAGGGCGGGCCGATGCTGCTGGTGGAGCCGAGCGCGGGTGGCGGGCGGTCGCTCGCCTCCCGGGTGGAGCACCTGGGGCCCTACCTCGACGCCGTCGACCGGCACCCCCGGCTCGGGGTCTGCTTCGACACCTGCCACGCCTGGGCGGCCGGGCACGACCTGGCTGCCGAGGGCGGCATGACCGCGACGCTGGACACCCTGGTGGCGACGGTCGGGGCCGACCGGCTGCGGCTGGTGCACGCCAACGACTCGAAGGACCTGTGCGGCTCGACCCGGGACCGGCACGAGAACATCGGCAAGGGCACCATCGGCGAGCCCGCGTTCGCCGAGCTCATGCGGCACCCCGCCACCGCCGGCGTCCCGGTCGTGGTGGAGACCCCGACCGAGAAGCACGTCGGCCACGCCGCCGACATCGCCACCCTCAACCGCCTCCACCCCTGACCCCCCGGCGCACCCGCGCACGGCGGGTTGATCATGAAGTTGGCGTCAGGATCGACGCGTCCGGTGACACAAACTCCATGATCAACGCCAGTGGGGCCCCGGGGTCAGGTGCGGAGGATGGTGGTGAGGGCGGCGATGGCGCGGTCGATGCCGGCGTCGTCGACGTCCATGTGGGTGACCAGGCGGGCGGTACCCGGCCCGAGCACCGAGACCAGCACGCCCTCGGCGCGGGCGGCCGCGGCGAGCGCGGGCGCGTCCAGCGGCGCCTTGGTCAGGTCGAGCGGCACCACGTTGGTGCGCACCGTGGTGGCGAGCACCCCGAACGGGGCGATCGCCTCGGCCAGCCGGGCCGCCTTGGCGTGGTCCTCGGCGAGCCGGTCCACGTGGTGCGCGAGGGCGTACCGGCCGGCGGCGGCCAGGATGCCGGCCTGCCGCATGCCGCCGCCCATCCGCTTGCGGATGAACCGGGCCCGCTCGATCTTCTCGGCGCTGCCCACGACCAGCGAGCCGACCGGCGCGCCGAGACCCTTGGAGAGGCAGACCGACAGGGTGTCGAAGAGCCCGCCGTACTCGGTCAGCGGCACGCCGTCGGCGACGTGCGCGTGCCAGATCCGGGCGCCGTCGCAGTGCAGCGCCACCTGCGCGGCGTCGGCGATCCGGCGCAGTTCCCGCAGGGTGTCCAGCGGGATCACACCGCCCCCGCCCCGGTTGTGGGTCTGCTCCACGGCGATGGCCCGGGTGGGCACCGCCCAGTAGCCGTCCGGGCGGATCATGCCGGCGACCACGTCGGGGGCGATGTCCGCGCCGACCGCCGGCCAGGTCCGCGAGGAGATGCCGCCGTACGCGGCCGCCGCGCCGATCTCGTAGGTGACCACGTGCGCGTCGGCGTCGCAGAGCAGCTCGTTGGCCGGTGGCACCAGCAGTTGCAGGGCGATCTGGTTGGCCATCGAGCCGGTCGGCGCGAACAGCGCCGCCTCGTGCCCGAAGAGCGCGGCGACCTCGGCCTCCAGCGCGTTGACCGTCGGGTCCTCGCCGTAGACGTCGTCGCCGACCTCGGCGGTGGCCATCGCCTCCCGCATCCCGGCGGTGGGCCGGGTGACGGTGTCCGAACGCAAGTCGATCAGACTGTCAGCCACGGTAATCCTTTCGGCTGCCGACTGCGGGGCTCGCCAGCTCACTCCTCGCGTCAGCCACGGAGCATCTCCGCCACCAGGAAGGCCAGCTCCAACGACTGCTGGGTGTTCAGCCGAGGGTCGCAGGCGGTTTCGTACCGGTCGGGCAGGTCGAGGTCCTCGATGCCCTGGGCGCCGCCGAGGCACTCGGTGACGTCCTCGCCGGTGAGTTCGACGTGCAGGCCACCGGGGTGGGTGTCCAGGCCCCGGTGCACCTCGAAGTAGCCCAGCACCTCGTCGACGATGCGGTCGAAATGCCGGGTCTTGTAGCCGTTGGACGACTCGTGCGTGTTGCCGTGCATCGGGTCGCACTGCCAGACCACCTTGGCGCCCGCCGCGGTGACCTTGGAGACGATCGGCGGCAGGGCGTCGCGGACCCGGTGGTTGCCCATCCGGCTGATCAGGGTGAGCCGGCCGGGGACATTGTCCGGGTTGAGCTTCTCGCAGAGCTCGATCGCCTCGTCCGGGGTGGTGGTCGGGCCGAGCTTGACCCCGATCGGGTTGGCGATGCGGGAGATGAAGTCGATGTGCGCGCCGTCGATCTGGCGGGTGCGCTCGCCGATCCAGAGGAAGTGCCCGGAGAGCCCGTACGCCCGGCGGTCGGAAACCCGGGTCAGCGCCCGGTCGTACTCCAGGGCGAGGGCCTCGTGCGAGCAGTAGAGGGTGACCGTGCGCAGCGCCTCGTCGTCGGTCATCCCGCAGGCCCGGATGAAGGCCAGCGCCCGGTCGATCTCCCGGGCGATCGCCTCGTAGCGCTCGCCGGCCGGGGAGTTCTTGACGAAGCCCTTGTTCCAGTCGTGCACCGCGTGCAGGTCGGCCAGCCCGCCGGCCAGGTACGCGCGGAGCATGTTCATCGCGGCCGCCGAGTTCGCGTACGCCCGGATCATGCGCTGCGGGTCGGCGACCCGGGCCTCCGGCGTGGCCTCCAGCGAGTTGATCATGTCGCCCCGGTAGGCCGGCAGGCCGCGGGCGTCGGTCGGCAGCGAGCGCGGCTTGGTGTACTGCCCGGCGACGCGGGCCACCTTGACCACCGGCAGCGACGCGCCGTAGGTGAGCACGATCGCCATCTGGAGCAGGGTGCGGGCGTTGGCCAGCAGGTGGCTCTCGGTGTTGTCGGCGAAGGTCTCCGCGCAGTCGCCGCCCTGGAGCAGGAACGCCTTGCCCTCGCAGACCAGCGCGAGCCGCTGCCGCAGCTGGTCGACCTCGTAGGGCGCCACCACCGAGGGGACGGTGTCGAGCACCGTGCAGACCTCGGCGACCTGGGCCGGGTCCGGCCAGGGCGGGGTCTGCGCCCGGGGCAGCTCCCGCCAGCGGTCCAGGCCGAGGGCCGCGTCCTCGGCGGAGTCGACGGTCGGACGGCTGGTCTGCAGGCCGGGGCTGCCCACGGCGGGATGGCTCAGCTGATGCCACTCATGGCGCATGCCAGAAAGCGTACGGCGACCGCCCGGGCCGCCGACCGGCGAGGGGCACGGTTCCGGCTGGTGAGAGGCGTCTCACCGGCAGGCGCAGGTCAGGGCGTGACGGCCGGGGCCGGAGTGTGCCCGCCCGGCTCCTCGCCGGCGATGCACCAGTCGGCGCCGTTGCGGGTGACCGTGAACAGCAGCGGGCGGGTGGCCTTGCGGAAGCCCACGGTGATCGAGACGGAGGTGCTGACCTCCTGCCCGCGCGGGCCGGGCCGGATGTCGGTGATCTCGGCCTGCGGCACCTGGAAGTGGTCGGCGAAGTCGCCGTTCGGGCCGGTGGCGGCAGTGTCGAAGCTCTCGTGCGCGGTCGCGCAGAACTGGCTGCGCCCGGCGGCCACGTCCTTGGCGGTCATCGCGTCGAGGTACGCCTGCACCCGCTCCCGGGCCCGCGCGCTCGCCTCCTCGGCGGGCGCCCGCCCCGGCTTGGTCGCCGGGTCGTCGTCCTTGCCCAGACCGCAGCCGAGCAGGGCGAACGGCAGGGTCGCGAGCACGGCGGCGGTCGCCGCCAGCCTCCGGTGCGTCACGCGCATCGCCACCTCCGTCGACGGGCCATCGAGGCGCGAGTCTGTCACATCGACGCCGGGCATGCCGAACCGCGCCGGCACGCCGCGCGGCACGGGCCGGGCGACGGCCCACAGCAGGGCGCGGCACGGCCGACTAATCTCCCCTGGGCATGGGCGGCGACCGCCGCCCCCGGGCGGCAGGAGGTGAGGCGACATTCTCCCCCTGGCATCGGTCGACACGGCGCACCTGCCCCCGGCCGAGCGGTTCGACTTCTGGCACGACCTGGTCGCCCGGGAGTCCGTCGCCGCCGCCATCAGCAGCGCCCACTCCGGCGACTTCACCGCCTCCGCGCGGGTGATCGATCTCGGCGTGGTCAAGCTCTCCGCCTGGCGGTACCCGTCGCTGGAGCTGCGCCGGACGGCGCCGATGATCCGCAGCACCGACCCCGAGCTGTACCAGCTCGCCCTGCCCCTGTCCGGGCGCGGCGCCGTGACGCAGGAGCGGCGCGAGGGCCCGCTCGACCCGTACGCCTTCGCCTTCGTCGACACCGTCCGCCCGCACGCCTCGTCGCACCGGCCCGACCCGCCCGCCGGCGGACCGGTGCTGACGATGACGGCGCTCGTGCCGCACGCCGCCCTGCCGATTCCCGCCGCCCGGGTCAGCGAGCTGTTCGTCGCGCCCATCCCCGCGACGGAGGGGATGGGCGCGCTGCTGGCCCAGTTCCTCCGGCAGGTCGTCGACCACCCCGAGCAGTACGCGGCGGCCGACGCCGCCCGCCTCGACACCGTCGCCCTGGACCTGATCTCCGGCACGCTGGCCGCCCGCCTGGCGGCCGAGGACGTGCTGCCCGTCGAAGTCCGCGAGGCCGGCCTGCGGAGCCGGATCGAGGCGTTCGTGCTGCGGCAGCTGGACGATCCCACGCTGAGCCCAGCGACGGTGGCCGCGGCGCACCACCTCTCGACGCGGTCGCTGCACCGGCTCTTCGAGGGCACGCAGACCACGGTCGCGGCCCTGATCCGCACCCGCCGGCTGGAGCGCTGCCGGCGGGACCTCACCGACCGCCGGCTGCGGCACGTGCCGGTGCGGGAGATCGGCCGGCGCTGGGGCTTCCGCGACCCGGCCCACTTCAGCCGGGCCTTCCGCGCCGCGTACGGCCTCTCCCCGGGCGAGCACCGGGAGCGGGCCACCCGTGCGGCGGGCTGACCCGGGGCCGGCCCGGCGCGCACCCGGGCGGGGAGGGACCGGTGCGTGGTCCCTCCCCGCCGTGTGGGTGGTGCGTCGGCCTCCGGCCTAGCCGAGACCGCCCTTGATGGCGCCGATGAGCTCGCCGTTGCCGGTGTCACCGGAGAGCTCCCAGAAGAACGCGCCACCGAGGCCCTGGTTCTTCGCGTACGTCATCTTGCCGTTGATGGTGGACGGGGTGTCGTAGCTCCACCAGTTGCTGCCGCACTTGGCGTACGCGGTGCCGCCGACGGTGCCGGTCGCCGGGCAGCTGTTCTTGAGCACCTTGTAGTCCTCGATGCCCTGTTCGTAGGTGCCCGGGGCGGGGCCGGTGGCGGTGCCGCCCGGCGCGCTCTGGGTCACCCCGGTCCAGCCCCGGCCGTAGAAGCCGACGCCCAGCAGCAGCTTGTTCGCCGGGATGCCCTTGCTCTTGAGCTTCTGGATCGCCGCGTCGGACCAGAAGCCCTGCTGCGGGATGCCGGGGTAGGAGTAGAGCGGGGAGTGCGGGGCGGTCGGGCCCTGCGCGTTGAAGGCGCCGAAGTAGTCGTACGTCATCGGCATGATCCAGTTGAGGTGGGTCGCGCCGCCCGCGTAGTCGGTGGCGTCGATCTTGCCGCCGGTGCTGCCGTCCGCGGTGATCGCCGCGGTGACCAGCGCCGACGAGCCGAACCGCGAGCGCAGCGCGCCCACCACGTTCTTGAACGCGTTCGGGCCGCTGGAGTCGCAGGTGAGACCGCAGGCGTTCGGGTACTCCCAGTCGACGTCGATGCCGTCGAAGACGTCCGACCAGCGCGGGTCCTCGACCAGCTTGTAGCAGCTCTCGGCGAACGCGGCCGGGTTCTGCGCGGCCTGGGTGAAGCCGCCGGACCAGGTCCACCCGCCGAAGGACCAGATCACCCGCAGGTGCGGGTACATCTTCTTGAGCTTGCGCAGCTGGTTGAAGCTGCCGCGCAGCGGCTGGTCCCAGGTGTCGGCGACGCCGTCGACGCTGTCCGCCGCGGTGTACGCCTTCTCGTAGTCGGCGTAGCTGTCCCCGATCGTGCAGCGGCCGCCGGTGGTGTTGCCGAAGGCGTACAGGATGTGGGTCAGCTTGGCGGCCGAGCCGCTGGTGTGGATGTTCTTGACGTGGTAGTTGCGGGCGTAGACGCCCCACTGGGCGAAGTAGCCGACGACCTTACGGCCGCCCGGGTCCGGCGGGGTGGTGGTCGGCGGCGTGGTGGTCGGGGGCGTGGTGGTCGGCGGGGTGGTCGTCGGCGGGGTGGTGGTGGGCGGCGCGGTGGTGGTGGGCGGCGCGCCGCCACCGCACGGGGCGCCGTTGATGGTGCAGTTCAGCGGGGCCCGGTACGGGCCGGTGCCGTTGTAACCCCAGCTGAAGGCGGCGCCGGGGGCGAGCGGGCCGGCCCAGCTCTTCTTCACGGCGACGTAGTGGTCGCCGGTGCGGGTGACGTCCGCGTCCCACGAGCTGCTGATGCTCGTGCCCGAGGGCAGGTCGAACTCGATACGCCAGGTGCTGACCGAGGCGTCCGAGCCGTTGGTGATCGTCACCTTCGTCTCGTGACCGGTCCCCCAGTCCTGCACCTTGGTGAACGTGGTGGTGACGGTGCCGGCGCCGAACGCCGAGGCCATCGGCACCGTGGCGACGGTGACCGCGACCACGGCGCCGGCCCAGAGGGCCCGGCGGAGCGATCTCTTCATGTGGCGTCTCCCCAAACAGTTAGGAAACTTTCCAAAATGATTGGTGAGACGCTACTCACGACGTCATCACTTCGTCAAGATGTCCATGTTTCGATTTCTGCCGCCCTGCGGGCCGTCGTCGACGACGACGTCCGGCACGGCGGCGCAGCGCGTCGTCGCACCGCGACGGGAGGCGCGCCGGAGGGTGCACGGCGCGCAGGTCGGGCGGTCGACGCGCCGCGGACGGCGGGCGCGTAGCCTCGGCGCATGACCGTCTTCGACACCCCGATCAACGCCCTCGACGGCGGCCCGGCCGACCTCGCCCGCTACCGCGGCCGGGCCCTGCTGGTGGTCAACGTCGCCTCCCGCTGCGGCCTCACCCCGCAGTACGCCGGCCTCGAAGCGCTGCACCGGGAGTACGCCGGCCGTGGCCTGGTGGTGCTGGGCGTGCCGTGCAACCAGTTCGCCGGCCAGGAACCCGGCAGCGCCGCCGAGATCAGCGAGTTCTGCCAGGTCAACTACGGGGTGACCTTCCCGCTGACCGAGAAGGTCGACGTCAACGGCCCGGACCGGCACCCGCTCTACGCGGCGCTGGTGTCCACGCCCGACGCCGACGGGCACACCGGCGACGTGCGGTGGAACTTCGAGAAGTTCCTCGTCGCGCCGGACGGCACGGTCGCCGCCCGGTTCGCCCCGACGGTGACCCCGGACGCCGCCGACCTGCGGGCCGCGATCGAGAAGGTGCTGCCGGCCTGACCCGGCTCCCGCTCGCGCCCGCCTCGCTCGGTTGGCAGCGGACCCGGGCCGGCGGGCGGCGGAGCTGGACGACGTGAAGCGCGTGGGGCGTGACCGGTCCGGTCACGCCCCACGGGCCGGCGGGGATCAGTCGGCGGCGGAACGGAAGACCGGGTAGTAGCCGCCGGACTGGCCGGCCGCGGTGG
The DNA here is from genome assembly GCF_056780015.1 of Micromonospora sp. R311. Classification (NCBI taxonomy): domain Bacteria; kingdom Bacillati; phylum Actinomycetota; class Actinomycetes; order Micromonosporales; family Micromonosporaceae; genus Micromonospora; species Micromonospora sp. R311. The sequence continues at coordinate 137,218 of NZ_JBSWCE010000018.1, forward strand.
GATGGTAGGAGATGCCGAGGTTGGCGAAGTTCAACGCGTGCAGCCACTTCTCCCCGTAGCTGCACAACTGGTGGCCGACGAACTGGGACCGGACGTCGGCGAAGGTGAACCCGGCCGCCTGGGCGGCGCTGCGGGTGATGTCGTCCACCAGGTTGATGCCCTCGTTGATCTTCGCACGCGAGGTGGCGCTGAGCCCGACGCAGACCGTGCCGAGCTGGTAGAAGACCGGGTAGCCGACGACCACCACGCGGGCCGAGGGCGCCCGGTTGCGGATTCCGGTGTAGACGTTGCGCAACAGGGTGGGCAGGTCGGCACGGGCCTTGTCCTCGGCCGCCTGCACGGCGGCGACGCACTCGGTGGTGCCGTAGAGCACGCAGGTGGTCATGATGTTGGCGAAGCCGACGTCGTTGCCGCCGACCGTGACGCTGACCAGCGTGGTGGTCGAGCTGAGCGAGCCGAGCTGGGTGTTGATCACGCTGCCGGTGGTGGCGCCCGAGCAGGCGACCGAGCGGTACGACGCCGGCCGCACGGCGGCGGCGTAGAGCGCCGGGTAGGCGTTGGTGCTGCGCTGGCAGGACCCGCTCTCGGCGGTGTAGCTGCCGGCGCCCACGCCGGAGGAGTAGGAGTCGCCGAGGGCGACGTAGTGGTCGGCGGGGGCGGCCTGGGCGGGGCCGACCGCGAGGGTGAGGGTGGCGGCCAGGGTGGTGACCAGGCTCAGGGCGAGGGTTGCCAGACGGGATCTCCGCACGTCGCACTCCGAGGGTAGGAGGATCGGTGGGAGATAGATATCACTAAATATCGATGTTGGAAAGATCCTGCCGCCGGATCCCCCGACGGTGGCGCTTTCCGCCGGCCGTCCATCGTCCGACGGTCGCGGACGCAGGGTGACCGGACGGAATCCCGGCGTGTCGGCGACGCCACGTTTGCGTCGCAGTCCCGCTAACGGGACCCTCTACCCGACGCATCCCGTTCACCGGACCCACCGGAGGCGACATGGCCCTGCTCCGTACCGCGCCGCTGCGCCTGCTCGCCGGAGCCGGGGCGCTCCTGCTCGGCGCCGGGCTCGTGACCACCACCGCCGGGCCGGCCCCCGCCGGCGCGGCGACCGTCGGGTACGTCCGGCTGGCGCACCTCTCCCCCGACACCCCGGCGGTGGACGTCTACCTGGCCGCTCCCGACCGGCGGGAGCCGCAGGTCTTCCCGGCCGTCGGTTACGGGGTGGTGTCGCAGTACCTCCCGCTGCCGGCCGGGCGGTACGCGGTCGCCATGCGCACGGCGGGCGCGCCGGCCGACGAACCGCCGGTGCTGACCACGGAGGTGGCGGTGAGCAGCGGCGCCGCCTACACGGTGGCCGGGGTGGGGCGCCACGCCGACCTGGGGCTGCGGGTGCTGCACGACGACCTGAGCGCGCCGCCGCCCGGCCGGGCCAAGCTGCGGGTCGTGCAGGCCTCGGTACGCGCCCCGGTGCTCGACGTGGCGGCCGCGAACGGGCCCCGGATCGCCGAGGGGGTGCCGTTCGCCACCACGACCGACTACCACGAGCTGGAGCCGGGCCGGTGGCGGCTGCGCCTCGGCGGCACCGCCGGCCCGACCACCGAGACCGAGGTCGACCTGACCGCCGGCGCGGTCTACTCGCTCCTGGTGCTCGACGCCGAGCGGGGCGGGCTCACCACCGAGCTGCGCCAGGACGCCCGGGGCGGCTCGGTCGTGCCGGCCGGTGGCGTGGACACCGGCGCCGGCGGCGTGGCGGAGCGGGAGCGGTCGGCGTACCCGCTGCTCGGGTTGGCCGGCGCCGCGCTCGCCGGTGCGGGGCTGGTGCTGCTGCGCCGGCGGCGGCGTACCACCTGGTGACCGGCGGGCCCGGGCCGGCGATCCGGCGGCACCGCGACCGGCGGATCCGGCCGGCGGTGCTGGTCGCGGCCGGCGCGGCCCTCTGCCTGGCGGCCGGGGTCGGGCCGGCTCTCGGCGGGTCCGCCGCGCCCGCGCCGCCGATGGGCAGCTGGCGGCCGGGCTGCGCGACGGACTGCCCGCCGGCCGCCGCCGACCCCGCGCACCCCGACGCCGCGCCCGCCGACGCCGCGCCCGCGGGCCCGCCCACCCGGGTGCGCGTGCCCCGGATCGGGGTCGACTCCCGCCTCACCGTGCTCGGGCTGGACGCGCGAGGCGCGCTGGCCGCGCCGTCCGATTTCGACACCGCCGGCTGGTACAGCGCGGGCCCGACCCCCGGCGACCCGGGCCCGGCGGTGATCGCCGGGCACCTCGACTCCACGGCCGGGCCGGCGGTCTTCGCCCGGCTCGGCGAGCTGCGTCCGGGCGACCGGGTGCAGGTGTGGCGCGGCGCCCGGGTGGTGTCGTTCCGGGTCACCGGGGCGGTGCGCGCGGGCAAGGAGCGCTTCCCCACGGCCGCCGTGTACGGCCCGACGCCCGGCCCCGAACTGCGCCTGGTCACCTGCGGGGGCGCGTTCGACCGGCGCACCGGCCACTATCGCGACAACCTGGTGGTCTTCGCGGTGGCCGAGTCGAGCGGCGTCCCGCTGCCCGGCTCCCCCGCCGGCTGAGCGGGATCGCCCCCCGTGGCCACGGCGGACGCGCCGAACACGCGGAGCAGACTGGTGTGCAGCGCCGCGCGGGCCGCCGCCTCCGACAGCCGGCCGGCGTCGACCTCCTCGCTCGCCGCATGACCGAGTTTGATCGTGACGGCGACCAGCCAGTCGGGGGTGAGCCGGTCGTCGAACTCGCCGGACGCCTGGCCGCGCCGGATCACCCGCGCCAGGCGGTCGGCGACCGGGGCATGCCGCGCGTGGTCCTCCGGCGCGCCCACCGGGAACGAACTGATCTTCTGCAGGAGGACCCGGTACCGCCCGGCCGCGCGGGCGCTGGCGTCGAGGACCCGCAGCAGCGCCGCCGCGGCCGGCCCGGCGTCCGGGTCGGCGGCGTCCATGGCGGCCACCGCCTCCTCGGTGACCCGGTCGAGGGCGGCCCTGAGCAACTGCTCCCGGGAGGGGAAGTGGGCGTAGACGGTCTGCCGGGTCACGCCGGCGGCGGTGGCGACGGCTTCGACGCTCGCGTCGGGCTGGTCGTTGAGGAGTTGGACGGCGGCATCCAGGATGGCGGCCCGGCTGCGGCGGGCGTCGGCACGGCGGTTCCGGGCCGGGAAGGAGGTCATCTCTTACACCTTGCCAAAGTTCTTCTCGCACCCATATCTTACATCGTGTAAGAGATAGCCGCAGCGGGACGGGGAGCACGATGAGACCATTCCACGCCACCGACCCGGCGGGATTCATCGCGGACTTCTTCACCTCCTTCACCGACGCGCTGCTCGCCGGCGACGAGGACGCGGGCGCGATCGTCGACCGCTTCCACACGCCGGACGTCGTCCAGGTCGCCGACGGCCACCGGATCGACCGGGAGCGGCTCGTCGCGCACACCCGCCCGGTGCGCAAGAACCGGCCCAGCTGCCGGTTCGAGGTGCACGAGGCGGTGGCCGACGGCGACCGCCTCGCCGCCCGGTACACGCTGCACGTGCGGGACCGCAAGCGTGCCCTCGCCGTGGAGGTGCACTTCTTCGGGCAGTTCGCGCCCGACGGCCGGATGCGCCGGGCCCACCTGCTCACCCGCACGCTGCCCGCGACCTGACGGGTGCCCGTGGGCCAGCCGGCCGCGCTCGGCGAGCAGCCCTCCGGGGTGGTCAGACCGGTCGGCGGCCGGCGAAGCCGCACTCCACCCGGTGGTACCAGCGCACGTCCGGGTCCCCCTCCAACCAGCACCAGAGCACCGGCCGACCGTCGCGCTCGCCGGGGAAGTCGAGCAGCACCGGGGCGATCCCCTTCACCTGGATGTCGTGCTGGTGCAGCTCGTCCAGCACCGCGTGCAGCCGCGCCTCCAGCCCCTTGACCTCGGCCCGCCCGCCGAGCGGGCTCACCCCGTCCCGGGCCAGGTCGGCGCGGATCTCGGCGAGGTCGGCGCGGAGCCGGATCAGCTCGTCGACGCGCGGGCGCAGGGTGGCCACCAGGTGTCGGGCCTGGGCGAGTGTGAACACCGGGCCAGTATGGGCCACTCCGGCGCGGCGCCGGGGCGTCCGCGCCCGGCGCCCGGCCTTCTGTAGCTAACCTTCCTTGACGGGCCATTGATGTGTAGTTAAGTTTCAACGAAACCGACGGGAGGTCGACCGTGGAGCGTAGAAAGTTCCTGGCCGGTGCGGGTGCGGTGACCGCGGGAGCGGTCGCGGCGGCGGCCCCCGGCTCACCCGGCAGCGCAGTGCCCGGCATCCGCCGCGTGGAGACCGGTCTGGACGTGCTCGTCCGCTCCGGCTTCGCCGAACTCGCCGGCCAGCGGGTCGGCGTGATCTCCAATCCGACCGGTGTGGACGGTTCCTACCGGCACCTGGTCGACCTGATGCACGCCTCCGACGCGGTCGGGTTGGCCGCCGCGTTCGGCCCCGAGCACGGCTTCCGCGGCTCGGCGCAGGCCGGCGGCAGCGAGGGCACCGGCGTCGACGCGCGCACCGGGATCACGGTCTACGACGCGTACGGGGCCTCGCTGGCCAAGTGGGAGACCATGTTCTCCCAGGCCGGCGTCGACACCGTCGTCTTCGACATCCAGGACGTGGGCTCCCGCTTCTACACCTACATCTGGACGATGTACACCTCGATGATGGCCGCCGCGCGGGTCAGCAAGCGGTACGTCGTGCTGGACCGGCCGAACCCGATCGGCGGCCGGGCGTACGGGCCGATGATGACCACCCCCTACACCTCCGGGGTCGGCCTCAAGGAGATCGTCCAACAGCACGGCATGACCGTCGGCGAGCTGGCCCGGTTCTTCAACACCGAGTTCCTGCCGGCCGAGGCGGGCCGCCAGGTCGACCTGCACGTGGTCGAGTGTCGACACTGGAAGCGCGACAGGCTCGCCGCCGACACCGACCTGCCGTGGGTGATGCCCAGCCCGAACATGCCCACTCCGGACACCGCGCTGGTCTACCCGGGCACCGGGATGTTCGAGGGCGTCGCCTCGATCACCGAGGGTCGCGGCACCTGCCGGCCGTTCGAACTGATCGGCGGCCTGGCCACCGACTTCGACTACCACTGGTCCGACCGGCTCAACGCGCGCGACCTGCCGGGGGTGGAGTTCCGCGAGGCGTACTTCACACCGACCTCCGCCGGGCAGAAGCCGGCGCTACTCAACAAGCTCTGCGCCGGCGTCGAGGTGAAGGTCGTCGACCGGGCGGTGTACGACCCGATCCGCACCGCGGTGGCGATGCTGGTCGAGGCGCACAAGTACCCGGCCTTCGCCTGGCGGCGGGACTCCTGGGACACCGTCCGGCCGTACTGGATCGACAAGCTGACCGGCTCGCCCCGGCTGCGCACGATGATCGACGCGGGCGCCGACGTGGACGACGTGGTCGGCGCCTGGGCCGGCGAACTGGCCGCCTTCGAGCGGCAGCGGGCCCCGTACCTGCTCTACTGAGGACGTTTCCGGCGGCGGCGCCGGGCTGATCGGTTGATCAGCCCGGCGCCGTTCCGCGTCGATCCAGCGAGTTCGCTGGAAAGCGACTCACGTCGGCGGCCGGCTCGCTACCCTCGGCCTCGGGACCCACACGGACCTCCGGCCGCCAATCGATCGGCGAGATCGCCGGTGACCGGACGATCGCCGTCCCGCCGGCCCCCGGCGGCACGCCGCCACGACTGGCGCGCGGGACACCCATGCCGATAGGAGCGCCATGCCCGGGAAGCTACGATCGCCCGTCCTGCACCTCGTCGTCTGCCACGCCGAGCCCGTCGCCGAGCTCGCCCCGTTCGTCACCGGCTGCCAGGAGCTGGGTTGGCAGGTCCACGCCATCGCCACCCCGGCCGCCGTCGAGTCGGTCGACCTGGCCGCCCTCGCCGACCTCACCCGGCATCCGGTCCGCGACGACGAGCAGGCCGAGACGCTGCACCCGCTGCCGCCGGCCGACGCGTACGCGGTCGCGCCGGCCAGCTTCGACCTGGTCAACAAGTGGGCGTACGGGCTGAACGACGGCCTGGCCCTGCGGCTGCTCAACGAGGCGACCTCGGTCGGCCTGCCGGTCGTCGCGGTGCCGGCCCCGGAGCCGGCGCTCGCCCGGCACCCCGCCTTCCTGGAGAGCCTGGAGCGGCTGCGGCACTGGGGCGTCGCGGTGACCCGGCCCGCCGAGCCGGCCGACGACGGCGACCCGGCCCCGTGGCACGCCGCCGTGCAGGTGATCGCCGCCTGGACGCGGTTCGCCCGGGTCCCCGCCCAGCAGCCGGCCGAGCGGGCGCGCGGTGTCGAGGAGCTGGCCCTGCAGTCCGGCTGACCGACCCCGCCGGTCAGTCGGCCTGGTCGGCCAGTTCCCGGGCCCGGTCCCTGGCCGCCTCGAGCGCGGCGAGCAGCGCCGCGCGTACGCCGTGCTTCTCCAGCTCGCGCACCGCGGAGATGGTGGTGCCGGCCGGCGAGGTGACCGCCTCGCGCAGCTTCACCGGGTGTTCGCCGGAATCGCGCAGCATCACCGCGGAGCCGATCGCGGTCTGCACGATCAGTTCGTGTGCCACCTGTCGGGGCAGCCCGAGCAGGATGCCGGCGTCGATCATCGCCTCGACCAGCAGGTAGAAGTACGCCGGGCCGGAGCCGGAGAGCGCGGTGACCGCGTCCTGCTGCGACTCGGGCACCCGGATCGTCGCGCCCAGCGGCTTGAACATCTCCTCGGCCAGCGCCAGGTGCGTCCCGGTGGCGTGCGCGCCGGCGGAGATGGCGGTCATCGCCTCGTCGACCAGGGCCGGGGTGTTGGTCATCACCCGCACCACCGGGGTGCCCTCGGGCAGCCGGCGGTTGAAGAAGCTGGTCGGCAGGCCGGCGCAGAGCGAGATCAACAGCTTGTCGGCGGGCACCTTGGGCCCGATCTCGTCGAGCAGCGCCGCCGCGTCCTGCGGCTTGACCGAGACGGCGAGCACCTCCGCCTCGTCGACCGCGGTGAGGTTGTCGACCACCCGTACCCCGTAGCGGGCGGTCAGCTCCTCGGCCCGGGCCGGGCGGCGGGCGGTGGCCAGCAGCCGGTCGACCGGCCAGCCCGAGCGCAGCAGGCCGGAGAGCATCAACTCACCGATCTTGCCGGCGCCGATGACGGCGACCGTGTGCACCGCGTACCCCCTCCTGCCGTGGCCGGCGGCGCGGTGGGCCGGGTGACCCGCCGCGCCGCCGCCGCTCGGTTCAGCTGCCGAAGAAGACCTCGGCCTCGGCGTACCGCTCCAGCGGCACGGTCTTCAGCTCCCGGGTGGCCTCGGCCAGCGGCACCCGGACGATGTCCGTGCTCTGCATGGCGACCATCTTGCCCCAGTCGCCCTCGTGCGCCGCGTCGATCGCCTGCAGGCCGAGCCGGGTGGCCAGCACCCGGTCGAAGGCGGTCGGCGTGCCACCGCGCTGGATGTGGCCCAGCACGACGGTGCGCGCCTCCTTGCCGGTCTTCGCCTCCAGCTGCTCGGCCAGCCACTGGCCGATGCCACCCAGCCGGACGTGCCCGAACGCGTCCAGCTCCTGGTTGTGCAGCACCATCTGGCCGTCCAGCGGCTGGGCGCCCTCGGCGACCACGACGATCGGGGCGTACTGGTGCTGGAAGCGCTTCTCGACGTAGCCGGCGACCTGGTCGACGTCGAACTGCCGCTCGGGCAGCAGGATGACGTTGGCGCCGCCGGCCAGGCCGGCGTGCAGGGCGATCCAGCCGGCGTGCCGGCCCATCACCTCGACCACCAGGGTGCGGTGGTGGCTCTCGGCGGTGGTGTGCAGCCGGTCGATCGCCTCCATCGCGATGTTGACCGCGGTGTCGAAGCCGAAGGTGTAGTCGGTGGCGCCGAGGTCGTTGTCGATGGTCTTCGGCACGCCGACCACGTTGACCCCGAGCTCGTGCAGCTTGGTGGCCACGCCGAGGGTGTCCTCGCCGCCGATCGCGATCAGCGCGTCGACGCCCTGGGCGGCGAGGTTGTCCTTGATCCGCTCGACCCCGTTCTCGATCTTGAACGGGTTGGTCCGGGACGAACCGAGGATGGTGCCGCCGCGCGGCAGGATGCCGCGGACCTCCGCGATGCCCAGCGGGCGGGACAGGCCCTCCAGCGGGCCCTTCCAGCCGTCCCGGAACCCCACGAACTCGTGGCCGTAGCTGGCGACGCCCTTGCGGACCACCGCCCGGATGACCGCGTTCAGACCCGGGCAGTCGCCGCCGCCGGTGAGCACGCCGATACGCATGATCTGCTCATCCTCCTGGGAGCATCAGGTGAAGCCCGATATGCCCCAGGATATGTGTCGGATCAGACCATCGGCGCCGTTGCCGGCCCGGGGCGGGCCGTCAGTGCGAACTGTAGTCGCCGCGGGAGGGGCGGCGACACCGCACCCCGGGGCCGGTCCGGCTACCGGTCGGTAGCTGACCTCGCGATAGTCCCGGGGTCCGCGGCCGGCACCGCGCCCGGGCCGGCCGCCCTACGACCCGGTCATCGCCCGCCAGCGGGCCAGGTTGTGCCGGGCGTCGACCAGCGCGTCGTGCCGGGCCGCCGCGGCCTCCGGCAGGGGTGGCCGGCCCCGGTCGTCCCAGAGCTGGCGCAGCTCCTTGGTGAACCGGGGGATCTCCCGGGGCAGCGCCGGCATCGCCCCCCACAGCTGCGCCAGCACCACGTGGTCGTACGCGGCGTACCAGGCCCAGAGCTCCAACTGCTCGCCCGCGCGGTCCCGGATCGGCTCCACCAGGAAGTCGTAGAGCTCGTCGCGGATCCGCTCCCGCGAGCGCCAGGCCCGGTCGGCCGGTGAGGGGAGCTTGTCCAGCACGTTGCGGCGCACCCAGGGCACGGCCCGGGAGTCGTCGAACTCGGTGGAGACCGCGTAGAACTCGCGGCCGTACTCGTCGACGACGCCGATCGACACCAGGTCGACGATCCGGCCGTCCTCGATGAACTCGCAGTCGTAGAAGTAGCGGTAGACCATCCCGGTCATCCTCGCCCACGCCCGTCGCCGCCCGGCCGGCGGGTGGCCCGCCGGGGCGCGGAGCCGCACCTGACGACCCGGTCCGGCGCCGCCGGGGACTGTCACGGAAGTGCGTCGAGGGGTGTACAGCAAGCGACATGGCCGTCATGATCTGATGTGTACCGCTACCGGACGCCGAACCCGGTGTCAGTTCACCTTGTCAGGGGCCCGTCAGGTTCACCCGGTGAGCGAGTTGTGGTCCATGACCGGGGAGGGGTCGGCCGTGGAGATGCGCCTGCCGGAGCCGGGTGACGCGCTCACGGGTGTGGAGATGTTCGCCGGGCTCGAGCCCGAGGTGCGCCAGCGGGTGATCGCCGCGGCGGTGCCGCGGACGTACCGCAAGGGTCAGCTGCTCTTCGTGGAGAACGACCCCGGCGAGTCGCTGATCGTGCTGCGTCGCGGCGCGGTGGCGGTGTTCCGCACCGCGCCGACCGGGGAGCGCGCGGTGCTGTCGGTGATCCGGCCGCCGGACGTGCTCGGCGAGGTCTCCCTGCTGGACGCCTCCACCCGCTCGGCCTCCGCCGAGGCCATCGAGGACTGCGCCGCGCTCGCGCTCTCCCGCGGCGCGTTCATGGAACTGGTGCACTCGAATCCGCGCATCCTCGACGCGGTGATGCGCTCGCTCGGCGGGCTGATCCGCCGGCTGACCGAGCAGAACGCCGACCACGTCTTCCTGGACCTGCCCGGCCGGGTGGCCAAGACGCTGGTCCGGCTGGCCGGCGAGAGCCAGGCCCCGATGATCACCATCGAGCTCAACCAGAGCCAGCTCGCCGAGATGGCCGGCGGCTCCCGGCAGAGCGTCAACCAGGCGATCGGGTCGTTCGCCAGCCGCGGCTGGCTGCGCACCGAGGGCCGGCGGATCGTGGTCACCGACGTGGCGGCGCTGCGGCGTCGCGCCGGCATGAGCGAGCGCTGACCCCGGCCGGCGCCCCTTTCCGGGTACGCCCGCGCGGGCGGGCGACGGTCGCCCGCCGCCCGCACCGTGGGTCACTTGTCGGTGTCGTCCGCGGGCGGCGCGCCCGGCCCCGGGCCGATCTTGCTGGGATCGGTCTCCTTGGGCTTGGTGGTCGTGGTCGTGGTCGTGGTGGTCTCCGAGCCAGCGGTCTGGCCCTCGGGCTGCTCTACCATGCCCTGCTCCTCCAGTTCGGCGAGAGTGACCGCGTCGACGTCGACCGTGTCGCCCGGACCCCACACCGTTCCACCCGGATCGGTCCAGAGGGCGGACAGTCGCACCTGCACGGCACTCTCCCTGCGGCGAATCTTGTCTGGTACGAGAGACTAGCCCCGACCGGTCAGCGGTAAGGGCCGCCCGCACGTCGGGTACCCGACTGCTCGGCCGGGCGGGATACTGGGCTCTCTCGCGTACGGAGCTGGACATCGACCTCACCTGTGGACACTGCTCCCGGGCAGCCGGGCCGGACGACCGTTTCTGTGGCGGGTGCGGGCGGCCGCTGTCCAGGACCTGTGCCGACTGCGGCCACGCCAACAGCGCCGAGGCCAACTTCTGCACCAACTGCGGCGACCCGCTGCGCGACCACGTGGTGGCGGTGCAGGAGGACCGCCGCCAGGTCAGCGTGCTCTTCATCGACATCGTCGACTTCACCACGTACGCCGAGCAGGCCGACCCGGAGCAGGCCCGCGGCCTGCAACAGGCCTACTTCGCCACCGTCCGGCGGCTGGTGCACCAGTACGGCGGGGTGGTCGAGAAGTACATCGGCGACGCGGTGATGGCGCTGTTCGGGGCGCCGGTGGCGACCGACAACGACGCGCTGCGCTGCGTCCGCGCCGGGCTGGAACTCCAGCGCAACCTGGCCCGGCAGCCGGCCGGGCCGCACCCGCTGCGGTTCCGGGTCGGCATCGCCACCGGCGAGGCGCTGGTCGACCTCTCCGCGACCCGCGACGGCGGGCAGGCGTTCGTCACCGGCGACGTGGTCAACACCGCCTCCCGGTTGCAGGGGCTGGCCCCGCCGGGTTGTGTCGTGGTCGACGAGAGCACCTGGGCGGCGACCCGGCACGAGATGGAGTACGTCGACCAGCCCCCGGTGACCCTGCGCGGGCGGTCCACGGTCAGCCGGATCTGGCTGGCGGAGCGGGCCCGGCCCCGCCGGGGGCCGCACACCGCCGAGCTGACCCCGATGGTCGACCGCGACCACGAACGCGGCCTGCTGGTCAGCGCCCTGCACCGCACCGTCACCGAACGCACCTCGCAGCTGGTCACCGTGTTCGGCCCGGCCGGAGTGGGCAAGAGCCGACTGCTGCGCGAGCTGGCCCGGCACGCCGCCAACCTGCCCGGCGCCCGGGTCACCTGGCTGGTCGGGCAGTGCCCGCCGTTCGGCGAGAACGTGACCTACGCGGCGCTCGCGGACATCGTGAAAGGCTGGGTGGGCCTGCCGGACAGCGACGACACGGCGGCGTTGCGCGAGCGGCTGCGGCAGCGGCTGGGCCGGCTGGCCGATCCGCACGCGGTCCGGCTCGCCGAGGCGCTCGGCCCGCTGCTGGGCGTACCCGGGGAGCGGCTCACCCCGGTCGAGACCGAGACCGCCTGGCGGCGCTTCCTGCTCACCCTGGCCGCGACCGAGCCGACGGTGCTCGTCTTCGAGGACATGCACTGGGCGGACGCGGCGATGCTGTCCTTCGTGGAGCAGCTCGGCGCGGCGGCCCGGGGGGTGCCGCTGCTGATCGTCGCGACCGCCCGGCCCGAGCTGCGCGAGCGGCACCCGGTTTGGACCGGCACGATCAGCGGCGCGATGTCGATCTCGGTGCCGCCGATGCACGACACCGACATCGACACCCTCTACTCGCTGCTGCTCGGGCAGGCCACGCTGCCGGTCGAGGCCCGCGAGCCGCTCATCGAGTTCGCCGACGGCAACCCGCTCTACGCCCAGGAGTACGCCCGGATGCTGCTCGACGGCGGCCTGGTCGACCCGGCGGCCAACGCCGGGCGGCTCGACCCGGCCGGCGGGCCCGGGATGCCCCGCACGGTGCAGGCGGTCATCGCCAACCGGCTCGACCTGCTCGACCCGGCCGACCGGGCGGTGCTCCAGGCCGCCTCGGTGGTCGGCGTGCAGTTCTGGCCCGGCCCGGTGGCCGTGGCGCTGGGCCGGCCCGCGGAGTGGGTGGAGCGGGCGCTGGACCGGTTGCAGCGCCGGGACATGGTCTACGAGCTGCCCACCTCGACCATGCCCGGCCAGCCGGAGTACCGCTTCCGGCACATCCTGGTCCGCGACGTCTGCTACCAGCGGCTGCCCCGGGCCGAGCGGGTGCTGCGGCACCAGCGCACCGCCGACTGGCTGGAGCAGCTCGCCGACGGCCGGCAGCACGACCTGGCCGAGGTGCTGGCCAACCACCGGTGGACCGCGCACGAGATCGCCCGCACGGTCGGCCTCGACCCGGCCCCGTACGCCGCGGCCACCCGGGCGGCGCTGCACCGCGCGGCCCGCCGGGCGTACGAACTGCACGCGCTGGAGACCGCCGCCACGCTGGTCGGCCGGGCGCTCGCCGTGGACAGCGGGCCGGACCCGGCGCTGGAGCTGTTCTCCGCCGAGCTGGCCTTCTACCGGGACAGCGACGCGTTCCTGGTCGGCGGCGGCACGGGCACCCTCGCCCGGCTGGCCGAGCGGCTGATCGAGGCGGGCGACCGGCCGGCCGCCGCGAAGGCGTGGACCCTGCTGGCCACCGCCGCCTGGAGCCGGGCCGACCGGTCGGAGACGCTGCGCTGCCTGGACCGGGCGATCAACCTGCACGCCGGCCTGCCGGACACCCAGGAGAAGGCCGGCGCGCTGCTCGAACTGGCCCGGGTGCACATGCTCAACGCGGAGACCGAGCTGGCCTGCGCGGCCGCCCAGGCGGCGGCCGAACTGGCCGAGCGGCTGGGGCTGCACGAGGCGCGGGCCAACGCGCGGATCACCCTCGCGGTGGCCCGCTACCTCGCCGGCATCGAGGAGGCGTACGCGGAGCTGGCCGAGGTCACCGAGCAGTGCCGGGTGGAGCGGCTGACCAGCCGCCGCCGGGCGGTGCAGAACCTGGCCTGGGCGTTGCAGGAGGAGGGCGACCTGGCCGGCTCGGTCCGGCTGATCGACGAGCAGCGCTCCCTCGACCTCGGCGGCGAGCACGGCCTGGCCACCAGCTTCGCCGACCAGTGGGCCCGCTCCTACTACGCGGGCGACTGGGTGGCGACGCTGGAGATGGCCGACGGGTCGACCCTGGGCCCGACCGCCGAGTGGGACCTGCACATCGTGGCGGTCTCCGGCTGGATCCGCGCCCTCGGCGCGGGACCGGATCCGACCGGCCCCGACCTGGTGGAGAAGGCGCTCGCGGCCGCCCGCCGCAGCGGCTTCCACCGGGTGCTGCGCTCCACCCTGGCGCACGCCGCGCTCTGCCGGGCCGTGCAGGGGCGCCGGGACGAGGCGATGGCGCTGCTCACCGAACTGGACGAGGACTGGCGGCAGACCCGGATGATCCCGTTCGCCGAGTGGGTGCCGGCGGTCGGCCACCTCGCCGCGCTGCTCGGCGCGGACGCGGCCCGACTCGTCCGGGACCTGCTGCGCCGCTCCCCCCGGGTCACCCCGTGGGCGCGGGCCGCCGGGCAGGCCGCCGACGCGACGCTGGCCCGGCGGGACGGCGACGCCCGCGCCGCCGCCGACCTGCTCACCGCGGCGGCGCACAGTTACGCGCGGATGACCGACCAGACCGACCACGTCCTCGCGACCGCGCTCTCGGTGGGTCCGCTGGCCGAGGTGGACCCGGACGCCGGGGCCGCCGCGCTGGCCCGGGTACGCGAGTTCGCCGACCGCAACGCCGCGCCCGGCCTGCTCCGCCTCGCCTCCCCCGCCTGATCGGGGGACCGGACGGCGGGTCAGGCGGCGACCGGCTCCCGGCGGGCGGGTGCCGCCAGCTGGTTCTTGAGCTTCTGCGCGTAGATGTCGACGTACTCCCGGCCGGAGAGCTCCATCAGCTCGTACATGATCTCGTCGGTGACCGCGCGCTCGACGAACCGGTCGCCGGACAGGCCCCGGTAGCGGCTGAAGTCCAGCGGCGCGCCGAACCGGATCCGCACCCGCTTGAGCTTCGGGACGAGCTTGCCGGGCGGCTGGATCTCGTCGAGGTTGAGCATCACCACCGGGACCACCGGCGCGCCGCTTTCCAGGGCGAGCCGGGCCACCCCGGTCTTGCCCCGGTAGAGCCGGCCGTCCGGCGAGCGGGTGCCCTCCGGGTAGATGCCGGCGATGCCGCCGGCCCGCAGCACCTGCAACTGGGTGTCCAGCGCGGCCCGGGCCGCGCGGCCGCCGGAGCGGTCCACCGGGATGGTGCCGGTGCCGACGAAGAACATCCTGGTCAGCCAGCCCTTGATCCCCTTGCCGGTGAAGTACTCGGCCTTGGCGACGAAGGTGACCTTCCGCGGGGTGATCAGCGGGGTGAAGATCGAGTCGGAGAACGAGAGGTGGTTGCTGGCCAGGATGACCGGGCCGGTGGCCGGTACGTGGTGCAGGCCCTCCACCTGCGGGCGGAAGATCAGCTTCAGCAGCGGCCCGAGGAGGACGTACTTCAACAGCCAGTACAGCACCGGCGTCCTTTCCCATGTGTGCCCGGGGCAGCACCCGTCCCGGGAGCGCTGCCGTCGCGGACGAGCCTACGGAGCGCGGGCCGTGCGCCACAACGGACGACCGATCAACTTCCGTCACACGACGGCGCCTGCCGCCTCCGGTCGCGTCGGCGTCGCCGACGCCCCTCCCACCGCGACCGACGCGGGCCGCCCCTCAGCACCGTTCGCTGACCATCGCGGGCCGTCCGCGCGGTGATCCGGCGCGCCCCTAGACGAGTAGTTCCGATGTCAGGGGTCGATGTCTGGGTATGAAGAGAGGGCATCCAGGATCATGTTGTGACGCAA
>NZ_JBSWCE010000019.1:0-140687 GCF_056780015.1 Micromonospora sp. R311
GTCGCCCGGCTGCACCTGGACGCCCTCGGCGCCAAGCTCAGCACCCTCACCAAGGAACAGGCCGCCTACCTCGGCGTCTCGGTGGAGGGGCCGTTCAAGCCGGAGCACTACCGCTACTGATCCGACGCGTTCCCGACCGGGCCGGCCGCATCCGCGGCCGGCCCGGTTCGTCGTCCCGGGCCGGCTGCCCGCCGCCCCGACGCCCGGCCCACCAGCGTGGACCGCGGTGGATCGGGCCGGTCAGCGCGGTTCGGAGCCTCGCCGGGTCGGGCGGAACCAGGTCCACACGCACCAGACCAGCCAGGCCAACGAGACGACGGTGGCGAGCGTCCGCAGCCGCAGCGCGCTGAGCAGCAGCACCACGGCCAGCACCGCCAGCCACGGCCCGAAGCCCCTCACGACCGCCACCGGCCCCGCACCAGCCGCCGCACCAGCGGCGGCGCGATCCACGACCAGACGCAGAACAGCAGCCAGGCCAGCCCGAACAACCCGGCGAGCAGGTCCAGCCCGGCCAGGTTGAGTGCCATGATCACGGCCACCGCGATCAGCCAGGTGCGCAACGTGCCCAGCCGGTAGAGCGGGCGCAGCGGGCGCAGCAGCGGGTGGGTGTACACCCGGAACTCCCAGGCCGCGTCGGCGTAGTCGGCGTCGGTCGGGTCGTGCGCCACCGCCTGGCCGAACGATCGGTGGGCCGCGTCCACCCGGCCCCGCTGGGCGGCTGCCGCCCCGTGCAGCGCGAGCGCCACCGGATGGCCCGGCCAGGCGCCGAGGAACTCCCCGGCCACCCGCTCCGCCTCCCGGTCGTCGCCGCGGGCGTACGCCAGCTGGAAGCGGGAGGCGAAGACCGGCGGTGCCTGCGGCGCCAACGCGGCGGCCCGGGCGACCAGCCGGTCCGCCTTGTCGGCCTGCCCCACCGCGCTGCACAGGTCGGCGTACTGGCAGAGCAGCCAGGGGTTCTGCGGCTCGATCGCCAGCCCGTCGAGCAGCGCCCGCTCCGCCGGGGCGTACTCGTCGAGGTGGCGCAGGGCGAGGCCGAGCCGGCCGAGCAGGTCCGCATCCGGGCCGACCTCGGCGAGGCCCTGTCGGGTGACCGTGGCGACGTCGGCCCAGCGGTCCAGGTCGGACAGGGCGGCGGCCCGCAACCGGAACGCCGTCACGTCGATGGCGAGGGCGGCGGGGAGCCGGCTCAGCTCGGCCAGGGCCTGCTCGGCCCGGTTCAGCTCCAGCAACTGGGCGGCCCGCACGAGCGCCGGGTCGGGGGCGCTCATCCGGCGGCGGCCAGCAGGGCGATCAGCAGGGCCTCGGCGCCGCCGAGCAGCAGCACCGCCGCGATGCCGGGCAGCCAGAGCGACGCCGGGCCGCCGCCGCGCAGCTGGTACGCCCGGAACCGGCCCTTCTGGGTGGCCGAGACGACCAGCCAGACCAGGGCACCGGCCAGCGCGCCGATCAGCCGGACGGGTCGGCTCGCCTCGCCGGCGAAGACCGCCAGGGTGATCCCGGTCCGCGCGATCACGGCGGCCAGCCCGGCGCCGGCCACCGTCAGTGCGGCCCGGCGGGGCAGGCCCAACCGGGCGGCGTTGACCAGCGCCAGCACGGTGACCGCGGTCGGGCCGCCGAAGACGGCGGGGAAGAGCAACGACTGGGGACGCCACGGCGGGCGCTTCGGTTCGTACGCCGCGGGGGCGATGGTGGGGGTGAACAGGTCGTCGGCCACGGATGGTCCTGTCTGCGATAGGGGCAGGGCGGATCCTGCCACAACCGGCCCGTCCGGGCGGACCTCGCGCCGCGTCGGCCGAGGCCGGGGCGGCCGTGCGCCGGCGCGGCGCCGGTCACCCGCCGGGGCGGCCGGGCAGCGGCCCGGCGCCGGTCACCCGGCGGGGTGGCCGGGTACCGGCCCGGCGCCGGTCACCCGCCGGGGTGGTCGTCGGGCACCGTCGCCGGCCGCAGCGTGGGCGGGCCGGCCTGCGCCGGCACGACCACCGGCGGCTCGCCGGGCACCGCCGGCCGGACGTACGACGGTGGGGCGGCGGCCGGCGGTGACGCGATGGCCGGTGTGGGCGTCCCGGGCGCCGTGGTGGCCGGTGGGGTGGCCGGGCCGGGCAGCAGCTCCGGCCAGAGCGCCGCGGCGACCGCGCGTTCCCGGGCCAACCGGTGCCGCGCCCGGCGGTGCCGCTCACCGAGCACCGCGGCCAGGTAGACCGTCTCCGGCAGGCCCGGCGGCGGGGGCGGCGTGATCACCGCGGCGACCTCGGCCCACAGGCCGCGGGCCAGCCGGGCGCGCGCCGGCTCGGCCAGCTGGTGCACCCGGGCCAGGTACTGCCGCGCGGCCAGCGCCAGGCGGTCGTCCAGCCGGCTCAGGTCCAGGGTGTACGCCCAGCCCACCAGCGCCGGCACCGAGGTCGGCACCGGTCGCCAGATCGTCGCCGAACGGGTGTGCACGACGAGCGTGCCGGCCACCAGGTCGCCCAGCCGCCGGCCGCGCCGGTCGGTCAGCATCACCGTCACGCCGGCCACCCAGCTGAGCAGCGGCAGCACCAGGCCCGGCCACTCCACCGCGACGCCGACCAGCGCGCGGGTCAGCGACTGCCGAAGGCCGACCGGGGCGCCGTCGGCGCTGACCACCCGCAACCCGACCGCCATCTTGCCCGGCGTCCGGCCGTGGTTGAACCGTTCGAAGAGCACCGGGTAGCCGACCAGCACGGCGACCAGCGCGACGGTCCCGAACGCGTTGCTCAGCGCCGCGTCCACCACGACCATCGGCAGCGCGGCGAGCACGATGCCGACGAGCATGGCCAGGGTCAGCGCGAGCAGCAACTGCGCCAGCACGTCGAGCAGCAGCGCGAGCGCCCGCGAGCCGATCCGCGCGGCCCGCACGTCCAGCTCCACGGCCTCTCCGCTGACCAGCCCGGCGTCGCCCCAGGCCGGGGAGGGGGCCGGCGGTCGTGGTTGCGCGCTCACCCCGACAGTGAACACTATGATCCCCGGACGGGGGTGGGCGGTGGATCTCGACGCGTACGTCGCGGAGCACGGCGGGGAGTGGCGTCGGCTCGAGGTGTTGACCGGCCGGCGCCGGTTGGACGCCGCCGAGATCGACGAGTTGGTCGTGCTCTACCAGCGGGCCGCCACCCAGCTGTCGGTGCTGCGCAGCCGCTCGCCCGACCCGGCGCTGGTCGGTCAGCTCTCCCAGGTGGTGCTCCGGGCCCGGGCCCGGCTCACCGGGCGGCCCCGGCCGTCCTGGGCGGCGGTGGGCCGGTTCCTGCTGGTCGGGTTCCCCGGCGCGGTCTACCGGGCCTGGCCGTGGTGGTGCGGCGTGGCGACCGCCTTCACGCTGCTCAGCTTCTTCCTGATCTGGTTCGTGGCCGGCAACCCGGACACCGCGGCGGCGTTCATCGGCGAGGAGGCGGCCGCCGAGCTGGTCGACTCCGCCTTCGCCGACTACTACACCGAGTACTCCGCGCCGACGTTCGCCCTCCAACTGTGGACGAACAACGCCTGGGTGGCCGCCCGCTGCCTGGCCGCCGGGGTGCTGATCGTCCCGGTGCTCTACCTGCTGTGGCAGAACGCGTTGAACATCGGCGTGACCGGCGGGGTGATGGTCGCGCACGGCCGGGCCGACGTCTTCTTCGGCCTGATCACCCCGCACGGGCTGCTGGAGTTGACCGGGGTCTTCGTGGCGGCCGGCGTCGGGCTGCGGACGGGCTGGGCGTGGATCGCACCGCCGGCCGGGCTGACCCGGGGCCAGGCGGTGGCCCGGGCGGGCCGCCAGACCATCCTGGTCGCCGTCGGCCTGGTCGGGCTCTTCGCCGTCTCCGCCCTCGTCGAGGCGTTCGTCACCCCGGCGCCGGTGCCGGTCCCGCTCCGCGTCGCCGTCGGCGCCGCCGTCTGGCTGGCCTTCCTGGCGTACGTCCTCATCCTCGGCTCCCGCGCCCCGTCCCGCTCCGCCTCCGATCCGGTTGATCATGAGGTTGACGGCGTTCCCGATCTCCGGGACCACCGCTAACCTCATGATCAACGGCGGGGTGGGGCCGGGTGGGGGTTAGAGCTGGGCCTGGGATTTGAGGCGGAGGTAGGTGTCGGCGAGGGTGGGGGCTAGGCGGCCGGCGGGGGCGTCGACGACCGTGACGTTGTGGCGGGCCAGGGCCGCGCGGATGCGGTCCCGCTCGGCCAGCGCCCGCCAGCCGGCCGCCGCGGCGTAGGCGTCTCCCGGTCGGGCCGGTGCGGCGGTGGTGAGCGCGGTCAGCACCGGGTCGTGGGTCGCCGCGATCAGCACCCGGTGTCGGGCGGCCAGCCGGGGCAGTACGGGTAGCAGGCCCGCGCTCAGCGCGCCGGCCTCCAGCGCGGTGAAGAGCACCACCAGGCTGCGCTGCCGCTGCCGGCGCAGCAGCTCGCCGGCGATCAGGTCGAAATCCGTCTCCACCAGGGCCGGTTCCAGCGGGGCCAGCGCGTGCACCAGCCGGGGCAGCAGCGCCGGCCGCCCGGTCCCGGTCACCGTGGCGCGTACGGCGGTGTCGGCGGCGAGCAGGTCGACCCGGTCACCGGCGCGCGCCGCGAGGGCGGTGAGCAGCAGCGCCGCGTCGATCGCGGTGTCCAGCCGGGGCTCGTCGCCGACGCGTACCGCCGAGGTGCGGCCGGTGTCCAGCACGCAGACCAGCCGCCGGTCCCGCTCCGGCCGCCAGGTGCGCACCAGCACGTCGGCCCGGCGGGCGCTGGCCCGCCAGTCGATCGAGCGCACGTCGTCGCCGACCACGTACTCGCGCAGGGTGTCGAACTCGGTGCCCTGGCCCCGCCCCCGGGTGACCTGGGTGCCGTCGATCACCCGGAGCCGGGAGAGCTTCTCCGGCAGGTGCCGGCGCGAGTCGAAGCGGGGCAGCACGCGCAGCGTCCACGGCGGCGTGGCCGGGCGGCCCGAGCGCTGGCGGAACGCCAGCCCCAGCGGGCCGAGCGAGCGGACGGTCAGCGCCACCGCCGGCCGGTCGCCGCGGCGGGTGGGGGTGAGCCGGCTGGGCAGCGCGACGGTCTGGCCCGGCTCCACCCGCACCACCCGCTTGGGCGGGACGTCCGGGCGGGCGCCGGCCGAGGGCACCCAGGCGTCGCGCACCAGCGCCCGCAGCGTACGGCCGGAGGCGTTGCCCAGGTGCAGCACGACGGTGGCGGTCTCGCCGAGCCGGACCGCGCGGTCCCCGTCCCGGGTGGCGGTCACCGCGCCCGGCGGCACCGCCAGCGCCCGGTCCAGCGCCACCAGCAGCAGCACCATCCCGGTCATCACCAGCACCCCGGCGAGCGGCGACGGCCAGGCCGGCAGGGTCAGCGCGCCGGCCGCCAGCAGGAGCGCCGCCCGCCAGGTCATCGCGGCGTCGACACGGTGGCCAGCACCGTGTCCAGCACCGCGTCCACGCTGACGCCCTCCAGCTCGACCTCCGGCCGCAGCCGCAGCCGGTGCCGCAGGGTCGGCCGGGCGACCGCCTTGACGTCGTCCGGGACGACGTGGTCGCGGCCGGCCAGCCAGGCCCACGCTTTGGCGGTGCTGAGCAGGGCGGTGGCGCCCCGGGGCGAGGCGCCCAGCTCCAGCGCGGGGGTGGCCCGGGTGGCCCGGCACAGGTCGACCAGGTAGCCGAGCAGCGGCTCGGCCACGTGCACCCGCCCCACGGCGGCCCGCGCCGCGGCCAGATCGGCGGCCCCGGCCACCGGTCGTACGCCGGCGGCGGCCAGGTCGCGGGGGTCGAAGCCGGCGTGGTGCGCCCGCAGCACGCCCAACTCCTCCTCCCGGCTGGGCAGCGGCACGGTGAGCTTGAGCAGGAACCGGTCCAGCTGCGCCTCCGGCAGCGGGTAGGTGCCCTCGTACTCGATCGGGTTCTGGGTGGCGGCGACGATGAACGGGTCGGGCAGCAGCCGGCGATCACCCTCGACCGAGACCTGCCGCTCCTCCATCACCTCCAGCAGCGCCGACTGGGTCTTCGGCGGCGTCCGGTTGATCTCGTCGGCGAGCAGCAGGTTGGTGAAGACCGGCCCCTCGCGGAAGGTGAACGCGGCGGTGTGCGGGTCGAAGATCAGTGACCCGGTGACGTCGCCGGGCATCAGGTCCGGGGTGAACTGCACCCGCTTCGAGCCCAGGTCGAGCGCGGTGGCCACGGTGCGGATGAGCAGCGTCTTGGCCACCCCGGGCACGCCCTCCAGCAGCACGTGCCCACGGCAGAGCAGGGCGATCACCAGACCGGTGACCACCGCGTCCTGCCCGACGACCGCCTTGGCCACCTCGGCGCGCAGCCGGTGCAGGGCGGCTCGGGCGTCGTCGGGGTCGGCGGTCCGTGGCTCGGCGGTTCCGGCGGGTCGGGTCACCGGGGTTCTCCTTCGGGTCGGTCCGGCAGTGGCGCGTCGGGGGAGGCGGGCGGCGACGCCACCGTACGGGTCACCCCGTCCAGGGTGCGCGCCAGCTCCAACAGCTCCTGGTCGGTCTCCGGCTCACCGCCGTACAGCAGTTCCCCGGTGGCGGCGGGGTCGCCGCCGGTGCGGGCGGCGACCGCGCCGGCCACCTGGTCCGGTGGGGCGTCGGCCGGCAGGTTGAGCCGGGGCAGCAGCCGGGTCAGCGCGGCCTCCCGCAGGGTCCGGGCGGCCGCCTCGCGGGCTCCGGCGCGCTGGTAGAGCCGGGCCCGGCCGAGGACCGTCTCGGCGGAGCGGACGGTCACCGGCAGCGGCTCGGCCGCCGGCGGGCCGAGCCGACGGGCCCGCCAGAGCGCGAGGACGAGCGCCGCCAGCGCGAGCTGGGCCAGCAACGCCCAGAACCAGGGCGGAAAGGCGGCCCAGAGCGGGTTCGGCGGGTCGTCCTGGTCGGCGGCCTCGTTGCCGTCGCCGGAACCGGACGAGTCACCCCCACCCGGGCCGCCGGGCGCGCCGGGCCGCCCCGGCTCGCCCCGGCCGTCCCTACTGCCGTCGCCGGTGCCGTCGCCGTTGCCGTCGTCCGGCCCGTCCCCCGGGCCGTCCCCGGTGACGGGCGGGCCGCCCGCGCCGGCGGTCGGCGGCGGTTCCGCGTCGGCCAGATCGAGCCAGACCACCCGGCCGGCGACGCCGAGCAGGCCGGTGGCGAAGGCGAGGTTGTCCCACTCGGCGATCCGGTCGTTGCGGAACGGGTCGCTGGCGCCGACCACCACCTGCTCGGCCGGCCCCGGCAGGTGGGCCAGCGCGCCGGAGAAGCAGAACTCGACCTGGCCGGAGCGGTAGGCGCCGGCGGTGTAGCGCTGCAGGCCGACGGCGGCCGCACCGACCGCGTCCAGTTCTCGCAGCCGGCAGGGCAGCCCGTCGGCCGCCGGGCCCAGGGCCTGCGCCGCCCACCGGCGCTCGGCGGGCAGCAGCGGCAGTCCGGCGGCGGCCAGCACCGGGCGGGCCGGGTCGACCAGGACCAGCCGGGTGCCGGCCGGGAGCCGGTCCAGCGTCCGGACGGTGTCCGGGCGCAGCAGCTCCGGCGCGGGGACGAAGAGCGTGGCCGGCCCGGACCGGACGGCGGCCAGCGCCGCCCGGGTGGTGGTCTCCCGCTGCACGGTGACGCCGCGGTCGCGCAGGGCCGCGGCGAGGCGGCTGCCGCCGTGCTCGCCGGTGGCGACGGGGGAGAGGAAGCCGCCGTCGGCGTCGGGCTGGTCGACGGCGTGGGTGACCAGGGTGGTGGTGAGCAGCAGCGCGGCCAGCCCGATCGGGATCAGGATCCGGTGTCGCCGCCGGTGTCGCCGGGTGCCGGTCCGCGCGCCGGGGGTCGTCGTGGTGGTGGTCGGGGTCACGGCCTGCCCTGCCCCTCGGTCGGGTCGGCCAGCACCCGGTGCAGCTCGCGGGCGTGCTCTCGCATCCGCCGGTCGTGCTCCGCGGTGGCGGGGCGCTCGGCGTACCAGAGCTCGGAGAAGATCGCGCCGGCCGCGCGCAGCGGCGGGCCGGCCGGCGGGTGCCCGTCACTGGCCGCGGTGATCACCTCGATGACGGTCATGCCGGAGCGCAGCCGCACCGGCCGCCGGGTGACCAGCTCGCGGAGCATGCCGCGCAGCCGCTCGCGGACCGCCTCGGCGTAGCGCCCCTCGGCGGCCAGCCGATCGGCCAGGGACAGGTGGCCGGCGGCCGGCGGCTCGTCGGCCGGCTCCCGGGCCGCCGGCACGGCCGGCGCGGCGGCGGTCACCGGACCCGGCGGGCTCCGCCGCGGCGACCGGCGGCGCAGCCGCGGCAGCCGGCGGGGCACCCAGGCCGGGTAGGCGTACCAGGCGGCGGCGACCAGCACCGCCGCGAGCACGAGCAGCAGCGCGGCCAGCGGCAGCGGCACCCGGTCACCGAGGGCCGCCGTGGTCTCGGTCCACCACCGGCTGAAACTCATCGCCCGGCCGCCAGCAGCACGGCGTCCGGCGTGCCGGCCGGCGCCCGGGCGAGCAGGATGTCCAGCCCCTCGGTGCGGATCCGGGTCTCCAGGTGGACCGCGGCGTCGAGGCAGGCGATCGCCGGGTACGCGACGCTGTTCACGCCCGCCCAGATGATCAGGGAGACCGGCAGCTGCCACGCCTCGGGCAGCAGGTCGAGCCCGTCCAGCCCGTAGTAGACGCCCACCCCGAGGCCGACCCGGACCAGCCACCAGGCGAGGTAGCCGAGCAACCGGACCGCGCCGGCCCGGCCGCCGGCGCGGACCGCGAGCACGGCCGAGCGCAGCGGGGCGCGCAGCGGGTGGACCCGGTCCACGACCAGCGCCGGGGTCACCGCGCCGAGCAGGGCGAAAGCGATGATCCAGGCCGGCCCGAGCAGGGCGGCGGTGGCCATCACCGCCCCGACCAGCGGCACTAGCAGCAGGGTGGCGCCCCAGCGGGCCCCGGCGGGGCGGAGCAGCTCCCGGGCGCCGGCCCGGCGGCCGAGCAGCGCGGCGCCGGCGGCCCGGGCGGCCGGGTTGCCCAGCAGTGCGATGATCATCGCCTCGGTCGCCGCGCCGACGGCCAGGAGCAGCCAGTACCAGGCGAAGTGGCCGAACTCCACGAACCAGAGCGGCTGATCCGTGTCGGCGGCGAGGCGCAGCGGCAGGAGCAGGAGTTGCTCGCCCGCGGCCAGCACGGCGGCGAGCGGGACCAGCACCCGGGCGTGGTCGCGCAGCAGCAGGACCGCCGAGTCGAGCAACTCACCGACGGTGAGCGGGCGACGCGGGAGCACGGCGGTCGGGCCGGCGTCGGGCACGCGTACTCCTGACGGACGAACGGTGGTGGCGCGGGACGGCACACGCGGGGATCATGGTGTCACGCGCGGTCCGGCGGGGTGGACCCGCACGCCGGGCGGCGCCGTCCGGAGCCGGTTGCTGGGCGCCGGCGTCCCGCGGCAGTACCGTGCCGGGTGACGTTGATCCCACCGAACTGAACGGGGATGGAAAATTAATCCCATGAGAGCCCGGGTACTGGTGGTCGACGACGACCCCGCGCTCGCCGAGATGCTCGGCATCGTCCTGCGCAGCGAGGGGTTCCTGCCCTCGTTCGTGGCCGACGGGGAGCGGGCGTTGGCCGCCTTCCGTGACAACAGGCCCGACATCGTGCTGCTCGACCTCATGTTGCCCGGTATGAGTGGTATCGACGTGGCCCGGTCCATCCGGGCCGAATCGGGCGTCCCGATCGTCATGCTGACCGCCAAGAGCGACACCGTCGACGTGGTCCTCGGCCTGGAGTCCGGCGCCGACGACTACGTGGTCAAGCCGTTCAAGCCCAAGGAACTGGTGGCCCGGATGCGGGCCCGGCTGCGGCGCGGCGAGGACGCCGCCCCGGAGATGCTGACCATCGGGCCGCCCGGCAACCAGATCACCATCGACGTGCCGGCGCACACGGTGAGCCGCAACGGCGAGGAGGTGAAGCTCACCCCGCTGGAGTTCGACCTGCTGGTCGCGCTGGCCCGCAAGCCGCGGCAGGTCTTCACCCGCGAGGTGCTGCTGGAGCAGGTGTGGGGCTACCGGCACGCGGCGGACACCCGGCTGGTCAACGTGCACGTGCAGCGGCTGCGCGCCAAGATCGAGCCGGACCCGGAGCGGCCGGAAATCATCCTCACCGTGCGGGGCGTGGGCTACAAGGCGGGGACCGGATAGCCTGGTCCTACTGTGGTCACCTCCCCGGTCCAGGACTCCCCGTCAGCAGCTCCCCGCCGCCGTGGCGCCGCGTGGGAGCTGTGGCGTGGGCTCGCCGCCCGGGGCGCCCGGCTGCTCGCCGCCCTGCACCTGACCTGGCGGCGCTCGTTGCAGCTGCGGGTGGTGACCATCACCCTGGTGGCCTCCAGCCTGCTGGTGGGCGGGTTCGCCTACGTGATCGCGAACAAGATCACCGACATCCTGCTGGAGAACGCCGTCACCGACGCGCGGCTGCGGTTGACCAGCGGGGCGGACTACGCCGCCAAGCAGGTCTACCTCTTCGGCCAGCCGCAGGAGGCCCAGCTCCAGGACACCATCGAGGGCACGGTCAACTACCTGGCCGGCGGCGACCCGCAGCAGACCAGCGGCGTGGTGGTGGCGATCACCGCCGACGACTACACCGGCCTCCTGCACACCCGCAGCTCGCCCGCGGTCGACGTCCGGCCGCTGATCAGCCGGGAGATGCGCGCCGCGGTCGCCGACGGCAACGTGGCCAAGCAGATCCGCACCGGCCGGCTCACCGGCGAGCGCACGAAATACCTGGTGTACGGCTCGCCGGTGCCCACCCGGTTCGGCCAGATCGAGCTCTACTACTTCGTCCCGCTGGCCCGGCAGGACGCCACCGCCGCCGACGCCCGGGCCACCGTGGCGGCCACCGGCGTCGCCCTGGTGCTGCTGCTCGGGCTGCTGGCCGCACTGGTCACCCGGCTGGTGGTGACCCCGGTCCGGGTGGCCGCCCGGACCGCGCAGCGGCTCTCCGCCGGGCTGCTCGACCAGCGGATGGCGGTCAACGGCGAGGACGACCTGGCGCTGCTCGCCGCCTCCTTCAACCAGATGGCCACCAACCTGCAACGGCAGATCCTCCGGCTGGAGGAGATGTCCCGGTTGCAGCGCCGCTTCACCTCCGACGTCTCACACGAGCTGCGGACCCCGCTGACCACGGTCCGGATGGCCGCCGACCTGATCTTCGCCGAGCGCGACGAGTTCGATCCGGCGGTCGCCCGCAGCGCGGAGCTGCTCCAGGCCGAGCTGGACCGGTTCGAGGAGCTGCTCACCGACCTGCTGGAGATCAGTCGCTTCGACGCCGGGTTCGCCATGCTCGACGCCGAGCCGACCGACCTGGTGCCGGTGGTGCACCGGGTGGCCGACCGGCTGGCCGGGCTGGCCGAGCGGGTCGGGGTCCCCATCGAGCTGGACGTGCCGACCGCCCCGGTGATCGCCGAGGTGGACCCGCGCCGGGTCGAGCGGGTGCTGCGCAACCTGGTCGGCAACGCGGTCGAGCACGGCGAGGGCAAGCCGGTGCTGATCACCCTGGGTTCGGACGAGACCGCGGTGGCGATCACCGTGCGCGACCACGGGGTGGGGCTCAAGCCGGGCGAGGAGAAGCTGGTGTTCAACCGGTTCTGGCGGGCCGACCCGTCCCGGGCGCGGCAGACCGGCGGCACCGGGCTGGGGCTGTCGATCAGCCTGGAGGACGCCCGGCTGCACGGCGGCTGGCTGGAGGCGTGGGGGGCGCCGGGGCAGGGCGCGCAGTTCCGGCTCACCCTGCCGGCCCGCGCCGGTGACCGGCTCACCACCTCGCCGCTGCGGCTGGTGCCGGCCGACGCGGCCCTGCCGTTCGGCGGCCCGCGTGACGGTGGGCTGCTGGCCATCGGCCCGGGCCCGGATGGCGCACTGGCGATCGCACCGGCTCCGGGGGCGGCCCGTGGTAGCGACGCCGCCGCCGGCCCGGCCGGCGAGGGCGCCGCCGGGGCGAAGGCCGAGGCGCGGTCGTGAGACGCTCGCTGCTCACCGGCGTCGCCGGGCTCGCCCTGCTGGCCACCGGGCTGACCGGCTGCGGCATCCCGGACCGCACCGACGTCGAGGTGGAGCGCCGGGTATCGACGGCGGAGGCCGGGCCGTTCAGCGGTCACAGCCTGGAGCCGCCCACCCGGAAGGCCGCCGGGGGCAACGCGGACACCTTCGTCCGCAACTTCCTGGCCGCGGCCGCCGGCGAGCCGGACCGCGCCTACCAGCGGATCAAGGACTACATCGACCCGCAGCACCACGACCGGCTCCAGGAGAAGCAGGGCAGCGAGATCGCGCTCACCGTGGTGCGGCTGACCGACGACCCGGTGATCACGCCCGACGTCGACAGCACGAAGGTCGTCATCAACGTGCAGCAGATCGGCGTGCTGCGGGCGAACGGCACGCTGGTGCCTCCGGTGGCCACCGAGCGGAGCTACGAGTTCAAGCTGCGCAGCGCGGCCACCCCCGGGCAGGGTGACGTCGAGCAGGCCGGTCTCTACGTGCAGGACCCGCCGAACGTGCTGCTGCTCAGCGACGTGGCGTTGGAGCAGTACTACAAGTCCTCGTCGGTCTACTTCTGGAGCTCGGACCGCAGCCGACTGGTGCCCGACCTGCGCTATTTGCCCGACGCGGTGCCGGAGGAGCGGCAGGTGACCGAGGTGGTCCGGTGGCTGATCGGCGGTCCGTCCGACTGGCTGCGGCCGGCGGTCACCGCGCTGCCGGACCGCACCGAGCTGATCAACAACGCCACCGGGAGCGCCGGCCGGTGGGAGGTCAACCTGGCCATGTCCGGCAACGACGAGCGGCGGCTGGACCAGTTCGCCACCCAGCTCGCCTGGTCACTGCCGGACGTCGACGGGCAGCTGGAGCTGAAGGTCCAGAACCAGTCCCGCCGGGTGGTCGACCTGAGCGGCCAGCGGCTGGCCAACCGGGTCTACCCGCTGACGCAGAATCCGCAGCGGTTCTGCGTCTACGACGGCGCGGTGCACCCGCTCGCCGTCGTGGGGGAGCCGGGGACGGTGCCGGTGGCCGGGGAGGCCAACCGCAACGTGGTGTGGGCCAACTTCGGCCGCGCCGGTGATCGGACGCTGGCCGCGCTGGTGGTCACCGGGCCGAACAAGCGGCAGCGGCTCGCCGTGGGCAGCGGCGTCGCTCCGCTGACCGACCTGCGCCGAGGGCCCGAGCACACCGCGATCGGCCGGCCGGTCTGGCTGCGTACCCTCGACCCGCTGAAGCCGCGCGGGCTGGTGGTGGCCGACAAGAACCTCTACCGCTTCGACGGGGACGCGGCGATGAGCCAGGTGCAGCTCAACGGCGTGACGGGCGAGGTCACCGCGGTGGCGACGTCGCTGGACGGTCACCGGGCCGCGCTGATCGTCGGCGGCGGGCTCTACGTGGCCGCGGTCAGCCTGGACGGCGACCAGGTCAGCCTCGGGCCACTGCGGAAGGTGTTCACCTCGCTGACCGCCCTCTCGGCGGTCGACTGGAGCGGGGAGGATCAGCTGGTCGTGGCCGGTTCGGTCGACCGTCCGGCGGTCTACCAGGTCAGCATCGACGGCGCCCGGCAGGCCGGGCTGCACGAGAAGTTGGGCGCCAGGGTGACCCACCTGGCGGCGTATCCGGTCAACCCGGTGGTGCCGCAGCCCAGCGTGGTGCTGTACGAGGCGAACGGGGTGGCGTACAGCGGGTCGTCGCGGATCCAGCGGGACCAGGTGCTGAACGTGAGCCCGTCGCCGACCGGGGATCGCCCCGGCAATCCGACCGCCCCCTTCTTCCTCTACTGATCCCGGTGCGGGACGTCGGCGCGCTCTGGGCGGACCTCGCCGACCTGGTGCTGCCCGCCACCTGCGCGGGCTGCCGGGAACACCGGCCCGGCCTGCGGCACGGGGTGTGCCCGGAGTGCGCCGGGCAGTTGCAGGCGCTGCGTCCCCGCCCGGCACGGCCCACCCCCGCCCCGCCCGGCCTGCCGCCCTGCGTCGCCCTCGGCCCGTACGCCGGGCCGCTGCGGGAGACGCTGCTGGCGTACAAGGAGCACGGCCGGCACGGGTTGGCCCGACCGCTGGGCGGGCTGCTCGCCGAGGCGGTGGCCACCGCGCTCGGCGGGACCCGCCCGGTGACGCTGGTGCCGGTGCCGGACACCGCGGCGGCGGCCCGGGCCCGCTACGGCGACCACCTCGGCCGGCTGGCCCGGCACTGCGCCCACCGGCTGCGGCGGGCCGGCTGGCCGGTGCGGGTACGCCGGCCGCTGCGTGCCCTGCCCCGCCCGGACTCGGTGACGCTGGACAGCGCGGGCCGGGCGGCGGCGGCCGAGTCGGCGTTTCGGGTGCGCTCCCGGGTGGCGCCGGCGCCGGCCGGGACCGCCGTGGTGGTGCTGGACGACATCGTCACCACCGGCGCCACCCTCGCCGCGGTCAGCCGGGCGCTGGCCGCGACCGGCCTGTCACCGGCGGTCGCCGTGGTGCTCGCGGCGACCGAGAAACGGCAACAGTCGTAACCGTTCGTGTTTCCGTTTCACCCGTTGGTGTATGAGCTGTGAAAATTTCTGAGCGGTCTCGGCAACCGGGGGTGACTGTGCCATGAACAGGCGTTAGCGTTTTGCTGTCGGGGGTAGGAGGTCTTCCCAGCCGCCCCCGGCGGTGAAAGGAGGCGTAGCCGTATTGACCGGTCGACGCCGAGTGGGGCCTCCCCGGAGCGCGCGACCGGATGCCGGATCGAACGACCATCCGAACGAGGAGGTCACGTGGACATCGTGGTCAAGGGCCGGAACGTCGAAGTTCCCGACCATTACCGGGTGCACGTCGCGGAGAAACTCGCGAAGATCGAACGCTACGATCACAAACTCATTCGCGTCGATGTGGAGCTGTTCCACGAGCGCAATCCGCGTCAGGCGGACCACTGCCAGCGGGTGGAGATAACCTGCGTCTCCCGCGGTCCGGTGATCCGGGCCGAGGCCTGCACGAACGACTTCTACAGCGCGCTCGACGCGGCGATCGCCAAGCTCGACACCCGGTTGCGCCGGGCGGCCGACCGCCGCCGGGTCCACCGGGGTCGGCACGCGCCGCTCTCCGTCGCCGCCGCCACCGCCGGCCTGCCGGTGGCGGACCTCGACGTCCCGCCGCTGTCGGCGCCGGTGAACGGCGCGAGCGCGGCCACCGCCACCGCGGTCGCGGAACGGGTCGACGCCGAGGACGAGTACGACGACCAGCCCTGGCACATCGCGCGGGAGAAGGTGCACCCCGCCGAGCCGATGACCGTCGACGACGCGCTGTTCCAGATGGAACTCGTCGGCCACGACTTCTACCTGTTCCAGGACAAGGAGTCCGGCCGGCCGAGCGTCGTCTACCGCCGGCACGCCTACGACTACGGCATCATCTCGCTGGCGATCTGAGGAGCCGAGCGCGGTCGTGGCGGCGGCACCGCCCGCCGCCACGACCGGGCGGCGCGAGGTAGGTGGTCGGCTGCCCGCCCGGCCCGCGCGGCACGCCGGGTCAGCGCAGTTCCGCCGGCAGCAGTCCGAAGACCAGGTCGTCGACGCGGCTCCCGGCCAGGCCGGGCAGCCGCCCCCGCAGCAGCCCCTCGCGCCGGAAGCCGACCTTCTCCAGCACCCGGTGCGAGGCGATGTTGTCGGGCATGGTGCCGGCGGTCAGCCGGGCGATTCCGGCCGGCCCGAAGGCCCAGCCGGCGAGCAGTCGGACGGCCCGGGTGGCGATGCCGCGACCCCGCGCGGCCGGCAGCAGCGCGTAGCCGACGCTCGCCTCGCCGGCCGGCAGGTCGGTGTAGGAGAGCCCGCAACTGCCGGCCGGCTCGCCGGTGGCCGCGTCCAGGATCAGCAGCCGGGCGATGCTGCCGGTCAACCAGCCGCTCTCCGCCAGCCGGCAGCGCCGCTCGATCGCGTCCCGGGTGGGCGGCACCGGGGGCGCCTGGTTCGCCACCACCTCGGGGAGCGTGTGCAGCCGGAACATCAGGTCCGCGTCGTCCGGGGCGAGCCGGCGCAGGGTCACCACGCCGTCGTCGAGCCGGCCGTCGGGCAGGTCGGGCAGCGGGCGCGGAGTCGGCCCGGGCGGGTCGTCGGCGAGACGTACCCAGGCGAGCAGGTCGTGCCGGCCGCCGCCCCGGGTCGGGTTGGCGGCGCGGCGTACGCCCTCGTAGCGGAAGCCGGCGGCGAGCGCCACCCGCTGGCTGGCGGCGTTCTCGGCGTGGGTGAGCAGTTCCAGCCGGGCGGTCCCGGTGGCGAACGCGTGCCCGGCCAGCGCCCGGGTCGCCGCGGTGGCCACCCCCCGCCCGCGCGCCCACGGCGCCACCCAGTAGCCGATCTCGGCCTGGCTCCGGTAGGCCACCGGCTGGCTCAGTCCGACCCCGCCGAGCAGCCGGTCGGTGTCCCGGTCCGCCACCGCGTAGGCGGCCCCGCCGGTGGCCCAGGCCGCGGGTGCGCCCTCGGTGACCCACCAGCGGGCGTCCGCCTCGGTGTACGGCGACGGCATGCCGGAGATGAACCGCTGGGTCAACGGGTCGGCGCAGGCGGCCGCGGTGTCGGCGACGTCGTCGTCGCGGAACTCCCGCAGCCGGATCCCGTACGCCTCGACCACCTTCGGCGTCACGACAGGTCCTCGGCGAGCAGCCCGGCCACCCAGGCGTCCAGCCGCTCGCCCCGGTGGTTGACCCCGCCGCGGGCGGTGCCCTCGACGGTGAAGCCGGCCTTCTCGGCGACCCGGCGGGACGCGGTGTTGCCCACGTTCGCCCGCCACTCGATCCGGGCCAGGCCGAGCGTGGCGAAGCCCCAGGCGCAGAGCGCGGCGAGCGCGGCCGGCTGGTAACCCCGGCCCCGGGCGTGCGGCGCGGTCATGAAGCCGACGTCGGCCAGCAGCGGGTCGGCCGGGGAGAGCCGCAGGTCGATCGAGCCGGCGTACCGGTCGTCGGTGTCGGCGATCGCGTACGACGCGCCGGTGCCGCCCGCCCAGGCCGCCTCGGCGACGTCCCGCCGGAACCCCTCGGCGTGCTCGCGCCGGTACGGGTCGGGCACGGTGGTCCAGCGGACGGTCTCCGGGTCCTGGCAGGTGGCCACGACCGCGTCGAGGTCGCGTTCCTCCATCGGGCGCAGCCGCAGCTCGGTGGCGCCGGTGGTGGCGAAGAGGACCGGCTGGGGGCGGCCGAAGACGGCGGCCCGCCGGGCCTCCAGGGTGCCGGGGCCGGCCGGGCCGGTGCTGCCGGCGGCCGGCACCTCGCCGGGCAGCAGCGAGCCGATCCAGCCCTGGTTGCCGCCGTCGGGCGCCGGGTCCGCCAGCCGCAGCCGCCCCTCGACCCGGAACCCGGTGCGCAGCGCCACCAGCCGGGACGCGTGGTTGCCGACCTCGGCCTGCCAGATCAGCCGGCGCAGCTTGAGGGTGTCGAAGGCCCAGCGGGCGACCGCCCGGGCGGCCCGTACGGTGACGCCGCGCCCGCGGGCCCAGGGGGCGACCCAGTAGCCGATCTCGCCGGAGCCCAGGCCGGTGTCGATGGAGACCAGCCCGCACGAGCCGAGCAGCTCACCGGTGGCCGCGTCGCAGACCGCGAAGGGCGCCCCCCGGCCGGCCGACCAGTCGCCCGGCGCCACCTCGGTGACGAACCTCTGGGCGTGTTCGGGTAGGTACGGGCGGGGTACGGTGGTCCAGCGCTGAATGTCCGGGTCCTGGCAGGCGCGGTGCACGGCGTCGGCGTCGGCGGCCCGCCAGGGGCGCAGCAGCAGGCCGTCCTCGATGATCTCCACGGGCTCCACCCGACTCATCGTGCCGGATCGTTCGCGGACGGCGTAACGGATATCGGCGCCGCCGGGGGACGGGCTGCGTGTTATGTCGTTTTCGTTGGGACGGACCGCCGCCACCAGTGACCATCGCCCCGATGGAGCGCCTACGATGGTTCGAGACTGTCTAGGGGAGCGTTGATCCGTGTCGATTCTGGAAAAGGTCCTCCGCGCGGGCGAGGGCCGTATGGTGCGCCGGCTCAAGGCCATCGCCGCCGCCGTCAACTCGATCGAGGACGACTACGTCAACCTCACCGACGCCGAGCTGCGCGGCATGACCGAGCAGTTCAAGGAACGGCTGGCCGACGGCGAGACCCTCGACGACCTGCTGCCCGAGGCGTTCGCGGTGTGCCGCGAGGCGGCTGCCCGGGTGCTCGGCCAGCGCCCGTACGACGTCCAGGTGATGGGCGGCGCGGCGCTGCACTTCGGCAACATCGCCGAGATGAAGACCGGTGAGGGCAAGACCCTGACCTCGGTCATGCCGGTCTACCTGAACGCGCTCTCCGGCAAGGGCGTGCACGTGGTCACGGTCAACGACTACCTGGCCCAGCGGGACGCCGCGTGGATGGGCCGGGTGCACGAGTTCCTCGGCCTCACCGTCGGCGTGGTGCTGCCCAACCGCCCGGCCACCGAGCACCGGGCCGCGTACGAGTGCGACATCACCTACGGCACCAACAACGAGTTCGGCTTCGACTACCTGCGCGACAACATGGCCTGGTCGCGGGACGAACTGGTCCAGCGCGGGCACAACTTCGCGGTGGTCGACGAGGTCGACTCGATCCTGATCGACGAGGCCCGCACCCCGCTGATCATCTCCGGCCCGGCCGAGCACTCCGCCCGCTGGTACGGCGAGTTCGCCGCGGTGGTGGCCCGGCTCCAGCCCGGCAAGGACGGCGAGGGCGACTACGAGGTCGACTACGCCAAGCGGACCATCGCGGTCACCGAGCGCGGCGTCGCCAAGGTCGAGGACCGGCTCGGCATCGACAACCTCTACGAGTCGGTGAACACCCCGCTGGTCGGCTACCTGAACAACGCCATCAAGGCCAAGGAGCTCTACAAGCGCGACAAGGACTACATCGTCAGCGACGGCGAGGTCCTGATCGTCGACGAGTTCACCGGCCGCATCCTGCACGGCCGCCGCTACAACGAGGGCATGCACCAGGCGATCGAGGCCAAGGAGGGGGTGGAGATCAAGCAGGAGAACCAGACCCTGGCCACCATCACCCTCCAGAACTACTTCCGCCTCTACGAGAAGCTCTCCGGCATGACCGGTACCGCGCAGACCGAGGCGGGCGAGTTCAACAAGGTCTACAAGGTCGGCGTGGTGACCATCCCGACGCACCGGCCGATGGTCCGGCAGGACCGGCCGGACGTCATCTACAAGACCGAGAAGGCCAAGTTCAACGCCGTGGTGGAGGACATCGCGGAGCGGCACGGGGCCGGGCAGCCGGTGCTGGTCGGCACCGTCTCGGTGGAGAACTCCGAGATCCTCTCCCAGCTGCTGCGTCGGCGGGGCATCCCGCACTCGGTGCTGAACGCCAAGTTCCACGCCCGGGAGGCCGAGATCGTCGCCCAGGCCGGGCGCAAGGGCGCGGTCACCGTGGCCACCAACATGGCGGGCCGGGGCACCGACATCCTGCTCGGCGGCAACCCCGAGTTCCTCGCCGCGAGCGAGCTGCGCCAGCGCGGCCTCGACCCGCTGGAGCACGAGGAGGAGTACGCCAAGGCGATGGAGGAGGTCCTGCCCAAGTGGAAGCAGGCCTGCGAAGCCGAGGCGGAGGAGGTCGCCGCCGCCGGTGGCCTCTACGTGCTGGGCACCGAGCGGCACGAGTCCCGGCGGATCGACAACCAGCTGCGCGGTCGCTCTGGCCGGCAGGGTGACCCGGGCGAGTCGCGCTTCTACCTGTCGCTGCAGG
Organism: Micromonospora sp. R311; assembly: GCF_056780015.1. NCBI lineage: Bacteria > Bacillati > Actinomycetota > Actinomycetes > Micromonosporales > Micromonosporaceae > Micromonospora > Micromonospora sp. R311. Next base: position 19,592 of record NZ_JBSWCE010000019.1, read on the forward strand.
ACGAGCTGATGAAGCGGTTCCGCTCCGGCGCGGTCGAGGCGGTCATGGACCGCTTCAACATCCCGGAGGACGTGCCCATCGAGTCGAAGATGGTCACCCGGCAGATCAAGAACGCGCAGGCCCAGATCGAGGGCCAGAACGCCGAGATCCGCAAGAACGTGCTGAAGTACGACGAGGTGCTGAACAAGCAGCGCCAGGTGATCTACGCCGAGCGGCTCCGGGTGCTCAACGGCGAGGACCTCTCCGACCAGGTCCGCAACATGATCGACGACGTCATCGAGGCGTACGTGCAGGGGGCCACCGCCGAGGGCTACGGCGAGGACTGGGACCTCGAGCAGCTCTGGTCCAGCCTCAAGCAGCTCTACCCGGTCGGCATCACCATCGAGGAGCTGGAGGAGGAGGCGGGCGGCTCGCGGGCCGGCATGGACGCCGACTTCCTGATGTCCCGCCTCAAGGAGGACGCGCACGCCGCGTACGACCGGCGGGAGGAGCAGCTCGGCGAGGAGGCGGTACGCCAGCTCGAGCGGATGGTGCTGCTCCAGGTCATCGACCGCAAGTGGCGTGAGCACCTCTACGAGATGGACTACCTGCAGGAGGGCATCAACCTGCGGGCGTACGCCCAGCGCGACCCGGTGATCGAATACCAGCGCGAGGGCTTCGACATGTTCGCCACCATGATGGACGGCATCAAGGAGGAGACGGTCGGCTTCCTCTACAACCTGGAGGTCCAGGTCGCCGAGCCGGAGCCGGAGGCCGAAGAGGTCAAGCTGCTCGACAAGCCGGTGGAGATCCGGGCCAAGGGCCTGAACCGGGCGCCGCAGCAGCAGGGTCTGCAATACTCCGCGCCGACCATCGACGGCGAGGCGGGTCGCGGCTCGGTGGCCGTCGAGCCGGCCGAGGAGCAGGCTCCCGCGCTCGGCATCGGGCGGGGGGCCAAGGCCGCTCCGGCGGCACCGGGGACGACCGCGCCGAACGCCCCGCAGCGCCCGGCGACCGGGCTGCGCGGCCCGGCCGTCGCGTCGAGCGCGGCCCGCCGGCCGGCTCCGGGGCAGGCGGAGGCGGGCAACGGCCCGTCCCGCAACGCGCCCTGCCCGTGCGGCTCCGGCCGCAAGTACAAGCGCTGCCACGGCGCGCCCAGCGGCGGCGCCTGATCCGACGCTCGCCCGACGGGCCCCGGCCAGTTCGGCCGGGGCCCGTCGGCGTCTCCGGCCCGCCGCGGCGGCGTCCACCGTCTTGATCGACTCCGGGTGCGGCAGGGCGGGGTATCCGGCCGCGGGACACCCCGATCTGCCGCAACCGGAGCCTCAGCCCCCGCCGCCCGTCGGACGGCCGGCGGCTGCGGCCCGGCCGGCCGGGCCCGTCACAGGACCTGGAGGGCGGTGCAGAGCCAGGTGCCGCGGCGGTGTTCCAGGCGCAGCGCCATCGCCCAGGCGTGACCGTTGCCGCCGGCGAGCACCGCGGCCACCTCGACCGCGGCGGCCCGGGGCTCGCAGACCCGCAGCCGGCGCAGCCGCACGGCGGGCCGGGTCGACCGGCGGCGCACCGGGCCGGTCCGCGCGCCGGCCCGGGCCAGCTCGGACAGCAGCTCGGCGGCCCGGGCCGGGTCGAGTAGCGGCCGGAGCTGCCCGGGTGGACGGTAGCCGTTGAGCACCTCGAGGCACGTGCCGACGAAGCGGTGGGCCGCCCGGGTCGCCTCGGGCGTGGCGGTCACCAGGGCGCCGGGCGGCAGCGGGCCGGGGGCGCGGCGGCCGGGCCCGGCGGGGGCGGGCCCGGGCCGCAGCCGCCGGTCCGGCGGTCGGCCGGGCTCCCGGCGGACCCGCTCGAACAGGTCGAGGGCGAGCTGGCCGTCCCCGGGCAGTGGCCAGTGGCTGCCGTCCTCGTCGACGAAGGGTGGCTCGAACGAGGGCGCGGGCCGCAGCCGCACGGGCGGCCGGGACGGGCCGGGTCGGCGGGAGTCCGTCATCGCGTTGCCCCCTCGAAGCTTGCGTTTGCCTTCGTTTGCCTCTGGCTGCCTCTCATTCTTGAGCATGGCAGAGCCCGTGGTCAATGGCTCACCGCGTCGGCGGGGTCACTCGGAGTCGCGGTCGGCGAGCGGGTTGCTGCGTACCCACTCGGCGGTCTCCGCGTACTTGCGCTGGATGTACTCCTCCAGTTGGGCGCGCTCCACCCGCCACTGGCCGCGCCCCCCGATCTTGATCGCGGGCAGTTCGCCGCTGCGCACCATGTGGTAGACCTGCGAATCCGACACGTTGAGCTCGGCGGCCACGTCGGAGAGGAGCAGGAACCTCGGCTCCACGGAGACTCCCGGGGTTGGCGTCGTTTGGCTCAGTTTGCCACCGCCTGCCGGTGTCGCCCAGCACCCGCCGGCCGTCCCGGCCACTTCCGGCGCGGGACACACCGGGGCGGAACTTCCACCGGGCGAGGTGCGAGGTGTATGACGGTCACGGCGTGCGGCATGATCGGCGCCCGGGCCGGTGGACGCCGGCGGAGGACTCAGCAGGGAGACGACCGGTGAGCGACGACCTTGTCCGGGTGTACGTGCCGGCGACCGTCCCGATGCTGTCCCGGCTGCGGGAGCAGGGGCTCGCCGCGGCGCAGGCGCACGCGGTGACCCCGGCCCTGCGGGAGTGGTACGCCGAGGGCGACGAGGAGGAGTTGGAGTACGTCGCCTTCACCCGCGCCGCCCAGGACGCGTTGCAGCTGCTCCGGGCCGACCCGGGCGCGCCCCGCCGCAGGGTGGTGGTCTCGGTGGACCTGCCGGCCGCGGCGGTCGGGCGCGGTGACGGCGAGCTGGGGTCGAGCGGGGTCGAGCTGGCCCGGCCGGTGCCGGTCGAGGCCGTCGCCGCGATCCACGTGGACGGGTCGGAGGCGGTCGAGGACGTGACCGCCGCCGCCGAGGTGGTCGCCGAGGCGCTCGCCGGTGACCCGGACGCCCAGTTCACCGTCGACGGCGCCGAGGACCACGAGCTGGAGTGGTACGACGTCACCGAGCTGGACCTGCTGCTGCGTACCGCCACCTGACCCGCTCGGCGCGGGCGGCGGCGCGGCGACGCGGACCTGCGTGCCGCCCGGCCACACCCGGTCAGCGGTCGGCCGCGGCCTCCGCGGGCTCCGGGTCGTCGTCGGTCGGCGCCGGGCCGAGCGTCCGGCCGAACAGGACCAGCGCGGTCAGCGCGCCCACGAAGAGCACCCAGATGGCGTTGTCCACCCGCGAGGTGCCCAGCGACGTCTGGGCCACCGCGTCCGCCTCGCTCAGCGCGGCGGCCAGGTCGAGCAGGGAGCGCCCGCCGACCCGGATGACCACCTCGGCGACCACCAGGAGCAGGCCCGGGCCGGCCCCGGCCAGCAGGTACGCCGGCCAGCGCAGCACGGGGGCGCCCGGGTCGCGCCGGGTGGCCCGGCGGCGGGCCCAGGTCAGGTAGCCGAAGGCGAGCAGCCCGGCGACCAGCCCGGCGAGCAGGGACTCGGTGCGCGACACCCACTTGGCCGCGGTGACCAGCGACTCCTGCGTGTCGCCGGCGCCGAAGAGGTCGAAGAGCGGGTCCCGGGCCCGGCTGAACGCCACCACGAAGACCAGCGTGCCGAGCGCGGCGGCCACCACGGCGCCGACGGTCGGGGCGCTGCGGGCGCCGGCGACGGCCCCGCCGATGATCGCGGCGGCGGCGGTGGTGCCGGCGATCACGTTGGTGGTCGCGTTGTCGGCGTAGGTGAGGTTGATCGCGAACGCGGCGGCGAGCCCGATCAGCAGGCCGGCGCCGATCGCCGCGAGGAAGCGCAGGGTGGCCCGGTCGCCGACCCGGCGGCCGAGCAGGTCGACCCCGGAGAGGGCGAACGCGGCGCCGGCGACCAGCGCGGCGGAGATCACTCCCGGCAGCGCGAAGGCGGAGAGGCTGATCGCGGTGACCCCGGCCGCCGCCGAGGTGATCGCCTCGCGGGTCGACCAGAGCATGGCGGCCAGCCAGCCCAGTGCCAGCAGCGCGAGCAGCGGCGCCGCCGGCGCGGCGGCGCCCGCCGGAGCGTCGTCGGCCGGTCCCGCGCCGGTGGATGCTGCCCGTTCGGCGTCCGTCGGGTCGGCGGCACCGTCCGCCGGTCCCGCCTCGTCCGCCGCCGTCCGGGTGGTGGCGGCCGGTCCGGCGGTCGCGGGTGCGGCGCCCGGGCCGGCGGCCGCAGTGGTGTCGTCGGCCACCGGCTGGTCCGACTCCGCGGCCGCGGAGCCGCCGGGCTGCTTGGTCATCGTCTCCCCTTCGAGGCGGGCCGGCCCCCGGGCGGTCGGCCGGGCACGGGCGGGCAGGTCACCGGCAACCCAGGGTACGCGCCCACCCGCCCCGCCCGGCCGTCCCGCCCGGTGACCGGAGGTTCGGGTCGGTGCCGCGGCGATCCCCGACACCCACCTCTCGACCGACCGGACCGGGGCCGGCGGCTCGGGGGAGCCGGCCGCGCTCGTGAAGGGCCTGGTCGGCTGCCCGGCTCGAGCTGCGCGCCGACGACCCGCGCGCCGCCGGGCACCTGCTGGCGCCCGGCGTGGCGGCCCGGCGGGGAGGGCGGGGCAGGGTGGAGGCGAGGGGCCCGCATGGGAGAATTGGCCCCGGTCCCGCCGCCGCGACCGGCTACCGTCGCGCGGCGTCCCGGCGCAGGTCACCCGGCCGTGCGCCCGCGGGTCCGGTTTCGCCACCGCTGTCGAGATCGCCAGGAGCCTTGATGGACGCCGTGTTCTCCGTACCCGAGCCCCGTAACGAGCCGGTACGCAACTACGAGCCGGGTAGCGCCGACCGGGAGCGGCTCCAACGGCGACTGGCCGAGTTGGCCGCCGAGCGGATCGACCTGCCGATGACCATCGCCGGTGAGCAGCGGATGGCCGGCGGCGAGTCGATCGACGTGGTCCAGCCGCACAGGCACGCGCACGTGCTGGGCGTCACCGCGCACGCCACCCACGACGACGCCCGCGCGGCGGTCAAGGCGGCCAAGGACGCCGCCCCGATGTGGCGGGCGCTGCCGTTCGAGGAGCGGGCGGCGATCTTCCTGCGCGCCGCCGAACTGCTCGCCGGCCCCTGGCGGGACACCCTGAACGCGGCCACCATGCTCGGCCAGTCCAAGACCGCCATCCAGGCGGAGATCGACTCGGCCTGCGAGTTCATCGACTTCCTCCGGTTCAACGTGCACTTCGCGCGCCGGCTCCTGGCCGAGCAGCCGCTCTCGTCGGCCGGCACCTGGAACCGGTTCGACCACCGGCCGCTGGAGGGCTTCGTCTACGCGATCACCCCGTTCAACTTCACCGCGATCGCCGGCAACCTGCCGTCGGCGCCGGCCCTGCTGGGCAACACCGTGGTCTGGAAGCCGGGCCCGACCCAGCAGTTCGCCGCGCACTTCACCATGCGGCTGTTCGAGGCGGCCGGGCTGCCGGCCGGTGTGATCAACATGGTCACCGGTCGGGGCGAGGAGGTCTCCGACGTGGTGCTCGCCGACCCCGACCTGGCCGGCATCCACTTCACCGGCTCGACCAAGGTCTTCCAGCACCTGTGGAAGACCGTCGGCGACAACATCTCCCGCTACCGGGGCTACCCCCGGCTGGTCGGCGAGACCGGCGGCAAGGACTTCGTCGTGGCGCACTCCAGCGCCGACGTGGACGCCCTGCACACCGCCCTGATCCGCGGCGCCTACGAGTACCAGGGCCAGAAGTGCTCCGCGGCGTCCCGGGCGTACGTGCCGCGGTCGATCTGGGAGGGCGGGCTGCGGGACCGGCTGGCCGCCACCGCGGAGTCGCTGGCCTACGGTGACGTCACCGACTTCAGCAACTTCGGCGGCGCGGTCATCGACGCCAAGGCGTTCGACCGGCACACCGCCGCGCTGGAGCTGATCAGCGGCGACGACACCTGCCGGATCATCGCCGGGGGCACCGCCGACGACTCGGTCGGCTACTTCGTCCGGCCGACCCTGTTCGAGTGCACCGACCCGGCGCACGAGACGTTCACCACCGAGTACTTCGGCCCGATCCTCGGCGTGCACGTCTTCGACGACGCCCGCTTCGACGAGGTGGTCGCCCAGGCCGAGTCGATCGCCCCGTACGCGCTGACCGGGTCGATCTTCGCGACCGACCGCCAGGTGGTCGACGCGGTGGCGGAGAAGATGCGGTACGCGGCCGGCAACTTCTACATCAACGACAAGCCGACCGGTGCGGTGGTCGGGCAGCAGCCGTTCGGCGGCGCCCGGGCCAGCGGCACCAACGACAAGGCCGGCTCCTGGCACAACCTGGTGCGCTGGATGTCGCCGCGGACGATCAAGGAGACCTTCGTCCCGCCGACCGACCACACGTACCCGCACATGGGCTGAACCGGCGACGGTGGCCGGCGGCGCGTTCCGCGTCGCCGGCCACCGGTCCGTCGGCGGTGAGCGGGGGCCGGAGCGCGGCGGTAGCGTGGCGCGATGAGCCACCCCACCCCCGCGTACGACCCCCGGTTCGGTGAGCAGGGTGGCCTGCTCACCTACAGCGACTACCTGCGGCTGGCCGACCTGCTCGCCGCGCAGGTGCCGGAGTCCGATCCGGCCTCCCACGACGAACTGCTCTTCATCACCATCCACCAGGTCTACGAGCTGTGGTTCAAGCTGCTGCTGACCGAGCTCTCCGACGCCCGGGACCGGATGCTCGCCGGCGAGACCTACCTGCCGCGGGTGCGGCTGGAGCGCTGCCACGTGGTGGAGCGGGTGCTGATCGGCCAGGTCGACGTGATCGACACCATGACCCCGCAGGATTTCCTGGTCTTCCGGACCAAGCTGGCGCCCGCCTCCGGCTTCCAGTCGGTGCAGTTCCGGGAGATCGAGTTCCTCTCCGGGCTGAAGGACCCGGACTTCCTGCGCCGGTTCCGGGGACTGTCCGCCCCGGACCGGGAGCGGCTGGAGCGGCGGCTGGCCGAGCCGAGTCTCTGGGACGGCTTCCTGGCCGTGCTCGACCGGGCCGGCTTCGACGTCTCCGAGGCGGAGGCACGCTTCGCGGCGTACGCCACGATCGCCGCGGACCGGGAGCGGTTCGGGCCGCTGTGGGACCTCGCGGAGGCGCTGGTCGCCCACGACCAGGCGTTCTCGCTGTGGCGGGCCCGGCACGTGCTGATGGCCGAGCGGCAGATCGGCACCAAACCGGGCACCGGCGGCTCGGCCGGCGGGGCGTACCTGCGCTCCCGGGTGGAGACCCGGTTCTACCCGGAACTGTGGGAACTGCGCAGCCGGCTGTGAGGCATCGACGCTCCGCCACGGACTGTCTTGCGCCGACAGTGCACATAGGAACCCCTACCGGGTGGCGAAACTGTGAAATCCTGGACGGAGGGTCGGCAAAGTGGCAGCGTGAGGGGCATGGCGGATTCCGGAGTCAACCCCACGGCGGCGGCCCTGCTCGGGCTGCTCCATGAGGGCCCCATGACAGGTGGCCAGTTGATGGCCGCCGCCGAGCGCCGGCTGGCGCCGTACTGGTCGATGACCCGCAGTCAGGTCTACCGGGAGTTGCCGGTGCTCGCCGACCGGGGGCTCGTCCGGATGGGCAAGCCCGGCCCGCGCATGAGCCAGCCGTACGCGATCACCGCGGCCGGAAAACGGACGTTCTCCCGCTGGTTGGCGGAGGATCCCGGGCGGGACACCATCCGCAACCCGATCGCGCTGCGCATCGCCTTCGGCGACCTGCACTCGCCCAGCCAGCTGAAGAACCTCCAGGCGGCGGCGAACGAATACCACACCGAGGCCCTCGCCCGGGTCCGGGAGCAGGTCAAGAACGCCAAGAAGGAGGGCGAGACGTACGACGCCAGCGCGCTGGAGTTCGCCGTCGCCTACCACAAGGCCGCCCTGTCGTGGCTCAAGAGCGCCCCCGTCGGGTGATCCTCGGCCAACCCGCCCACCCGGGACCGCGGGGCTCGCAAGCCCACTCCGCACCCTCGCAGTACGCTTGTCAGTCGTGACCGCTGCCGATTACGCCGAACAGCTCAAGGACCTCGACGCCACCCTGCGCAACATCGAGTCGGTGCTCGACATCGACCGGCTGCGCGCGGACAAGGCCCGCCTGGAGCAGGAGGCGTCCGCACCCGACCTCTGGGACGACCAGGCCAAGGCCCAGCACGTCACCTCCCAGCTGTCGTACGTCAACGGCGAGATCGGCAAGCTCTCCAGCCTCCGCTCCCGGCTCGACGACGCCGGCGTGCTGCTGGAACTGGCCGAGGCGGAGTCCGACCCGGGGGTGCTGGCCGAGGTCGAGGCGGAGATCATCGGGCTGACCAAGGCCATCCAGGAGATGGAGGTCCGCACCCTGCTCTCCGGCGAGTACGACTCCCGGGAGGCGCTGGTCGCCATCCGGGCCGGCGCCGGCGGCGTGGACGCGGCCGACTTCGCCGAGATGCTGCTGCGGATGTACCTGCGCTGGGCCGAGCGGCACGGCTACCCGACCGAGGTCTACGAGACCTCGTACGCCGAGGAGGCGGGCCTGAAGTCGGCCACCTTCACGGTCAAGGTGCCGTACGCCTACGGCACGCTCAGCGTCGAGTCGGGCACCCACCGGCTGGTCCGGATCAGCCCGTTCGACAACCAGGGTCGCCGGCAGACCAGCTTCGCCGGCGTCGAGGTGCTGCCGGTGGTGGAGCAGACCGACCACATCGACATCCCCGAGAACGAGATGCGGATCGACGTCTACCGCTCCTCCGGCCCGGGTGGGCAGAGCGTGAACACCACCGACTCGGCCGTGCGGATCACCCACCTCCCGACCGGCATCGTGGTCACCTGTCAGAACGAGAAGTCCCAGCTGCAGAACAAGGCCTCCGCGCTGCGCGTGCTCCAGGCCCGGCTGCTGGAGCGCAAGCGGCAGGAGGAGCAGGCCAAGCTCCAGGGTCTCAAGACGGACGCCGCCGGCTCGTGGGGCGACCAGATGCGCTCGTACGTGCTGCACCCGTATCAGATGGTGAAGGATCTCCGAACCGAGCAGGAGACCGGCAATCCGTCGTCGGTCTTCGACGGCGACCTGGACGCCTTCATCGAGGCCGGGATCCGGTGGCGCAAGCAGCAACAGCTCGCTGGCGACAGTGCGTGACCGGGTACGGGCGGAGCGCTTCGTCGATCTTCCCGATACGCCCTAGATTGATGACTCGCCCCGCAACCGCGGGGCGTGGGGCTTGGCTCTTCCGTTACACCGCGTAGACTCACCACCCGTGATTCAGCTTGAGCAAGTGACGAAGACGTACCCGAAGGCGTCCCGGCCTTCGCTCGACAACGTGTCCGTCTCGATCGAGAAGGGCGAGTTCGTCTTCTTCATCGGTCCATCCGGCTCCGGCAAGTCCACCATCATCAAGTTGCTGCTGCACGAGGTCACGCCCAACAAGGGCCGGGTCATTGTGAACAGCAAGGACGTCACCTCGATGCGCTCCTGGAAGCGACCCCACTTCCGGCGCTCGATCGGCTGTGTCTTCCAGGACTTCCGGCTGCTGCCGAACCGCACCGCCTACGAGAACGTGGCGTTCGCTCTCGAGGTGATCGGCAAGACCAAGGCGGTGGCCCGCCGGGTCGTGCCGGAGGTGCTGGAGCTGGTCGGGCTCGGTGGCAAGGAGCACCGCTACCCGCACGAGCTCTCCGGTGGTGAGCAGCAGCGGGTCGCCGTCGCCCGGGCGTTCGTGAACCGCCCGCTGATCCTGCTCGCGGACGAGCCGACCGGAAACCTGGACCCGGACACCTCGATCGAGATCATGCGCCTGCTGGACCGGATCAACCGCACCGGCACGACCGTCGTGATGGTCACGCACGACTCCAACATCGTGAACCAGATGCGCCGCCGGGTCATCGAGATCGAGAGCGGCCGCATCGTGCGCGACCAGGCCCGCGGCGTCTACGGGTGAGCCGAACGGCCACCGCCAGCCGTACGACCTGACGACGAACACCTCACGCCGGAGAGCCGGAGGAATTCCCGATGCGGATGAAGTACGTCCTGTCCGAGGTACTGGTCGGACTGTGGCGCAACGTCACCATGACCATCGCCATGATCATCACCATGGCGGTGTCCCTGTTCATGCTTGGCGCGAGCGGCCTGCTGTACCAGAAGGTCGGCGACATGAAGGACCTCTACTACGAGCAGGTCGAGGTCTCGATCTTCCTGGACCAGGAGGTGACCGAGCAGCAGCGCACCGACCTGGACGCCAAGCTCAAGGGCGACCCCCTGGTCGAGGAGGTGCACTACGTCAACAAGGACGAGGCGTACAAGCGCTTCCAGGAGATGTACCAGGACGCCCCCGACCTGGTGAGCGCGGTCAAGCCGGACCAGCTGCCCGAGTCGTTCCGGCTCGAGCTGGTCAACCCGGAGCAGTACAAGAACATCTACGACCAGTACAAGGACGCCGAGGGGGTCGACGAGATCGTCGACCAGAGCCGGCTGCTGGACAAGGTCTTCGGCGTGCTCACCGGGATCCAGAACTTCGCGCTGGCGATCGCGGTCGTGATGGCCGTCGCCGCGCTGCTCCTGGTCGCCAACACCATCCAGGTCGCCGCGTACAGCAAGCGGCGTGAGGTCGCGGTCATGAAGCTGGTCGGCGCCTCGAACTGGTTCATCCAGGCGCCGTTCGTGCTGGAGGCCGTGGTCGCCGGTCTGATCGGCTCGATCTTCGGCCTGGTCGCGCTGGCCGCGCTGAAGGTCGCCGCCGGCGGCGGCTCGCTGGCCACCCTGGAGGGCCTGATCACGCCGATCTCCTGGTCCGACATCGCCCTGACGTTCCCGCTGATGGCCGCCGTCGGTGGCCTCGTCAGCGCGGTCACCGCCTGGGTCACGCTCCGCTTCTACCTGCGGGTCTAGTTACCGTACGGCTCTCCGAGGACCCTCCCGCGCCGGAATAAACGGTGCGGGAGGGTCCTTGTCGTTCGGGTAGCATGATCTCCGCCCCGGGCCGGTCCGACCGGTCGCGGGTCACCTGGAAGGGGGTGGCGCCGATGCCACGGGAAAAGGGACGAAAGGTCGTCGCCTCCAACAAGAAGGCCCGGCACGACTACGCGATCCTCGACACCTACGAGGCGGGGATGGCGCTGACCGGCACCGAGGTCAAGTCGCTGCGGGCCGGGCGGGCGTCGCTGGTCGACGCGTTCGCCCAGGAGCGCAACGGTGAGCTCTACCTGCATGGGATGCACATCCCCGAGTACACCCAGGGCACCTGGACCAACCACGAGCCCCGGCGTACCCGGAAGCTGCTGCTCAAGCGGCTGGAGATCGACCGGCTGATCGGCAAGACCCGCGAGGGTGGCCTCACCATGGTGCCGTTGCAGGTCTACTTCTCCGACGGCTGGGCGAAGGTGGAGATCGCCCTGGCCAAGGGCAAGAAGTCGTACGACAAGCGGCAGGACCTCGCCAAGCGGGACGCGGACCGGGAGATCGCCCGGGTCGCCGGCCGGCGGGGTAAGGGGATGGATGACTGATCTGTCCGCTTCGTCCGGGTCGGCGCGCCGGCCCGGGCCTCGGGATGAATCCCGTTGCGGCAGGCGTTAGGCTTGATGGTGCCGCCACACCGGCGGCCCGTCGAGGGGGTGACTGGTTTCGACTTCGTACGTTGCGGCAGGGGAAGCGAGCCGAGGAAGCCGACGTCGTCTCGAGAATCGTTCGTCGGAAACCAATAAGCGCCAAGAACAATCGCGCTGACTTCGCTCTCGCCGCCTGAGGCGAGTAGCGAGTCTGTCGGCCTGGGAGCGCCTTCGACCCAGTTAGCCGGCATCAGCTAGAAGGCTGGCCAACCGGACCCGGTCGCGGGGTCCGTGCGGCGAGATCAATCAGCGACTGGGCCCGTCACACCGACTCGCTCGCGTGATCGGAGGGGCCGAGTAGAGGCACAGCGAGCTGCGCTCGGAGAAGCCCTGACAAACCGGCGAAGGACCCGGGTTCGATTCCCGGCACCTCCACCACCTGACCTGTGCGCCCCGGTCCACCGGACCGGGGCGCACAGTCGTCTCCGGACCCGGTGCGGGCCGGGTCGCCGGGTCACCCCTGCCGTGGTGGGTCCGCGGCGTGCCAGTCGGCCGGTGGGACGTTGCGGCGTGACCGCTGGGGCCGGTGTGACCTGCGGGAACAGCGGGGCGCACGGGACGGATGAGGCGGGCCCGCACCCTGGACACCGGACATCGACAGGTTCACCATCGCTGTACGCGGTCAGACGCAGCGCGGGGAGGTGCCCATGGTCACCGGTCCGATCCACCAACCGTCCGCCGTCTTCGAGGCGGTCCGCCCGCAGGACGCCGTCCACCGGGCCGCCCTGGCCGGCGACCTCCACGCCCTGACCCGGACGCTGGCTGTCCCGCCCGGGGAACCGCGCTGGCGGGAACGGCTCGTGCTCCGGCTGGCACCGGTCCGGCAGGGCTTCGCCGAGCACGTCCAGGTCACCGAGGGGCCCTGCGGCCTGTACGCGGAACTGCTCGCCCACGCCCCCCGGCTGGCCCGTGGGGTGCGGCTGCTGACCCGCGAACACGCCACGATCGGCACCGCGCTCGCCGCTCTCCAGGAGGCCGTGCAACAGCCCGGGGTGCCGGTCGACGACCTGTGGGTCCGCACCAGGCACCTGGTGCGGGTGCTGGGCCGGCACCGGCAGCGCGGCGCGGACCTGCTCTGGCAGGCGTACCAGACGGATCTCGGCGGGGAGACCTGAGCGGCCCGGCCGGTGTCGGGAACCGGGCCGGCCGGGCCGGCGTCGAACCCGGTATGCGTCGATCAGTCGCCCTGCTGGGTCTGCCCCTGATGGTGATCGTGGCCGGCTGCGCGCCGGCCGGCTCCGGCGGGCCGGCCGCCCCCGACCAGCGGCAGGAGGCGTTCGCGCAGCGGGCCACCGAGGTGGCCGAGGCGTGGCGACCCGGCCCGGCGTGGCGCACCGGGTACGTGCCGATGCAGGAGCCGACCGTGCTGCTCGGCGATCCCGGCTTCACTCCGGAGACCGAGGCGGCCTTCCGGGCGGGCTGGTACCGCGAGCAGATCGAGCTGCCCACCGCCCGCCCGGCGGACGGCACCATCCGGTTCCCGGACGGCACCCTCACCGTCGGGCTGGTCACCGCGGCCGAGGCGTACCGGCAGCTCGACCAGGGGGACCCGCCGCCCTGTCCGGGGCGGCCGACGGAGCCCGACCGGCCGAAGTCCGGTCCGACCATCGAGCCCGGTCCGGACGGCCCGGTGAGCAGCAGCCCGCAGACCGCGTGCGTCCCGCTGACCGTCACCGAGGTGCGGCTCGGCACCGCCGCGGTGCGCACCAGCCGGGGCGAGGCGCAGGTGCCGGCGTGGCTGTTCACCGTGGCGGAACTCGGCGCGCCGGTGGCCCGGGTCGCGGTCGCCCCGGGCGCGACCGCCGCCGTACCCGAGCCGACCGCGCCGGACCGGCCGGCGCCGGACGGGGTGGTCGGCGCCCAGGACCTCGAAGCGGTCGACGGCGCGACGGTGACCTACCGGCTCGGCGTGGGCGCGTGCGACAGCGGCATCACCCCGCTGGTGCAGGAGCGCGACGACGTGGTGGTGGTCGGGGGCGGCGTGGTCCGCGCCACCGGCGTCTGCACCGCGATCCTCAAGCTCCAACCGGTCACCGTGACGCTGGCGGCGCCGCTGGGCGCCCGCCCGGTGCTCGACGTGCTCACCGGCACCCCGCTGCGGCTCACCGCGAACTGACGCCGGACGCCCGGACGGTCAGAGGATCCCCGGCACATCGGTGCTGATCGGCACCGGCAGCACGGTCGGGCCGTCGGCCCGCAACCCGGCGGCCAGCGCCTCGCCGAGCTGCTCCGGCGTCTCGACCACCTGTGCGGCGCAGCCGTAACCGCGGGCCAGCGCGGTGACGTCCATCCCCGGCAGGTCCAGCCCGGGCACCCCGGGAGTCTGCTTGAACTCGGCGAACGCCTTGAGGATGGCGTACTGCTGGTTGACCGGGACCACGACCACCAGCGGCAGCCGCAGCCGCGCGGCGGTCCAGAGCGACTGCACCGAGTAGTGGAACGAGCCGTCGCCGATCACCGCCACCACCGGTCGGTGCCGTCCGGTGTCCCGTTCGGCGAGCGTGACCCCGACCGCCGCCGGCAGGCCGTAGCCGAGGCCGCCACTGGCCATGGTGAAGTACGACGCCGGCCGGGTGATCCGCAGCCGGCGGCGCAGCGCCGGCAGGTTGGACGGGGTCTCCTGGACCAGCACCCCGTCGGCCGGCCAGTGCCCGGCCAGCGCGGCGAAGAGCGCGTCGGCGCTCAGCGGTCGCCCGTCCGGGGGCGGCGCCGGCTCGGCGCGCGGCGGCGGAGCCGGCCGGTCGGTGGCCGGCAGCAGGTCGAGCAGGGCGGCCATGGTCAGCCCGGCGTCGCCGAGCAGGCTGTCGCCGACCGGGGCGCGGGCCGCCTCGTCCGGGTCGTCGGTGACGTGCAGCAACCGGGTGCCCTCGGGCAGGTGGTCGCCCGGCACGTGCGGGTAGTAGCGGAAAACCGGGGCGCCGACCACCAGCACGGTGTCCCGCCCGCGCAGCGCCTCGGCCAGCGGCCCGATCGCGAACGGGAGCACCCCCTGGTAGTGCGGGTGGTCCTCGGGGAAGCCGGTCCGCTCCGGCGCGGGCGCGGACCAGACCGGCGCGGCCAGCCGCTCGGCCAGCGCCACGGCGGCCGGCCACCCGCCGGCCCGGTCCACCGCCGCGCCGAGCACCAGGCCGGGCGCCCGGCTGTCGGCCAGCACGGCGGCGAACTCCCGCAGCCGCTGCGGATCCGCGGCGTACCGGGTGGCCACGGTGCGCACCGGCGGTGGCGGGTCGGCGGGCTGCGACCAGTCGTCGAGCGGGAGCGAGAGGTACACCGGGCCGGACGGCGGCTGCACCGCGGTCGCGTACGCCCGCATCAGCGCCGCCGGGATGTCCTGCGCGCGGACCGGCTCGTGGCTCCACTTCACGTACGGCTGGGGCAGCTCGGTCGCGCGGCGGCTGGTTAGCCGCGGCTCGGCCAGCAGCATCTCCCGGGTCTGCTGGCCGGCGGTGACGATCAGCGGGGTGCGGTTGTGCCAGGCGGTGACCAGGTTGCCCATGCCGTTGCCGGTGCCCGGTGCGGTGTGCAGGTTGACGTGCGCCGCCCGGCCGGTGGCCTGTGCGTACCCGTCGGCCATCCCGACCGCGGACGCCTCGTGCAGGGCGAGCACGTAGTGGAAGTCGTCCGGGAAGTCCCGCAGGAACGGCTCCTCGGTGGAGCCGGGATTGCCGAAGACGGTGGTCAGACCGAGGGCGCGGAGCAGGTCGTACGTCGTGTCGCGGACCGTTGCCATCGTCACCCAATCTAACGGCGCAGACCGGGCGGGTCGGGCGATTCGCCCGCGCTCCCCCGGGTCAGGGCAGCGCGAAGGGCAGCTTGATCCCGTCCAGCGCCCGACCGCAGTCGCAGTCCCGCTCGGCGGGCAGCTCGGCGAGGGCCGCCAGCAGCAGCCCCCGCAGCCGGTCGGTGTTTTCCCCGAAGACCCGGAACACCTCCTCCTGGGTCACCGCGCCGCCGCCCTCGACGCCGGCGTCCAGGTCGGTGACGAGGGCGATCGACGAGTAGCAGAGGGCCAGCTCGCGAGCCAGCACGGCCTCCGGGTGGCCGGTCATGTTGACCACCGTGCCGCCGATCGAGGCGAACCAGCGGGACTCGGCGCGGGTGGAGAAGCGGGGGCCCTCCACCACCACGACCGTGCCGCCGTCCACCGCCGGGACGTCCCGGTCGGCCGCCGCGGCGAGCAGTGTGCGCCGGCCGTTCGGGCAGTACGGGTCGGCGAAGGAGACGTGCACCGCGCCCCGGTCGTAGTAGGTCTGGGCGCGGCCGCTGGTCCGGTCGATCAGCTGGTCCGGCACCACGAACGTGCCCGGCCCGAGGTCCGGGCGGAGCCCGCCGACCGCGCACGGGGCGAGCACCTGCCGCACCCCCAGCGACCGCAGCGCCCAGAGGTTGGCCCGGTAGGGGATCAGGTGCGGCGGATGCCGGTGGTCCCGACCGTGCCGGGGCAGGAACGCCACCCGGCGGCCGGCCACCTCGGCGATGGTGACGACGTCCGACGGCGGCCCGTAGGGCGTCTCCACCTCGTGCTCGGTGGCGCCGTCGAGCAGGGCGTAGAGACCTGATCCGCCGATCACCGCGAGTTCCGCCGTCGGGCCCATCGGTCCTCCCCTTTTCCTGTCGATCACGCGCCTGTCAGACCTTAGCCACCGCCCCGGGCGCAGGCTATGGTGCCAGGCATGGCGTTGACAGCGCGGATGGTCTCGGGTGACCGTGCGCACCCGACAGGCGACGGGCGCCGCGTCCGGGCGCACGGCTGACGGGTGTACGGCATGCAGGGAGAGGGACAGGCGATCGGCGGGCGGGCGATGGAGTCGATGACCGGGCGGCTGCTGGTCGCGACTCCGGCGCTCAAGGACCCGAACTTCGACCGTACGGTGGTGCTGCTGGTCGCCCACGAGCCCGGTGGGGCGCTCGGTGTGGTGCTGAACCGGGCCACCGAGGTGCCGGTCGCGGACGTGCTCGGGGACTGGAGCGACCTCGCGCGCCACCCGGCGGTGCTCTTCGAGGGCGGCCCGGTGCAGCCGGACTCGGCGATCTGTCTGGCCCGGATGCGCCACCCGGTGCGCCGGCTCAAGGGTTTCCACCAGGTCTCCGGCGCGGTCGGCACGCTGGACCTGTCGGTCGACCCGGAGCGGCTGCGGGAGAGCATCACCGGAATCCGGGTCTTCGCCGGCTACTCCGGCTGGGGCTCCGGCCAGCTGGAGCAGGAGATCGAGGACGGCTCCTGGTTCGTGCTGGACGCGCTGCCCGGCGACGCCTTCGTCGACCGCCCCGACGACCTGTGGCCGATGGTGCTGCGCCGGCAGGGCGGCATGATGGCGGCGGTGGCCCACTTCCCGCCGGACGTGGCGCTCAACTGAGTCGCCGGCGTCCCCCCACGCAGGACGTCGAGATCGCGGCCGAAGTGGCCACGAGTGACGTCGTGCCGGTGCTGGCGTGACCGGAACCGCGCCGTCGACGCCCGCCCCGATCCGGCCGCCGAGCGGGCCCGGCGACATGGCCGGGAACGCCGACGGGGCGGCGTACGCCGACCCGGTGTCGGAGTACGCCGCCCTCGGGCGGGACGAGCTGCGGGAGGCGGCCCGCGCTGCCATGGCGGTTACTTCGGGTCCCGGTTGAACTTCGAGGTCGACCAGAAGTAGCCGAGCACCGCGAGCCCCAGGCACCAGAGGACCGCCAGCCACCCGTTGTGGCCGATCTCGCTGCCGAGCAGCAGGCCCCGGAGGGTCTCGATGGCGGGCGTGAACGGCTGGTACTCGGCGACCGGCTGGAGCCAGCCGGGCATGGCGTCGACCGGGACGAAGGCGCTGGAGAGGAGCGGCAGCAGGATCATCGGCATCGCGTTGTTGCTGGCGGCCTCGGCGTTCGGGCTGACCAGGCCCATGCCGACCGCGATCCAGGTGAGCGCCAGGGCGAAGAGCACGAGCAGCCCGAGCGCCGCCAGCCACTCCAGGACGCCGGCATCCGTGGACCGGAAGCCGATGGCTACGGCGACGGCGCCCACCAGGACCACGCTCATGATCGATTGCAGCAGGCTGCCGACGACGTGCCCGACGAGCACCGAACCGCGGTGGATCGCCATCGTGCGGAAGCGGGCGATGATGCCCTCGGTCATGTCGGTGGAGACCGAGACCGCGGTCCCGATCACGGTGCTGCCGATGGTCATCAGCAGGAGGCCCGGAACGATGTACGCGACGTACTCGGAGCGATCCGCACCGCCGCCGCTGATGCCCGAGCCCATCACGTCGCCGAAGACGTAGACGAAGAGCAACAGCAGCATGATCGGGGTGAGCAGCAGGTTCAGGGTGAGGGACGGATAGCGCCGCGCGTGCAGGAGGTTGCGGCGCAGCATCGTGGACGAGTCGCGTACGGCGAGGGAGAGGGAACTCATCGGACGGCCTCCTTGGCCTGGTGGGGGACGCGGGCGTCGCCGGTCAGGGCGAAGAACACGTCGTCGAGGTCAGGGGTGTGCACGGTGAGGGTGTCGGCGTGCACGTCGGCGGCGTCCAGCCGGTCGAGGATCGCGCGCAGCTCGCGCTGGGTGCCGTCGCCGGGGATCTGCAGGGTGAGCGCCTGATCGTCGCGCACGGTCCCGCGCAGCGCGCCGGCCGCCCGCTCGTACGCCGCGGGGTCCTCGAAGCGCAGCTGGACGTGTCCGCCGGGGACGAGCCGCTTCAGCTCCGCGGCGGTGCCCTCGGCGGCGATCTTCCCGTCGTTGAGCACGGCGATACGGTCGGCGAGCTCGTCGGCCTCCTCCAGGTACTGGGTGGTGAGGAAGACGGTGACGCCGTCGGCGACGAGCTCGCGGATGATCTGCCACATGTTGTGGCGGCTGCGGGGGTCGAGGCCGGTGGTGGGTTCGTCGAGGAAGATGATCCGCGGGTTGCCGACCAGGGTCATGGCGAGGTCGAGGCGGCGCTTCATGCCGCCGGAGTAGGTGGAGGCGGGCTTCTTCGCGGCGTCGCTGAGGTCGAAGCGCGCCAGCAGGTCGGCGGCGGCGCGGTGGCCCTCGCGCCTGGGCAGGTGGTGCAGGTCGGCCATCAGGAGCATGTTCTCCTCGCCGGTGATCAGGCCGTCGACGGCGGAGAACTGGCCGGTGACGCCGATCGCGGCGCGTACCGCCTGCGGATCGGCGGCGAGGTCGTGGCCGCCGACGTGGATGGGGCCGGAGGCGGGGTCGGGGGAGATCAGGGTGGAGAGGATCTTGACGGCGGTGGTCTTGCCGGCGCCGTTCGGGCCGAGCAGGGAGAAGATCGTTCCTTCGGGGACGGCCAGGTCGACGCCGTCGAGCACAACCTTGTCGCCGTAGGACTTTCGCAGTCCGTTCGCCGCGATGGCCAGGTTGGTCATGATGTGCTCCTCAGAGGCTGCGGGCGACGATGTCGCCGTGGGAGGTGGTGGCGCGGATGTCGAGATCGGCGGCGCCATCGTTCTTGAGGGCGTTGCTGATGCGGCCGTAGCCGGTGCCGGCGTCCAGGGCGGCCGAGACGCCGGCGGCGGCGGCGACCGAGATGTCGCCGCTCTGGGTGCGGAGCACGACAGTGCCGCGCACGGCCTCGGTGATCCGGATGTCGCCCCTTGCGGTGCTGATCTCCGCGGGGCCGTTGAGTCGGCCGACCTCGACGTCGCCGTCGATCGCGGTGAGCCGGACGCTCGCGGCCTCGTCGATCTTGATCTGGCGGTAAGCGCCGTCGAAGACGACGTCGCCGAGGCGGCCGACGCCGCGCAGCTCGGAGCTGGCGGCCTTGGCCTCGACCCGGGAGCCGGCGGGCAGTTGGACGGTGACCTCCAGGGATCCGGAGGGGCCGAAGAGCTGGTTCCTGGGCTCGGGGGTGTGGATCCGCAGGACGCCGTCGCTGTATTCGACCTTGGTCTGCGCCGCCGCCTTCACGTCGCGACCCTTCGAGGCGTCCGCGGGCCGGACCTCGACGGTGGTGTCGGCCCGGTCGGCGGCGATGAACTGGACGCGCCCGGCGGGGATGTCGAGGACGGCGGAGATCGGGGTGGGGGTGTCGAACTTCTGCATCGTGCTCTCCTCTTGCGCTCCTTGTTTCTGACATCGGAAACGCTACGTTGCGTTCAAGATCTGAGCAAGACACATGTTGCATCTCGCCAACATCTTCCTAGGTAAACAGGCAATTATCGTTGCAACGATCGTGGTTTTAACGCAACGGCGGCATCGTGATCGTTGCATTGGATTAAGAATGAACGCTATGCTGGGGCATCAAGGAAGCGTGGAGGGAGATCGCGATGCCGGGAGGCAGGCTCACCCAGCAGGAACGCCAGCAGATCGCGCTGGGGCTGGCCGACGGGCTCGCCTACGCGGAGATCGCCAGACGTCTCGACCGCCCCACCTCGACGATCACCCGTGAGGTGATGCGGAACGGCGGCCCCACCGCCTACCGTGCCGACCTGGCCCACCGCGCCACCGAACGCCGCGCCCACCGGCGCAGGCAGACCGCCGCCCGAGGGCCGCAGGAGCCCCCGCAGCCCCACGGACGCGACGCCGAGGCCGTGCGCGAATACGAGGAGACGTTCACCACCCTCCTCATGCAGCAGGGCCTGCCCAAGATGATGTCCCGGGTGCTGACCTGCCTCTTCACCACCGACGCGGGCAGCCACACCGCGTCCGAACTCGTCCAGCGCCTCCAGGTCAGCCCGGCGTCCATCTCCAAAGCGGTCGCGTTCCTCGAGAGCCAGGGCCTCGTCCGCCGGGAGCGCGACGAACGCCGGCGCGAGCGCTACCTCGTCGACAACGACGTCTGGTACCAGTCGATGATCGCCGCCGCCCGATCCAACGCCCAGCTCGCCGAGACCGCCCGGCAGGGCGTCAGCATCCTCGGCCCCGACACCCCGGCCGCCGTTCGCCTGGAGAACATCGCCCGCTTCGTCGACTTCGTCGGCGAGAGCATCGCCCGCGCCGCGGAGCAGGCCCGCGAGATCCTCTACACGACAACCGAAGCGACCTCGGGCGGCACTGCCACGCCACGTTCGGATCACGGATAGGCGGCCGTCCTGGTGGTCGCGGCCAGCCGTCCACCCCAGCTCCGTGGCTGCTCGGGTGGCGGCGCTGCCGGCGGGAGGGCCCCGCGAGATGACCATGCCGACGGGCGTGTGTATAGTTCTCCCAGTGCCCGGGCGACCGGGTAGCAGCAAGGGGCCGTGGCGCAGCTGGTAGCGCACCACACTGGCAGTGTGGGGGTCAGGGGTTCGAGTCCCCTCGGCTCCACCCTTTCTCGACCAGGGCGTTCGTCACAATGACGGACGCCCTTCGTCATTTCGGACACCAGTTCCGGAAGTCCGTGCCAGGACCGTCTCAACCCGTCGGTGACCCTCCCGCTAGCGGGTGGTGACGGCGGCTCGGGTGGGCGTCCGCGGGCGTAGGCCGCGTCGGCGATGGCGGTTCCGGCCAGGACCGCGGTCGCCGCGAGGGCGGCCAGCAGCGGTGGCACGAACAGCATCGCCGGCGCCAGGACGGCCAGCACGAGCACGCCGATCGGCCGGATCCGGGACACGTGGCTGAAGGCGGCGTACTCGAAACCGGCGCGCCCGGCCAGGAGCAGCACGGGACCGCCGAGGAGGACGGCGACCCTGGGCGAGCGCGACGACGAACGCCAGGTCGAAGAAGAGTTCCAGAAAGTTCGTCTGCCGCGGCTCCCCGGGTCTGCGCAGCAGCTTCGCGGCGCTCGTCGGCATCGGCTCGCCGTCGCGTTCCGGCTACCCGAACGTGAACACGTACGCCTCGGCACCGGCCTCGAGGAACGTGATCTCCAGGGTCCGTTCGCGGACCGCGTCGCGTTGGCGCACGAGCTGGTAGAGGCGGCCGTCCCGGAGCGACCCGTTCCCCTCTTCGTCGACGTCGACGCCGTGTGACGGTCCCGGGGGCGCCCCGTCGAGGAGCACGCGGAAAGGGATCGGCTCGCGCGCCCCGGGGGACAGCACGAGATGAGCGTCGCGCGCGTGGAACCGGCAGGCGATGCTTCCGCCGGCCCGGTCGAGGACGACATTCTCCGGCCCGATCGTCCACTCGCCGGTGAGGGCCCAGTGGTCGGGGCGCAGGCTCTCGGGTAGCTCGTAGGCGCCGCGTTCGTCGAACGCGCCGCCGCCCGGTGACGCGAAATGCTCGCCGCGCTGGTAACCGAGATAGGTCTCCGGCGTACGCAGATGCTCCCAGTCGGCGTCCGCCTCCACGCCGAGCCCTTCCACGGGTACGGGCTCGCGCTCGACGCCGAGCAGCCGCTGGATGAGCCGCTCCGATTGCTCGTAGCGTCCTTCCCCGAAGTGGTGGTCGCGGATGACGCCCTCCGCGTCGACGAAGTAGAGCGCCGGCCAGTAGTGGTTGTCGAAGGCGCTCCAGACCTGGTATTCGTCGTCGATCGCGACCGGGTAGTCGATTCCCCGCGCCGCGACCGCCTGCCGCACCTGGGCGATCTCGTGCTCGAACGAGAACTCCGGCGTGTGGACTCCGATGACGATCAACCCGTCGTTCCGGTAGGCCTGCGACCACGCGCGGACGTACGGCTCCTGGCGCAGCCAGTTGATGCACGTCAGCGTCCAGAAGTTCACCAGGACGACGCGGCCGCGCAGCTCGGCGGGGCCGAGTGGCTCGGAGTTGAGCCACCCGGTCGCCCCGCCGAGCGAGGGCAGGTGCTGACGTGCCAACACGGCCATCTAGCGAAGCGACCGGAATGCGGTCCGGAGCTCTTCGGAGAGAAGTTTCGGCTGTTCCCAGGCCGCGAAATGCCCACCCTTGTCGAGCCTGTTGTAGTGGATGAGATTGGGATACGCCCGCTCCGCCCAAGTCCGCGGGGTCTGATACATCTCATTCGGGAAGACACTCACGGCGGCCGGGACGGTGACGCCCTTGGCGGCGAAGAAGGAGAGCTTGTTCTCCCAGTAGATGCGCGCCGCGGAATTCCCCGTGTTCGTCAGCCAGAAGAGCGTGACGTTGTCGAGAACGTCGTCCCGGGTGAGGCCGACGGGTTGTCCGGCGAAGGCCCGGCAGATCAGATCCAGGCTTGCGGCGTCATGGTCGATCATGTAGCTCGCCAGAGCGATGGGCGAATCCGCGAATCCGGTCAGTGTCTCCGGGCGCGTCCCCATCATGAGGGCGTAGGCGGAATGCTGCCAGAAGAAGTTCAACTGCTCGCACGCCCGCTTCTCCTCGTCGGAGAGGTCGGACGGCAGCGAGGCGAGTGGGTCGGTGGCGCCGGTGATGCCGGACTGGAGCAGCGCATCGATGTCGGGCGGGACGATACCCGGCATATTGGTATGAATGCCAACCAACTCGGGCGGCCCCTGCAGCGCCATCACATCCGTGATGAGAGCGCCCCAGTCGCCGCCCTGCGCCACGAATCGCGTGTAGCCGAGGCGCCGCATCAGTTCGATCCAGGCAGCCGCGACGCGCTCGGGGCCCCAGCCGGGCGTGCTCGGCTTGCCCGAGAACCCGAAACCGGGCATCGACGGGATCACCAGGTGAAAGGCGTCGGACGCGTCCGCGCCGTGCGCGGTGGGGTTGGTGAGCGGGTCGATGATCTTCAGCTGCTCGATCACCGAGCCCGGCCAGCCGTGCGTGACGATGAGCGGCAGCGCGTCCTCGTGTTTCGACCTGATGTGGAGGAAATGGATGTCGAGCCCGTCGATCTCGGTGATGAACTGCGGTTGGGCGTTCAGTCTCGCCTCGACCTTGCGCCAGTCGTACTCTTTCTCCCAGTAACGCGCGAGTGCCTGGCTCGTCGCGAGCGGCACGCCCTGCGACTGGTCGTTGACGGTCTCCGGTTCGGGCCAGCGGGTGGCCGCGATGCGCGCCCGCAGCGCCTTGAGTTCCGACTCGGGGATTTCTACCGTGAACGGCCGGATCTCTGTGGCGCGCGGCGGCGCTACGGTCTTGACAGCCACGTAGGACTCCTTTTCGGTCGCGCTCATCGGTGGTCGGGCGAGGGCCTGCCGCTGTCGGCGGACGTACGCCCCGGCTCCTGCCTCGCGGGCGCGTCGTGGGTGAAGGAGTCGCGCGGACTCGTGCCGGTTCGGCAGCGCGACGCGATCCCTGAGTCCGACCCTAGAACGCCTTTTCCCTGATCGCGGGCCGTTACGCGCACTCGGCGGGGCGGCCCGTCCGGAACAGGCGCCAGCCGGCGCGGGTCATTGACCCGGGCGCGCCGGACCAGTCTCGTTCGCGTCTTGTCCGGCGACGTCCGGCGGCATTCGGCACACCCGTCCCGAGGCGGCCGTGCTGGTCAGAAACGCTGCCGGCCGCGCACTAACTGGCGTTCTCCCCGCGACGGGGTAGCTTCCAGTTCGGCCGGACGTAGTGGCAGGTGTAGCCCTCGGGATACTTCTCCAGGTAGTCCTGGTGCTCCGGCTCGGCCTCCCAGAAGGGCCCGGCGGGGCTGACCTCGGTGACCACCTTGCCGGGCCACAGGCCGGAGGCGTCGACGTCGGCGATCGTCTCTTCGGCGACCCGCCGCTGCTGCTCGTTGCAGTAGAAGATGGCTGACCGGTAGCTGGTCCCGATGTCGTTGCCCTGGCGGTTCTTCGTCGTCGGGTCGTGCACCTGGAAGAAGAACTCGAGAAGATCCCGGTAGGACAGTTGGGCGGGGTCGAAGACGATCTCGATCGCCTCGGCGTGGGTCCCGTGGTTCCGGTAGGTCGCGTTCGGCACGTCCCCGCCGGTGTACCCGACCCTGGTGGCGAGCACGCCGGGGCGCTTCCGGATGAGGTCCTGCATGCCCCAGAAGCAGCCGCCGGCCAGGATCGCCTTGTCAGTCGTCTCGGTCATCGCCTCGCCTCCCCGTCCGGCACCGTCTTCAACGGGCCTCCCCGCGCGCCTACCCCGCCTGCCGTTCAATAACCCCGGCGCCGGCCGCGCAGGGGCGAGCTGGCGTACCGGCCGGGCGCCGCTGGCGACGCCCGGCCGGTCGATCAGCCCTGGCGGCCCTTCCACCGGGGGTTGGCGCGATTCACCACGACCACCCGGCCACGGCGGCGGACCACCACCGAACCCGGCTTCTGCTTCAGCGCGCGCAGTGAGCTGCGTACCTTCATGGCTGCCTCTCCTCGGCCTCGGGTCTGGCCTCGTTGCGGTTCCCGGCGGTGCAAACGCCGCGGTCGATACCGGGATTCCCGCCGGAAGGGGGAGCGCCGGCACGGTGTCGAACCTTTGGCGAGCCGCGTCCGTACCAGTGCGCGGGAGGTCGAAGCCATGACCGTACGCCGAGCCGCCGTCGCCGTGCTGGTCGCCGTCGCGTCCCTGCCCGTCACCGCCGCACCGGCCGCCGCGCACGGCGCGCCGACCGATCCGCTCAGCCGCGCGGCGGCCTGCGGCCCCGCGGGCCGGCACGCGGCCACCCCGGCCTGCCGGGCGGCGGTCGAGGCGGGCGCCGCCGTCCGGGAGTGGGACAACGTCCGGGTGGCCGCGGTCAACGGGCGGGACCGGCAGCGGATCCCGGACGGGGAACTGTGCAGCGGCGGGCTGTCGGCGTATCGGGGGCTGGACCTGCCGCGCGCCGACTGGCCGGCCACCGAGGTGACCGCCGGCGGCAGGTTCACCTTCCGCTACCGCACCACGATCCCGCACCGGGGCACCTTCCGGCTCTACCTGACCCGCCCGGGCTACGCCGCCACGAACCGCCTGACCTGGAACGACCTGGAGTCGGTGCCGTTCCTGCGGGTGACCGACCCGCCGGTGCGCGACGGGGCGTACCAGCTGCGGGGGCGGCTGCCGGCGGACCGGACCGGCCGGCACCTGATCTACACGATCTGGCAGAACTCCGACACGCCGGACACCTACTACTCCTGCTCCGACGTGGTGCTCCGCCCCCCGGCCGGCAACGCCGGCCTCGGCGGGCCGGCCGCCACCCCGGACCGGGGTGCGGCGAGCCCGGCTCCGCCGCCGCGTACCGCCGCGGCGGAGCCGACCGGCGCGGCGGCCGGCGAGCCCGGCGTGGCGGTGGCCTCGCTCCGCGACGTCGACGGCGGCGGCCGGCCGCTGCTGGCCGGCGCCGCCGTCGCGCTCGCCGTGCTGCTGCTCACCCTCGGGTGGACACGACTGCGCCGGCCCGGCAGGGCTCCGGCGGGCCGGCCCTGCGAGGTCCGCAACCACCGGGCCAACCGCCCCCGCATCTGGTGAGGCTCAGCCGAGGTGCCGGTCGATCTCGGCCAGCTCCTCGGCGGTGAAGTCGAGGTTGCCCAGCGCGGCGATGTTCGCCTCCAGCTGGGCCACGCTGCTCGCCCCGATGATCAGGCTGGTCATCCGCGGGTCGCGCAGCGCCCAGGCGAGCGCGAGCTGGGCCAGCGACTGGCCGCGCCGCTCGGCGATCGCGCCGAGCGCCCGGATGGTGGCCATCCGCTGCTCGTCCAGGTCGCTCTCCTTGAGGAAGACGCTGGTGCGCACCCGGGAATCGGCGGGGATCCCGTCGAGGTAACGGTCGGTGAGCAGGCCCTGCGCCAGTGGGCTGTACGCGATGCAGCCGGCGCCCACCCGCTCCAGCGTGTCGAGCAGGCCGTCGGACTCGGTCCACCGGTTGAGCATCGAGTAGGACGGCTGGCTGATCAGCAGGGGCGTGCCCAGGTCGCGCAGGATGGCGGCGGCCCGCTCGGTCTGCTCGGCGTTGTAGTTCGAGATGCCGACGTAGAGGGCCTTGCCGGAGCGGACGATGGCGTCGAGCGCGCCCATCGTCTCCTCGAGCGGAGTCTCCGGGTCGAAGCGGTGGGAGTAGAAGATGTCGACGTACTCCAGGCCCATCCGGCGCAGCGACTGGTCGAGCGAGGAGACCAGGTACTTGCGGGAGCCCCATTCGCCGTACGGGCCGGGCCACATGAGGTAGCCGGCCTTGCTGGAGATGACCAGCTCGTCCCGGTAGGGCGCCAGGTCGCCGGCGAGCAGCCGGCCGAAGTTCTCCTCGGCGGCGCCGGGCGGCGGGCCGTAGTTGTTGGCCAGGTCGAAGTGGGTGATCCCCAGGTCGAAGGCGCGGCGGACGATGTCCCGCTGCCGCTCGAAGGGGCGGTCCGGGCCGAAGTTGTGCCACAGGCCGAGGGAGATGGCGGGCAGCCGCAGGCCACTGCGCCCGCTGCGCCGGTAGGTCATGGTGTCGTAGCGGTCGTCCGCGGCGAGGTAGTTCACGATCATGAGCCTAGTCGCCGGGTGGGACACGCCCGCGCGTCGCGTCACCCACCCGGGAGCCGGGGAGTTGACCACCACGGCCGACATCCGAACGGGGGGAATGACCAGATGGACGACATCACCGCGCTGATCCTCGACGACCACACCGCGTTCCGGCGCGGGTTCGCCCGCCTCGACGACGCCCGCGACGAGCACGAGCTGCTGGCGATCTGGGAGGCGCTCGCCCTGCACCTGGACATCCACGCCGAGGCCGAGGAGGCGATCCTCTACCCGCACCTGGTCCGGCACGGCGACGACGGCGAGGCCGAGACGGCGGACGCGGTCGGCGACCACAACAAGATCCGCGATGCGATCGCCGAGGCGAAACTGCACCCGGTCGGCTCCGAGCAGTGGTGGGCGGCGGTGTGGAAGGCCCGCCGGGAGAACAGCGAGCACCTCGCCGAGGAGGAGGACGAGGCGCTGCCGGACTTCCGCCGGCACGCCGGCACCGAGCTGCGCGCCGAACTCGGCCGGCGCTGGCTGACCTTCTACGGCGAGCACAAGAACGGCCGCGACCTGCCGTTCCGGGACAAGGACCCGCAGCGCTACGTGCAGGAGCACCGCTGAGGATCTCCCCGGCACGGGGGAGTCGCCCGGCCGGGTGACGGCGGCAGAATGGGCGGATGACCCCCCGGGCGGCCCTGGTCCCGCTGGTCGCCGGCAGCACCTGGCGGCGCGGCGTGTTTCTCTTGCTGGGCGGGGTGCTGGTACTGCCGTACGTGCTGCTCGCGGTCACCTTCGGGCAGCTGTTCGCCCAGTCGGACGTGCCCCGGCCGCTGGCGCTCGGGCTGCTGGTGGTGGCGGCGGCGATCGCCGTGGTGCCGGTGTTCCTCGGGGGGAGCCGGGCGCTGGAGATCGCCGCGGCCCGGGCCCTGCTCGGCGTCGAGCTGCCCGACCCGGCCCCCGGGCACCGGGCCGACCGGGAGACCCGGCTGCGGTCGGCGCTCTGGATCGCCACCCACCTCACCGTCGGCGGGCTGGTGATGTTCGCGCTGATCAGCGCGCTGCCGATGGCGCTGGCCTTCATCGCCCAGCAGTTCGGTCTCGGCGCCGACCTGATCAGCCGGGAACGGTTCGGGCCGCTGGACGGTCGGGACACCGGCTGGTTGACGCTGATCGGCGTGCTGATGCTGGTGGGCCTCGGCTACGCCGTCGCCGGGCTGGGGGCGCTGGCCGCCTCGATGGCGCCGGTGCTGCTCGGCCCCGCCCCGGCGGAACGGATCGCGGCCCTGGAGGCACGGGCCACCCGGCTCGCCGAACGCAACCGGCTGGCCCGGGAACTGCACGACTCGGTCGGCCACGCGCTGACCGTGGCCACCCTCCAGGCCGGCGCGGCCCGCGAACTGCTGGACCGGGACCCGGAGTTCGTCCGGCGGGCGCTCACCGCGATCGAGGAGACCGCCCGTACCGCGACCGAGGACCTGGACCACGTGCTCGGGTTGTTGCGGGACAGCGAGGGCGGGCGCGCCGCGCCGGCGCCGCAGCGCACGCTCGCCGACCTGGACCGCCTGGTCGCCGACACCCGGGCGGCCGGGCTGGCGGTCGACGCGCGGTGCACCGGTGATCCGGCCGACCTGCCGGCGGCGGTCTCCCGGGAGGGCTACCGGATCGTGCAGGAGGGGCTCACCAACGCCGCCCGGTACGGCCGCGGGCCGGTGACGCTCCGGCTCGACGTGGGCGCGGAGGCGCTGGCGCTGGAGCTGGTGAACCGGCTGGCCGGCGACGTCGTGGCCGACCCGGGGCGCGGCGGGCGGGGCCTGGACGGGATGCGCGAGCGGGTGCTGCTGCTCGGCGGCCGGCTGACCGCCGGGCCGGAGGGCGACCGCTGGCGGATCCGGGTGCGACTGCCGCTGGAGGGGGCGCGATGACCGACGGCGCGACGACCGACCGCGCGACGACCGGGCTGCTGATCGTCGACGACGACGAGCTGGTCCGGATCGGCCTGCGGGCGATCCTGGACGCCCAGCCCGACCTGCGGGTGCTCGCCGAGGCCGCGGACGGCGCCGAGGTGCTGCCGCTGGTCGCCCGGCACCGGCCCCGGGTGGTGCTGATGGACGTGCGGATGCCGGGCATCGACGGCATCCAGGCCACCCGGTCGCTGCTCGCCGCGTCCGCCGACCCGCCCCGGGTGCTGGTGGTGACCACCTTCGAAAACGACGAGTACGTCTACGACGCGCTACGCGCCGGGGCGAGCGGCTTCCTGCTCAAGCGGGCCCGGCCGGCCGAGGTGGTGGAGGCGGTGCGGGTGGTCGCCCGGGGCGAGTCGCTGCTCTTCCCGGCCGCGATCCGCCGGCTGGTGGGGGCGTACGGGGGGCGGGGCGCGGACCGGCTGACGGCGGCCCGGCTCACCGAGCGGGAGGCCGAGGTGCTCCGGCTGATGGCGACCGGCCGGTCCAACCCGGAGATCGCGGCGCACCTGGTGGTCGGGGTGGAGACGGTGAAGACCCACGTCGGCAACGTGCTGGCCAAGCTCGGGGTGCGCGACCGCACCCAGGCGGTGATCGCCGCGTACGAGTCGGGGTTCATCACCCCCGCCGGCTGACCCGTTCCCCCGGGCGGGGGAGCCGGTTCACCGGTGCACGGGAGGGATCGCGGGGGCCGCCGGCCGAGGCTGGAGCCATGACGACGATCACCGCCACCCGCCACCGTCCACTGTCCCGCTGGCCCGACCGCTTCGCTCCGCTGGCCGCCGGCTGGCTCGGCCTCTGGGGCGTGCTCGCCCTGGTCGCCACCGTCACCGGCGATGGCTACCCGTTCGGCGCGAACGATCCGCGCGGCGGCGACACCAACCTGCTCCGGCTGGTCCCGGTCAGCGCCGGGCCGCCGCTCTTCGCCGCGCTGCTGCTCGGCGCGGCGGTGGCCGCGCTGGCCATGACCGGCCCCGCCGCCCGGGCGTCCCGGCCGCTGCGCACGCTGCTGGCCGGGTACGCCTGGACGGTCGCCGCCCTGCTGGCCGTGGTCGTCCCGGACGCCCAGGTGCTGGTCCTCCTCGGCTACGCGCCGATGCTGATCCTCGGGGCGCCGTTCGGCTGGCCGCCGGTGGACTACGCCGAGATCTTCACCTGGACGCTGTTCGCCCGGTTCGCCGCCCTCGCCGGCGGGGTGCTGCTGGCCGGCGCGGTGCTCGTCTGGCAGCGGCGGACCGCCGACGCCTGCGTGGGGTGCGGCCGCGGCGGCACCGGCCGGGGCTGGACGAGCCGGGCCGCCGCCGCCCGCTGGGGGCGGTGGGCCGCCTGGACCGCCGCCGCGATCCCCTTCGGGTACGCGCTGACCCGGTTCGCCTGGGCCGCCGGCATCCCGCTCGGCATCTCCCGCGAGTTCCTCACCGAGATGCAGGGCAACGGCATGGTCTGGGCCGGGTTCGGGCTGGCCGCCTTCGCCACCGTCGGCGCCCTGCTCACCCTCGGCCTGGTGCAGCGCTGGGGCGAGCGGTTCCCCGGCTGGGTGCCCCGCCTGGGCGGTCGCCCGGTGCCGGTGAAGCTGGCCGTGGTGCCGGCCACCCTGGTCGCGGTCGCGGTCACCGCGGCCACCGTGGGGCTGGTCGCCAGCCCGGACTTCTGGTCGCTGGCCGGCGGCGGGCTCACCGTGGCCACCGCGCCGATGCTGCTCTGGCCGGCCTGGGGGCCGGCGCTCGCCGCCGCCGCGTACGCGTACCACCTGCGCCGCCGGGGCGGCTGCCCGCGCTGCGGTCGGGGCTGAGGGTGGGAGCGGGGGTACCCGGCAACGAACGGGCACCCCCGCCCGGCCCGAGCTAGCGTGGTCGGGTGACTGCGCGCAACCCGATGATCCCGGTCCCTCCGGCCGACCTGCCCGGCACGCTCGGCGCGCTGCGGGCGGCCGGTCACCGGTACCGCACCGTCAAACAGGAACTCCGCGACAACCTGCTGGCCCGGATGCGCGCCGGCGCCGACCGCTTCCCCGGCATCGTCGGTTACCAGGACACGGTGCTGCCGGAGGTCGAGCGGGCGCTGCTCGCCGGGCACGACATGGTGCTGCTCGGCGAGCGCGGCCAGGGCAAGACCCGGCTGATCCGCTCGCTGGTGGCGTTGCTGGACGAGTGGACCCCGGTGATCGCCGGCTCGGTGCTCAACGAGCACCCGCTGCACCCGATCACCCCGGCCTCCCGGGCGCTGGTCGCCGAGGCCGGCGACGACCTGCCGGTCGGCTGGCTGCACCGCTCGATGCGCTACGGCGAGAAGCTGGCCACCCCGGACACCAGCGTCGGTGACCTGATCGGCGACGTGGACCCGGTCCGGTTGGCCCAGGGGCGCAGCCTCGGCGACCCGGAGACGATCCACTTCGGGTTGGTGCCGCGTACCAACCGGGGCATCTTCGCGGTCAACGAGCTGCCGGACCTGGCCGAGCGGATCCAGGTGGCGCTGCTCAACGTGCTGGAGGAGCGGGACATCCAGGTCCGCGGCTACCAGTTGCGGCTGCCGCTGGACCTGTTCCTGGTGGCCAGCGCCAACCCGGAGGACTACACCAACCGGGGCCGGATCATCACCCCGCTCAAGGACCGGTTCGGCGCCGAGGTCCGCACCCACTACCCGGTCGAGCTGGAGCTGGAGCTGGCCCTGATCCGGCAGGAGGCCGACCTGGTCGCCGAGGTGCCGGAGCACGTGCTGGAGGTGCTCGCCCGGTTCGCCCGGGCGGTGCGCGAGTCGCCGTCGGTGGACCCGCGCTCCGGGGTCTCCGCCCGGTTCGCCATCGCCGCCGCCGAGACGGTCGCCGCCGCCGCGCTGCGCCGCGCCGGCCTGCTGGCCGCCGCGGACACCACCGCGGGGGTACGCCCCGAAGCGCCGGTGGCCCGGGTCGGCGACGCGGTCTCGGTCACCTCCACCCTGCGCGGCAAGGTGGAGTTCGAGAGCGGCGAGGAGGGGCGGGAGATCGAGATCCTCGGTCACCTGCTGCGGACCGCCACCGCCGAGACGTTCCGGGCCCGGCTGGCCGGGCTGGACCTGTCCGGCTTCACCGGCCTGGTCGCCGAGGGCACCGTGATCGAGACCGGTGAGCTGGTCAGCTCGGCCGAGCTGCTGCGCCAGGTGGGCACCGTGCCCGGGCTGGCCAAGGTGCTGGACAAGCTCGGCATGGGCGACGCGCCCACCCCGGAGGAGGCCGCCGCCGGCGTGGAGTTCGTGCTGGAGGGGCTGCACCTGACCCGCCGGCTCGGCAAGGACGTCACCGAGTCCGGCCGCACCCGCTACGGCGGCCGGGGCTGAGCGTGGCCGGCAACCGGTTCCGGTACGGGCAGTGGCGCGGCGGTCCCGATCCGCTGGCGCCCCCGTACGACGTGCGCGAGGCGGTGGACGCGGTGGGCGCGGAGGTGCTCGCCGGCGGCAGCCTGCGGGAGGCGCTGCGCGACCTGCTGCGCCGGGGCCCGCAGGGCCGGGGCGGCCTGGACGACCTGGCCGCCCGGGCCCGGCGGCTGCGCCGCGAGGCGCTGCGCCGGGGGGACCTGGACGGGGCGGTGACCCGGTCCCGGGCGCTGCTCGACCAGGCCCTCGCGGCGGAGCGGGACGAGCTGCGCGGCCGGGACGACGCCGCCGCCCGGTTCGCCGAGGCGATGCTGGACAATCTGCCCCGCTCCACCGCCCGGGCGGTGGAGGAGCTGGCCGGCTACGAGTGGGCCAGCGACGAGGCCCGCCGGTCGTACCAGCAGATCCTCGACGGCCTGCGCGACGACGTGCTGGGCCAGCGGTTCGCCGGGCTGCGCGACGCGGTGCGGGCGTCCGCCGACCCGGCGGCGCAGCAGCGGCTGGCCGAGATGATGCACGACCTGAACGAGCTGCTGGCCCGGCACGCGCGGTCGGAGGACACCACCGACGCGTTCGCCGAGTTCATGCGCCGGCACGGCGAGTTCTTCCCGGAGCAGCCGAAGGACGTCGACGAGCTGGTGGACGTGCTGGCCCGGCGGGCGGCGGCCGGCGAGCGGCTGATGCGGTCGCTGTCCGACCGGCAGCGCGAGGAGCTGGCCGGACTGATGCGCCAGTCGCTCGGCGACCGGCTGGCCGGGGAACTGTCCGCGCTGGACGGGCACCTGCGCGCGCTCCGCCCCGACCTGGCGTGGGGGCGCGGCGAGCGGGTCCGCGGCGAGCAGCCGCTGGGCTACGGCGAGGCGGCCGGCGCGCTCGCCGAGATCGGCGAGCTGGACGAGCTGCTGGACGCCCTGGACCAGGACTACCCGGGGGCGACCCTGGACGACGTCGACGTGGACGCGGTGACCCGGACGCTGGGCCGGGACGCCGCCGACGACGTACGCCGGTTGCGGGAGCTGGAGCGGGAGCTGCGCCGGCAGGGCTGGGTGAGCCGGGACGCCGACGGGCTGACCCTGAGCCCGAAGGCGCTGCGCCGGCTCGGCGGCACCGCGCTGCGGCGGGTCTTCGCCGACCTGACCGCCGGGCCGCGCGGGCAGCACGACCTGCGTTCGGCGGGCGCGGCCGGCGAGGTCAGCGGCGGTTCCCGGCCCTGGGAGTACGGCGACGAGCAGCCGCTGGACGTGGTGCGGACGCTGACCCGGGCGGTCCGCCGGGCCGGGCCGGGCGTGCCGGTGCAGCTCGCGGTCGAGGACTTCGAGGTGGTGGAGACCGAACGGCGGGCCTCCGCCGCGGTGGCGCTCTGCGTCGACCTGTCCTACTCGATGATCTCGCAGGGCCGCTGGGGGCCGATGAAGCAGACCGCGCTGGCGCTGTCGCACCTGGTGGCGACCCGCTTCCCGCAGGACGCGCTGCAGATCATCGGGTTCGGCCGGCAGGCGCTGCCGCTGAGCCAGCAGGAGCTGGCCGCGGTGGAGCCGGACATGGAGCAGGGCACCAACCTCCAGCACGCGCTGCGGCTGGCCGCCCGGCACCTGCGCCGGCACCCGGACGCCGAGCCGGTGGTGCTGGTGGTCACCGACGGGGAGCCCACCGCGCACCTGGACCCGGACGACGGGGAGGCGCTGTTCCACTGGCCGCCGCTGCCGGAGACCATCGAGGCGACGATCCGGGAGGTGGACCGGCTCACCCGCTACGGCGCCACGCTCAACCTCTTCATGCTCGGCGAGGACGAGGGGCTGCGGCGCTTCGTGGACGCGGTGGCCCGCCGCAGCCGCGGCCGGATGTTCACCCCCGACCTCGACGACCTGGGCGAGTACGTCGTCTCCGACTACCTGCGCGCCCGCCACGGTCGCCGCTGACCCGCCCCGCGCACCGGTGCGGCGCTGATCGGGGCCGGCACGGCGAGGCGCCGTCGTGGCGTGCAGCCGGGTGCGGTCCCGGGGTTTCGGGCCCTGTCGAGCTGCCCCATCTGTACGGGCGCCTGGCCATTGCGCCGGCCCGTCGGAGTGCCGGCCGTCCGGGCAGCCTCCGCCGGCTGGGCACCTGCTGCCTCGGGTGCCGGCCGCCCGGTTGCCGCGTTCGCTGCCCCTGGTCCTACCGGTGGGGCAGCTCGACAGCGTCCCGTCAGTCGTTCCTCCGGCGATCCCGGAACTAGGCTGGCGGCGCGGGGACGGCGGTCGGCGCCGCCGGGTCCCGTCCGGGTGAACCGACCACCGGAACGCCCGACCGGCCGGCGCGGGCCGGGCTTCACTGAGCGTATGGACAGTGGGGCGTTACGGGACGCGTACGCGCAGGTGCTGGCCGAGGTCGACGCGGGCGGGTTCGGGCCGCCGCCGCAGGGGCAGCTCAGCGCCGAGCAGATCGTCGCCCACCTGGCCGCCAACGACGAGCTGATGGTCGAGGCGACCGAGGCGGTGCTGGCCGGCGCGCCGTTCGCCTACTACGACCTGGAGACCATCCACCGCCCGCAGGTCGACGCGCTGGTCGCCGAGTGCGGCGGGCTGGACCCCCTGGCCACCCTGCTGCGCGCCACCAGCCAGAAGCTCTGCGCGCTCACCGAGCGGCTCGGCCCGGCCGCCCAGACCCCCGTCGACACCCATCTGCGCGAGGGCTACGACCTCAACGTGGACGGGCCACTGCCCTGGGGCCGCACCCTCGACCTGCACACCCGGGTGCACCTGCCCAAGCACCTGGCACAGCTGCGCATGCTCCGTGCCGGCTGACCGGACGGGTGGCGCCCGCAGGGCGGCGGTCAGGCCGGCTCGGGTTGCCGGCGGAAGGCTCGGCGGTACGCCGACGGGGCCACCCCGATCCGCAGGTGCAGTTGCTGGCGCAGCGCGGCGGCGGTGCCGAAGCCGCAGCGGCGGGCCACCTGGTCGACGGTGAGGTCGGTGGTCTCCAGCAGCAGCCGGGCGTGGTCGGTGCGCTGCTGGAGCAGCCACTGCGCCGGGCTGAGCCCGGTCTCGGAGCGGAAGTGCCGGGTGAAGGTGCGGACGCTCATCCGGGCCTGCTCGGCCAGGTCGCGCAGGGTCACCGGCTCGTGCAGCCGCTGCCGGGCCCACTCCCGGGCGGCGGCGGTGCTGGCCCCGGCGACCCGCGGCACCGGCCGCTCGATGTACTGGGCCTGGCCGCCCTCGCGCCACGGCGGCACCACGCACCGGCGGGCCGCCCGGTTGGCCACCTCGCTGCCGTGGTCGGTGCGGATGACGTGCAGGCACAGGTCGAGCCCGGCGGCCACCCCGGCGGAGCTGAGCAGCCGGTCGTCGTGGATGAAGAGCACGGCGGGGTCGAGGTCGACCTCCGGGTGCAGCCGGCGGAAGCGGTCGGCGTACGCCCAGTGGGTGGTGGCCCGCCGGCCGTCGAGCAGCCCGGCGGCGGCCAGCACGAAGGCACCGGTGCAGATCGACACGAGTCGGGCGCCCCGCCGGTACGCCGCGCGCAGCGCCTCGGCCACCTCCGCGTCGAGGGCGCCGTCGGTCAGCGGCGACCCGCCGTGGATCCCGGGAACCACCACCGTGTCGGCGGTGGCGAGCAGTTCCAGGCCGTGGTCGGGGAGCACCCGGTAGCCGCCGCTGCTGCGGACCGGCCGGGCGCCGGGGGTGCAGACGTCGACGGTGTAGAGCGGCCGCTCGTCGTCGTCGCGGGCGGTCCCGAAGACCTGGGCGGGGGTGCCGAGGTCCAGGCCGACGACGTCGTCGAGGGCGAGCACCGCGACGCGGTGCCGGCGGAGGGTCATGGCCCGATTATTGCGCATGATGGCTTCCCGGCCACTCGTCGTTCGGGGGACGGGTCCCGAGACTCGACATCGTGACCCGATCCCGTCGCCTGCATCCGGCCTGGACCGTCGCCGCCGTCGCCTTCGTCGCGCTGGTCGGGGCGGCCGGGTTCCGCGCCGCCCCCTCGGTGCTGCTGCACCCGCTGCACGCCGAGTTCCACTGGCCGCTGGCCACCATCTCCGCCGCGGTCTCGGTCAACCTGCTGCTCTACGGGCTCACCGCGCCGTTCGCCGCCGCCCTGATGGACCGGTTCGGCATCCGGCGGGTGGTCACCGCCGCGCTGTTGCTGGTCGCGGCGGGCAGCGGGTTGACGGTCTTCATGACGGCGAGCTGGCAGCTCATCCTCTGCTGGGGCGTCCTGGTCGGGCTGGGCACCGGGTCGATGGCGCTGGCCTTCGTGGCGACCGTCACCGGGCGCTGGTTCGTGCACCGCCGGGGACTGGTGACCGGCGTGCTCACCGCCGGCGGCGCGACCGGCCAGCTGGTCTTCCTCCCGCTGGTCGCGGTGCTGGTCGGCGAGCACGGGTGGCGGTCGGCGGCACTCGTCGTGGCCGGGGCCGCGCTGGCGGTCGTACCGCTGGTGGTGTGGCTGCTCCGCGAGCACCCGGCGGACCTGGGCCTGCCGGCCTACGGCGCGACCGAGGTGACGCCCCCGGCGCCGACGGCCGGCGGGGCGGCCGGGCGGGCCCTCGGCGCGCTGGCCCAGGCCGCCCGGACCCGGCCGTTCTGGCTGCTGGCCGGCGGCTTCGCGATCTGCGGCGCGACCACCAACGGGCTGGTCGGCACGCACTTCGTGCCGGCCGCGCACGACCACGGCATGCCGCAGACCACCGCGGCCGGGCTGCTGGCGCTGGTCGGGCTCTTCGACATCGCCGGCACCATCGCCTCCGGCTGGCTGACCGACCGGGTGGACAGCCGGCTGCTGCTCGGCGCCTACTACGCGCTGCGCGGTGGCTCGCTGCTGGTGCTGCCCGGGCTCTTCGCGGCCACCGCCGAGCCGAGCATGCTGGTGTTCATCGTCTTCTACGGGCTGGACTGGGTGGCCACCGTGCCGCCGACGGTGGCGCTGTGCCGGGAGTACTTCGGCGCGTCCGCCGCGGTGGTCTTCGGCTGGGTGTTCGCCGCGCACCAGGTGGGTGCGGCGCTCGCCGCGACCGGCGCGGGGCTGGTCCGCGACCAGCTCGGCGACTACGCGCCGGCCTGGTACGCCGCCGGGGCGCTGTCGATCGGCGCGGCCGGGCTGTCCCTGCTGCTGCGCCGCCGGGGCGCCCCGGCCGCGCCGCCGGCCGTCCCGGTGCCGGTGACCGGCCGGCGGGCGTGGAGCTACCGGGGCTGACCGGTCAGGCCAGGTTCCACTGCTGTTCGACGGCGCCGGTGCAGGCGGCCTGTTCCACGTCGTCGCCGACCTCGGTGCCACCGTCGTCGACCTGCCCGCACCGGCCGCTGTGCACCGCGACCAGCAGCACCGGGCCGGTGCCGGTCGGGGTCAGCCGCCACTGCTGGTTGGGCTGGCCGTGGCAGGGGAACTGGAGCAGCTTCGTGCCGTCGTCGGTGCTGCCGCCCTCGACGTCGAGGCACTGCCCGGAGGCGGCGTTGGTCAGGGTCACCACGTCCGGGCCGGCCGGGTTGACCACCCACTGCTGCTCCGGCCCGCCGGTGCAGACGGCGAGCTGGGCCGGCGCCCGTTCCCCGGCGCCGTCCAGGCCGAGGCAGAGCCCGGACGCCGCGGCCCGGAACACCCGCGGCCCGGCGGTCGGTGCCGCCGGGGTGGTGGGGGCGACCGCCGTCGGCGAGGGCGTGGCCGGATCGCTGGGCGGTGGCTCGCTCGCCGTGGTTTCGGGCGCCGTCGACGGGGTGCCGGCGGCCGCCGGCACCACCGGCTCGTCACCGCCACCGCCGAGCACCCCGGTGGCGAAGAACGTCCCGAGCAGGACACCGGCCAGCGCGACGCCGAGCGCCGCCCGCATCAGCGGGTCGCGGGGCAGCCCCGGGCGGGACGCGCGCCGGCCGCCGTAGACCGTGCCGGCCGGGTCGTTGCGCTCTTCTCCGACGCTCATACCGGCATCCTGGCCCACCCCGGCCGGCGACGGCCAGCCGGGTGACCCGACGCGCTCAATCGACGACCTGGACGTCCTTCCAGAAGGCGACCCGGTCGCGGACCATCTCCGCCTCCGGCTTCGGGTCGGGGTAGTACCAGACCGCGTCGGGGCTGGTCCGGCCCGCGTGTTCCAGCGTGTAGTAGGAAGCGGTGCCCTTCCACGGGCAGACGGTGTGGGTCGCCGACTCGCGGATCAGGTCCGCGCGCAGCGCGGCCCGGGGGAAGTAGTGGTTGCCCTCCACCAGCACGGTGTCGTCGCTCTCGGCGACGACCAGGTCGTTCCAGACGGCTTTCGGCATGGCTCCCACGCTATGCCGGCCGGCCGGCGTCGGCCAGCGCGCCGGGCCCGGTGGGCCCGCGTCAGCGGGTCGGCTCCGGGTCGGTGACGTCGGCGACCGTCGCCGCCAGCACGTCCAGCGCGCGGTCGGCGTCCACCGCCACGGCCACCCCGTGCTCGCCGGCGCCGAGGGTGATCTGCCGGCCGCGCAGCCGCTGGTCGGCGACCACCGGCCAGGCGGTGGTGGCGCCGAACGGGGTGATGGTGCCCCGCTCGTAACCGGTCACCGCCTTCGCGGTCGCCGCGTCGGGCAGCGAGAGCCGGCTGACCCCGAGCAGCGCGCGCAGCTTCGGCCAGGAGATCACCCGGCCCCCGGGGGCGAGCACGAAGAGGTGGTCGTCCGGGCCGCGCCGGACGACGATGGTCTTCACCACGTCCGGTACGGCGACGCCGCGCGCCTGCGCGGCCTCGGTCAGGCTGGTGACCGGCCCGTGCCGGATCACCCGGTAGGGCAGGCCGCTGGCGTCCAGGGCGGCGAACGCGGGGGAGGGCATGCCGGCCACGGTAACCGCCTCGATCGGCCCGTGATGCGAAATGGCCACCGTGGACATCCCACGAATTTCACCTCGTGGCGCGTACAGTGATCTCATGTGCGCGGTCCGTGTGGATCATCATTCGGTCGACCACGACGGTGCGGTGGCCCAGCTGCGGCGGTCCTACGCCGCGGTGCCCGCCGGTGAGCCGGTCCGGCTCGCCAAGCGCACCTCCAACCTGTTCCGCCCGCGATCCGCGCCCCGCGCGCCGGGGCTGGACGTCAGCGGGCTGACCGGGGTGCTGGCCGTGGACCCGGCCGCCCGCACCGCCGACGTGCAGGGCATGTGCACCTACGAGGACCTGGTCGACGCGACCCTGCCGCACGGGCTGATGCCGCTGGTGGTGCCGCAGCTACGCACCATCACCCTGGGCGGCGCGGTGACCGGCCTGGGCATCGAGTCCACCTCGTTCCGCAACGGCCTGCCGCACGAGTCGGTGCTCGAGCTGGACGTGCTCACCGGCGCCGGC
Organism: Micromonospora sp. R311; assembly: GCF_056780015.1. Taxonomy (NCBI): domain Bacteria; kingdom Bacillati; phylum Actinomycetota; class Actinomycetes; order Micromonosporales; family Micromonosporaceae; genus Micromonospora; species Micromonospora sp. R311. The sequence goes on from NZ_JBSWCE010000019.1 coordinate 58,794, forward strand.
GAGATCGTCACGGCCCGGCCCGAGGGCGGGCACGCCGACCTGTTCGCCGCGTTCCCCAACTCGCTGGGCAGCCTCGGCTACGCCACCCGGCTGCGCATCGAACTGCAGCCGGTGGGCCGGCACGTGGCGCTGCGCAACGTGCGGTTCACCCGGCTGGAGGAGCTGGTCGACGCGATCGCCGAGGTGAGCGCCACCCGCTCCTGGGCCGGGGTCACCGTCGACGCGATGGACGGGGTGATGTTCAGCCCGGGCGAGGCGTACCTGGTGCTGGGCACGTTCACCGACGACGCGGGCGAGGTCAGCGACTACACCGGCCAGGACATCTACTACCGGTCGCTGCGCCGGCGCACCCGGGACGCGCTGACCGGCTACGACTACCTGTGGCGCTGGGACACCGACTGGTTCTGGTGCTCGGCGGCGTTCGGGGTGCAGCACCCGGTGGTCCGCCGGATCTGGCCGGCGCGGTGGCGGCGCAGCGACGTCTACCACCGGCTGGTCCGGCTGGAGCACCGGCACGGGGTGGCCGCGCGGATCGACCGGTGGCGCGGCCTGCCGGCGCGGGAGCGGGTGGTGCAGGACGTGGAGATCCCGCTGGAGCGGACGGCGGAGTTCCTGCGCTGGTTCGCCCGCGCCGTCGGGATGAGCCCGGTCTGGCTCTGCCCGCTGCGCCTGCGCGAGCCGGCCGGTCCCGGATCGGCCCGGGCCTGGCCGCTGTATCCGCTGCGGCCGGGCCAGGACTACGTCAACATCGGATTCTGGGGGAGCGTGCCGATCGCGGAGGGCGCCGCCGACGGCGACGTCAACCGCGCGATCGAGCGCGAGGTGTCGGAGTTGGGCGGGCACAAGTCGCTCTACTCCGACGCGTACTACGACCGGGCGTCCTTCGACCGGCTCTACGGGGGCGAGACCTGGCGCGCGGTGAAGGACCGTTACGACCCGGACCACCGGCTGACCGGACTGTACGAGAAGGCGGTTGCACGACAATGAGCCTGACCGATCGAGACCAGGGAGCGGCGAGCACTCCCGCCACCCCGCCGGCGGGGGGCCGGCGTACGGGTTTGACCGTGGCCGACGTGATCCGCGCGGTGACCACCGGCGCCCTGCCGGTGCGGATCACCGCGTACGACGGCAGCGCGGTCGGCCCGGCGGACGCCGGGATCACCCTGGCCGTCCGCTCCGAGCGGGGGCTTTCCTACCTGCTCACCGCCCCGGGTGACCTGGGCATGGCCCGCGCCTACGTCAGCGGTGACCTGGCGCTGGAGGGGGTCCACCCGGGCGACCCGTACGAGGCGCTGCGGGTGCTCAAGGACGAGCTGCGGCTGCGCCCGCCGTCGCTGGCCGAGGGGCTTAACCTGGTCCGCCGGCTGGGCTGGGAGCGGCTGCTGCCCCCGCCTCCGCCGCCGCAGGAGGCCCAGCCGCGGTGGAAGCGGGTGGTGAACGGGCTGCGGCACTCCCGCACCCGGGACAGCAACGCGATCTCCCACCACTACGACGTGTCGAACGCCTTCTACGAGAAGGTGCTCGGCCCCTCGATGACGTACACCTGCGCGCTCTTCCGCAGCCGCGACGACACCCTCGAGCAGGCCCAGGCGGCCAAGTACGACCTGGTCGCCGGCAAGCTGGCGCTCAGGCCGGGGATGCGGCTGCTCGACGTGGGCTGCGGCTGGGGCGGCATGGTCCGGCACGCGGCCCGCGAGTACGGCGTCAAGGCGCTCGGCGTGACGCTGTCCCGGGCGCAGGCGCAGTGGGCGCAGGCGGCGATCGAGCGGGAGGGGCTGACCGAGCTGGCCGAGGTGCGCCATCTCGACTACCGGGACGCGCCGGCCCAGCAGTTCGACGCGATCTCCTCGATCGGCCTGACCGAGCACATCGGGGTACGCAACTACCCGGCCTACTTCAGCTTCCTGCGCGACCGGCTGCGTCCGGGCGGGCGGCTGCTCAACCACTGCATCACCCGGGCGGACAACCACGCGCCGCACCGGTCGGGCGCGTTCATCGACCGGTACGTCTTCCCGGACGGGGAGTTGGCCGGGCCGGGCCGGGTGATCAGCGAGCTGCACGACGTGGGGCTGGAGGTGCACCACGAGGAGAACCTGCGCCAGCACTACGCGCTGACGCTGGCCGGCTGGTGCCGCAACCTGGTGGAGCACTGGGACTTCTGCGTCGACGAGGTGGGGGCCGGCACGGCCCGGGTGTGGGGGCTGTACATGGCCGGCTCCCGGATGGCGTTCGAGCGCAACGGCATCCAGTTGCACCAGGTGCTGGCCACCCGTAACGGGCCGGACGGGGCGAACAGCTACCCGCTGCGCCCGGACTGGCTGCCCTGAGCCGGACAGGCGCCTGACGAAAGCCGCGCCGGACCGGCGCGGCTTTCGTCGAACCCATTGACAAAGAAGTTTTGTACGTACAAACTGATTTTGCCATGAGAGAAGTCCTGTACCTGGAGCAGATCGAGCAGGCCGAGGCCCTGCTCAAGCCGCAGCGCGTCGAGGTGCTGCGGCAGCTGGCCGAGCCGCGCACCTGCACCGAGGTCGCCGCCCGGCTGGAGCAGACGCCGCAGCGCGTCTACTACCACGTCAAGCAGCTGGTGGCGGCCGGCCTGGTCGAGCGGGTCAGCGAGCGCAAGGTCCGCGGCATCACCGAGGGCATCTACCAGGCGGCGGCCCGGTCCTACTGGCTCTCGCCCCGGCTGGTCGGCCGGATCGGGCTGCGCCGGGCGCGGGACGAGCTGAGCCTGGGCTACCTGCTCGACCTGATGGAGGAGGTCCAGGCCGACATCGCCGGGCTCGACCGCGCCGCGCCCGAACTCCCCTCGGTCGGGGTGTCCGGCGAGATCCGGGTGCCGGCGGCGCAACGCCAACAGTTCCTGCACGACCTGCAGGCCGCCCTGCAGGACCTTTTCACCCGCTACGGCGGCGCCGAGGGAGACGCCTTCAAGCTCGCCGTGGCCTGCTATCCGAAGGGGAAAGACCGTGAGTGAACCGATGAAGCTGCACGCCCGCCTCGCCGCGCCGGTCGAGACCGTCCGCCGCGCCCTGACCGACCCCGCCGAGCTGCGCGTCTGGCTGGCCGAGCACGCCGAGGTCGAGCTCCCGCACCGGTACGAGTTCTGGGGCCGGCACACCCCCGAGGGCGACGTCGCGCACCAGCGGCTGCTGCACGTCGACGACGACACGCTGCGCTTCGCCTGGACGCTCGACGGAGTGGAGACCACCACCGAGTTCACGCTGGGGGCCGAGAGCCCGGAGAGCACCGTGATCACGCTGAGCCAGAGCCACTTCGACTTCACCGAGGCGATGACCGGCAGCAGCATCCGGGGCGTGCTGCAGACGTTCTGGAGCCTGTCGATCGCCAACCTGGCCGCCCACCTGGAGGGCCGGCCGCTGCTGCCCAAGGTCGACTTCACCTCGGCGGAGCTGCGCGGCGAGTTGCTCATCGACGCCCCGATGGCCGAGGTCTACCGGTCGCTGACCGACTCCGAGCAGGCCAGCGCCTGGTTCGGCTACCCGATCGGCATCGAGCCCTGGGTCGGCGGCCGCTACGCGATGGGCGGCTTCGAGGCCGGCTACGCGGCCAAGGTCATCGACCTGGAGCCCGGCCGGAAGATGTCCGTGGACTGGGGCCCCACCGGCGTGACCACCTGGGAGCTGGCCGAGTCGGCCGGAAAGACCAAGTTGACCTTCGTGCAGAGCGGCTTCGACGAGCAGCACCCGCCGTACGCGGCCTGGGCCGGGTCGGTGGCCGGGCTGGCCGAGCTGCGCCGCTACCACGAGGTTGCGGACTGGCAGCCGATCTGGCTGGAGGCGGAGATCCCCGGCCTGGAGGCCGAGGCGGCCACCGCCGGCTGACCCGCCACCGCGCCGGGCCCCCGGGCCGGCCGGCGAACCGAAGTGCCTGACCCGCTGACGGGGGCCAGGCACTTCGGCGTGTCGTAGGAGAAACGCCGCACGGCGACCGGTCGACGGCAGAGGTTGCAGTTCGCTCATAGCGCTCGTAGGCCACTGACGGTCGGACCAGTGAAGATGTCTCAGGTTTCCGCCAAACATGGGACAATTTCACCATAGGGCGCTAATCGATCCCGAGCGCCGGAGGTCCCGACGTCACGTCTCTCCGGCGCGCGGCGCCTTCGCATGCCTGCGTCCCGGGGTGGACGAGCACTACGCCGTCGGCTCCGGGCCCGGGCCCCGTCTAGGAGGGGAACGACAGATGCTGATCCGATGGACTCGACTGTGGACAGTGGCGGTGGCGGCCAGCGCGGCGGTGGCGGCCACCGCCCTGGGAACCGCAGCCATGGGCGACGGGCGGGACGACTCGGGCGACAAGCGCGAGTCGCACGACTCCCGCGGCTCGTGGGACTGGAGCGACTCCCGGGGCAAGCAGGTCGTCCGGGCCAAGCTCAGCGGCTACGAGGAGGACCCACTGACCATCTCCACGCCCGGCTTCGGCCGGTTCGTGGCGCACATCGACGAACGCAACAAGGAGATCAAGTACAAGCTGACCTACGACGAGCTGAAGGACGTCGAGCAGGCGCACATCCACTTCGGAGGCCGGCACCAGAGCGGCGGGATCGCCGCCTTCCTGTGCTCGAACCTGAAGGACGCCAAGGGCGGGGCGCCGAAGCACGTGCCGGCCTGTCCCAAGTCCCCGGCCAAGGTCGAGGGAACCATCAAGCGGGATGACGTCGTCGGCCCCGCCGCGCAGGGCATCGAGCCGGGCGAGTTCGACGAGCTCGTCGACGCGATCGAGGCCGGTGTCACGTACGTCAACGTGCACACCAAGAAGTACCCGAACGGCGAGATCCGGGGCCAGATCAAGAGCGACGACGACCGGAAGTGCGACCGGAACCGGGACAAGGACCACGAGGACCGTGGCTGGGACAAGGACCACGAGGACCGGGACTGGGACAAGGACCGGGACCGGGATAAGTGCGACGAGGACCGGAACCGGGACAAGGACCACGAGGACCGGGACTCGGACAGGAAGGGCGACGACCGGGACCACGGCAAGGACGGCGACCGCTGGCCCGCGTGGATGAACTCCAACGAGTGACCCTGTCGACGTGACAGGCTGAACGCCCGAACCGGTACGACGGGACGGGCGTTCAGCCGTTGCCTCGCCGGGTCCGTCGCGTCACGACGCCATCGGTGGTGAGGAACGACGTCCCGCTGGGTAATGCCGGGCGATGTTCTTCATCTTCGGACTCCGCACCAAGGTCACCCAGTCGGGCGTGATGCAGCAGGTCTGCCGCAACTGCGGGAACCACGCCGCGCAGGTGATCACCCGCCGGTCGACGAAGTTCAGCCTGTTCTTCATCCCGATCATTCCGATCCGTACCCGCTACCTGCAGCAGTGCACCTTCTGCGGCGCCCAGTACGAGATCCCCAAGGCCGACGCCCAGCGCCTCCCGGTCGGCTGACCGCGCCCCGATGACCCGCTTCCTCTGCTGGCTGATCGGCCGACGACCCGAGGTCGGGCCGCCGCTGCACTCCGTCTCCCGGCCGCCCTGCACCCCCGGCCACCGTCGCCGGCGTCGGCGCGACCGCCGTCCGCTGGCCGGCACCGCGCTGCCCCGTTCTCCCTGGAACCGCTCGACCGGCCGGTAGCCCCGCCGCCGGCCTCGTTGTGATCTTCGACCCGGAGCGGATCGCGCCCCCACCCGCGGCACTTACGCTGGGGCGGCCGTCCGAACGGGGAACCGTGCGCAACCATCCGGCCGTCGTGCTGGTCGCCGTCCTGCTGTCCACCCTCTCGCTGCCGGTGTCGCTGACCGGCGCGTCGGTCGCCCTGCCGGACATCGGTCGCGATCTCGACGCGGGGCTGGCCGGCGTGCAGTGGGTGGTCAACGCCTACAACGCGACCTTCGCCAGCTTCATGCTGGCCAGCGGTGCGCTCGCCGACCTGCTCGGCCGGCGTCGGGTCTTCGCCACCGGCGTCGCGATCTTCTCCGGTGCGGGGCTGCTCGGCGCGGTGGCCGACGACATCGTGCTGCTCGACGTCCTGCGCGCGCTGGCCGGTGTCGGTGCGGCGGCCGCCGCGACCAGCGCCTCGGCGATCCTCGCCGGCACCTTCCACGGCCGTGCCCGGGCCCGCGCCTTCAGCGTCTTCGGCACGACGATCGGCGTCGGCCTGGCGTTCGGCCCGTCCATCGCCGGGCTGCTCATCGACGGCTTCGGCTGGCGGGCGGTCTTCGCCGCGCCGGCGCTGGCCGGGCTGGTGGTGCTGGCCCTGGTGCCGCTGCTGCCCGAATCCCGCCAGCCGCACGGCGGCCGGATCGACTGGCCGGGCACGGTGTCGTTCACCGCCGCGCTGCTGCTGGTCATCTTCGGTTTCGTGCAGGGACCGGAACACGGCTGGGACGATCCCGTCATCGTCGCCGCGTTCGCCGCCGCGCTGGCGCTGCTGGTGCTCTTCGTCCGGGTCGAGCGGCGCCGCGCCGAGCCGATGTTCGACCTGGCGCTGCTGGCCAGCCCCCGGTTCCTCGGCATCTGCCTGGCGGCGGCCACCATCGTGGCCGTGCTCGTGCCGCTGCTGGTCTACCTGCCGTCGTACCTGACCACGGTGGTCGGGATGAGTCCGGCCGAGGCCGGCGCGACGCTGATCCTGCTCACCGCGCCGACGCTGGTCCTGCCGCTGCTCAGCGGGGTGCTGACCCGGGTGGTCCCGGCCCCGGCGGTGATCGTCGCGTCGGTCGCGGTGGTGGCCGTCGGCGCGGCCTGGGCCACCGTGCTCGGGCCGGGCAGCGACGCCGCCGCGCTCGCCGGGCCGCTGCTCACCATCGGCGTCGGGGTGGGCCTCTCGATGGGGCTGCTCGACGCGCTGGCCATCGGCAGCGTCGCGCCGGCCCGGGCGGCGACCGGCGCCGGGATGATCAACACCGCCCGGCTGGCCAGCGAGACGGTCGCCATCGCGGTGGTCGGCGCGGTCGTCGCCAGCACCACGGCCGGCCGGCTCGCCGACCCGGGGTTCACCGGCGGGCTGCGCGTCGTGCTCTGGTCGATGGCCGGGGTGGCGCTGGTGGCCGCCGCGCTCGTCGCCGCCCTGGTGCGCCGCGGCGTACCGGCGCCGGTGCCGGTCGCCGCCGGCGGCCGCTGAGCCCGCCGCTGCCGGCGACCGCCGGTGTTCGGCCGCGGCGCGGGTGGCACGGAGCGGGTCCGGGCCTATCCTGGGCGGATCATGACGAGCAGCGAGCAGCGACTGGCCGCGATCCGCGGCGGGGTGCCGCCCCGGCGGCACAACGCCCGCACCATCGCCGCGCTGACCGGCAACCCGGGCTGCGCCCGGCGGGCCGTGCTCGACGGCGCCGGGGTGGACAAGCCGAAGCTGGCCGAGCGGATCGGCTTCCCGGCCCGGTTCGGGCAGTCCCGGTTCGCCATCACCCGGGGCAACGCGTTCGAGGCGCAGGTCAAGGCCGACGGCGGCGCGGAACTCCTGCGGCTGGTGGCGGAGCGGCTGGGGGTGCCGCCCGGCGACCGGGCCGACTGGACCGACCTCGGCGCCGACGACCTGCCGGACCGGCAGCGGCGCTCCCGCGAGGTGCTCACCGCCGCCGTGCCGACCGGGGCGGACGAGCCGGCGGCACTCTTCGACCACCCGCTGCTCGGCCTGGACGTCGCCGGCCGGCGGGTACACCTGGAGCCGGACCTGGTCGCCGCCCGGCTCGCCGGCCGGTTCCACGTGGTGGAGATCAAGTCGTTCCCGGTGATCGACGGGCAGGCCGACCCGGGCAAGGTGGCCGCGGCGGCGATCCAGTCGGCGGTGTACGTGCTCGCGCTGCGCGAGCTGCTCGCCGCCGAGGGGCACGACCCGGAGCTGGTGTCGCACGACGTGGTGCTGATCTGCCCGCGGGACTTCGCCAACCAGCCGGTGGCCAGCCTGCTCGACGTGCGTAGGCAGTTGCTGGTGCTGCGCCGCCAGTTGGCCCGGATGGCCCGGATCGACGCGCTGCTGGCGGCCGTGCCCGAGGACTTCACCGCCGACCTGACCGCCGACCCGGCGACGCTGGCCGCCGCGCTGTCCACCGTGGAGGCGCGCTACGCGCCGGAGTGCCTGGCCGCCTGCGAGCTGGCGTACTTCTGCCGGCAGGAGGCGCGCGCGCAGACCGCGGTGCTGGGCCGGTCGGTGCGCGAGGCGCTCGGCGGCGTGCCGGCCGTGCCGGAGGCGCTGGCGCTCGCCGCCGGTGAGCGCACCCCGGAGCCGGAGCAGGCGGAGGCCGCCGCGCTGCTGCGTGCCGCCGCCCGGTTGCGGGCCGACGCCCTCGGGCTGCCGGCATGAGTACGCTGCGCGCGCTGGCGAAGGCGCAGGCGCTCGCCGCCGGGGTGGCGCAGCCGGTGGCCACGGTGCGCCACCTGCACCTGTCGCGGCGGCCGCTGGTGCTGGTGCCGCTGGCGATGGCCGGCGAGGCGAACGCCCCGCTGGCGATGCTGGTGGGGGCGGCGGCGGACGAGGCGCGGCTGCTGATCGTGCCGCAGCCCCGCAACCGGGACCAGCGCTTCGCCTTCGCCGCCGAGCTGGCGGCGGTGCTGCTGCCGTACCTGGAGGGGCACCGGGCGGTCAGCGAGGCGGTGGCGGTGGACCGGGGCCGGGACGTCCGGTACCGGTACGTCGACGCGCCGCAGCTGCTGGTGCCGAACCCGGCGGGGATCACCTTCCTGCGGCTGCTCGGCCGCTCCACCCGGTTCCGCCGGCCGGACGGCGATCATCCGGTGCACCCGTCGGTGCCGCTGCTGGGCCGCTGGCTGACGTTCTTCGCCGAGCGGGCCGAGCAGCCGGGCTCGTCGGCGCTGGTGGCGATGACCGACGCGCTGACCCTGCACTGGGCGACCGGGCAGAGCGCGGTGGAGGATCTGCACCTGCCGGCGCTGCTCGGCTGGATCGACCCGCCGGCCGGGCTCACCGGTGCCGAGGCGGCGGCCCGGGCCGAGGACCCGACGGTCTGCCCGCCGGCCGGTCCGGCCACCGATCCCGACTTCGACAACCGGCAGCTCGCCCCGGCCATCGCCCGGTACGCCGCCGCCGAGGCGGATCCGGTGGCCCGCGCGCAGGCGTACGCGGAGCTGGAACGGCTGCTGCGCGACCAGCTCACGCCCACCTGGGAGCTGATGTGGCGCGGCGTGGAACTGCTGCGCGCGATGCCGCCGGGCGCCCGGGTCGAGGGCCGGTGGGCCGGTGACCGGGACGCGTTCACCGGCCACGCGGAGCACGTCGACGCCGGTGGCGGCCCGCAGCCGCGGCGCGACGGCGCGGTGGCCGCGGCCCAACGGCTGCACCGGCTGGAGCGGGCGCTCACCTCGTACGCGGTGCAGCGCGCCTACGACGACCCGCTGGTGATGGCCGAGCACCGGCTGGCCGGCGCGGCGTTCGTCGGCGAGGTGACCCTGGCCGACCCGAAGCGGGTGGACGACAGCGGCAAGCGGCCGGTGCTGCGGCCCCGGATCCAGCTGGTCACCACCGAGCCGGTGCCGGTGCCGGTCGGCGCGACGCTCTACTCGCCGGCCCGGCCGGCGCAGAAGGCCCGGGTGGTCTTCCTGACCCCGGCCGCCGACGGCAAGACCGAGGTGGTGCTGGAACTCTCCGGTGGGATGGGCCGCGGCCTGACGGCGGCGCCGGGCAGCGTGCCGGAGGTGGGGGAGCGGCTCTGCTACACCACCCTGTCGGAGGCCTTCCTGCCGGCGGCGACGTTCCCCGCCGTCGAGGAGACCCCCTGGACCCACGGCGGCCCCCCAACCCCCGCCCCACCGGTCCCCACCCCGCCGGTGGCCGCCCACCCACCGCCCGCCCCTCCACCCGCCCCGGACGCCGACCCCGACGAACCCTGGACCTGACCCCCCCGGGACCCCTGTTGATCATGAGGTTGGCGGCGGTGTCGATCTCCGTTCCTGCCGCCAACCTCATGATCAACGAGTCGCGGCGGGGGTGCGGGCGACGGCGCTCTGGGCGGCCTCCACAGCGTCGGGGGCGGGGACCTCGAGGTCGGGGGTCACCCCGACGCCCTCCCAGTTGGTGTCGGTGACCGGGTTGACCGGCCGGGCGACCGGGACCGAGAGGTGCAGGTGCGGGTGGACCGGGAACCCCGTCCGCGGGTGGGCGCCGCCGCCGGTGCGTTCGCCGACGACCGTGGCGCGGCCGTGCTGCTGGAGGGCGTACGCCAGCGACTCGCCGCCGGAGAAGGTCGTCGCGCTGGTCAGTACGGCCAGCGGCCGGCTGCCGCCGAAGCGCACTCCGCTCGGCGGCGCCGGGCTCCAGAACTGGCGGTCCGGAAGGTGGCGCTGGCACATGGTGTAGAGGTGCACCGGGCGGTCGAAGAGGTGGCCGCAGACCAGCAGCTCCATCTCCGGGTCGCCGCCGATCGTCTCGCGCAGGTCGAGGATCAGGGCGTCGGCGTCGGCGACCAGCCGGAGCGCGGCGGTCATCGCCGGCCCGGCGAGCGCCGGGGCGAAGAGCGCGGGTTCGACCCGTAGCAGGGCGACGTTGCCGGGCAGCCGCTCCACCCGGTGGATGCCGCCCATGCTGTCGCGGGCCATCCGGGGCAGCTCGTCGGCGAGCGGGTCGCCGCCCCCCTCCGGCAGCGGCCGGTCGTGGAACGTCACACGCAGATGGCGGTCACCGTTGATCGACTGGAGCGTCCCGGTGAGCGTGTCGGCCAGCGCCGCCCAGGACGACACCTGCCGGCCCGCCGCCAGCTCGGTCCGGAGCAGCCCGGCGAGCCGGGCGGCGACGTCCGGAAAGATGTAGTGCTCCTCGACCAGCCGAGCGGCGCGCTCGACCACCTCGGCGATCTCGGCCTGCTGCGCTGGCTGTTCCCGGGTGTGCAGAGACGTCATGTCCGCAGTAGAGCAGCCGCGTTGACAAAGCGTCAAGAAGTGCAGACACTTTCTTCGTGGCCGACGAGATCCCCGACCAACCGACCGACGAGCTGCTGGAGGTCACCACCGCGGCGCAGTTCAAGGCGCTCGGGCACCCGCTGCGGCAGCGGCTGCTCTTCGCGCTCGGGCAGCGCCCCGCCACCATCAGCCAGCTCGCCGCCTCGCTCGGCGCGGCCAAGGGCAACGTCGCGCACCACCTCAAGGTGCTCCGCGACGCCGGCATGGTCCGGGTGGTGCACACCCGGCCGGTGCGCGGCGGCACCGAGCAGTACTACCAGCGCAGCGCCCGGCGGCTGCGGGTCGCGCCCGGGCAGACCGCCGCCACCGCCGCGATGTTCGGCGCGGTCGGCGAGGAGGTCGCCACGGCCGCCGGCGAGCCGCTGGTGCAGCTGCGCCACCTGCGGCTCACCGCGGCCCAGGCCGACCAGCTCGCCGCCGCGCTCAGCGAGCTGGTCGACGGCGCCGAGGACGCCGGCGACGCCGCGCCCCGCTACGGCGTGCTGGTCAGCCTCTACCGGCAGGGCACGCCCGCACCGTCCTGAGAGGTCGGCCATGCCCGTACGGCTCTGGCGGGGCGACTGAGCACCTGGCTACGCTTTCCGGGTTTGCCGGGACCGGTCCTCGCCGTCGAGGGTGCGCAGGAGAGAGAGCCGGAGCGATCGGATCGCGACAGGACGTCGAGCAGGCCGCCGGGGGCACCCCCGCGCCGGCCGCTTCGACCCGCCCCGGGCACTCCGGCCCGCCGGCCGGGCCGGTCGACGCCGACCGGCCGACGCTGTGGGGCCGCTCCCGTCGCCCAGCCGCGGGGTGTACCGCTCGGGTGGGGCTTTTCGGCGCGGGCGCGGTGCTGGTCGGCGAGGCCGTCTGGCTGGTCGCGGCGCTGCCCGGCGCGGCCCTGGTCAGCGACGTCGGCGCGTTGCTGGTGGCGGCCTGGGCGGCGCTGGCCTGCCGGGGTGCGGCCCGCCGGCATCCGGCGTCGCTGCGCCGGTTCTGGGCGCTTCTCGCGGCCACCATGGCGCTGGCGGCGCTGGGTCGGGCGGTGTGGACCGTGGACCGGCTGGTCGGCGGCGGCCTGCCGCACACCCCGCTGGTCGGTGCGATCTTCACCGCGGGGATCCTCACCGGCACCGGGGCGCTGCTCTGCTCGCTCGCCGCCCCGCGCACCGCCGTGGGCCGGGCCCGGACCGTGCTGGACGGGGTGATCGTCGGGCTCGCCCTGGTGCCGGTCGGCTGGGTGGTCGTCTTCCGCCCCGTCGCCGCCGCCGACCTGGCCGATCCGGTGCGTACCCTCGGCCTGCTCTTCCCGATGCTCGACCTGATGCAGCTGACCATCCTGGTCGCGGTCGCCGGGCCGGGCCGGCCGATGTGGCGGCCGATGACGGTGATCGGGGCCGCCCTCACCCTGCGGGCGGTGGCCGACACCGTCTACGTGTCGCTCGCCGCGCGCGGCGACTACGTCGCCGGGCACCCGATCGACGTCTGCTGGCCGCTGAGCTACCTGCTGGTCGGCGTGGCCACCGGATACCCCCCGCCGCCGGAGTGCGACGACGCGGACGAGGCGGAGCCGCCGCTGCCGCCGTGGTGGCGGGTGGCGCTGCCGTACCTGCCGGTGGGCGGGGCGGTCGTGGCGGTCGTGCTGGCCCGCCTACCGACCGGGCAGGTCCCGCACCTGGTCTTCTTCGGCATGATGGTGCTGCTCGCCGTGCTGGCGCTGCGGCAGGGGCTGGCCGCCAACGAGAACCTGCGGCTGGTGGTTCGGCTGCGCCGGCTGGCGTACGCCGACCAGCTCACCGGCCTGCCCAACCGGCTGATGTTCACCCGCCGGCTGCGCACCGCGCTGCGCGACGGTGGCCCGGTCGCCGTGCTGCTGCTCGACCTGGACGGGTTCAAGCAGGTCAACGACCGGTTCGGGCACGCCACCGGGGACAGCCTCCTGACCGGCGTCGCCGACCGGATGCGGGCGGCGGTCGACGGCGACGGCACGATCGCCCGGCTCGGTGGCGACGAGTTCGCCGTGCTGGTCGACGGCGACCGGCAGGTGCCGCCGGAGCGGCTGGCCGAACGGCTGCTCGCCGCGCTGGAGCCGCCCGACGACGGCGACCTGGGACTGCACCCGTCGGCCAGCATCGGCATCGCCGAGTACGGCCCGCAGCACGCCTCGCACACCGACCTGCTGCGCGACGCCGACATCGCCATGTACGCGGCCAAGGCCGCCGGCAAGTCCGCGTACCGGACCTGCACCTCGGCACTGCGGGAGTCGGCGGTGACCCGGGCGGAGCTGATCGCCGACCTGCGGCGCGCGGTCGACGAGGGTCAGCTGCACCTGGATTTCCAGCCCATCGTCGACCTGGCCACCGGGGCGGTGCGCAGCGCGGAGGCGCTGGTGCGCTGGCGGCACCCCCGGCTCGGGCTGCTCAGCCCGGCCCGGTTCCTGCCGCTGGCCGAGGAGACCGGGCTGATCGTGCCGATCGACCGGTGGGTGATCCACGAGGCGTGCCGGGCGGCGGCGACCTGGCAGGACCGGCGGACCGAGGCGACCGTGGCGGTGAACATCGCCGCCGCGCACCTGCGCCGGCCGGACCTGATCGCCACGGTGACCGCGGCGACCGCGAGCGCCGGCCTGGCGCCCCGGGCGCTCACCCTGGAGCTGACCGAGTCGGCGCTGATCGACGGCAGCGAGGCGGTGCTCGACCGGCTGCGCCAACTGCGCGAGCTGGGCATCCGGATCGCCATCGACGACTTCGGCACCGGGTACTCGGCGCTGAGCTACCTGCACCGGATCCCGGCCACCGAGCTGAAGATCGACCGCTCCTTCGTGGCCCGGCTCGACACCGACGCACGGGCGTACGCGACGGTGGAGATGGTGACCCGGCTCGCCGGGGCGTTCCAGCTCTCGGTGGTGGCCGAGGGCGTGGAGACCGAGCGGCAGCACGCCGCGGTGACGGCGATCGGCTGCGTGCACGGCCAGGGCTTCCGCTACGGCCGTCCCGCCGGGCTGGCCCAGCTGCGCACCGCGCTCGCCCGAGCCTGACCGGGGCGGCCGCGCACCGCGCTCCGGCGAAGCCGGAGCGCCGGGGTGACCGGCGTCGCAGAATCGGCCTTGACCCTCACGTAGCGGCAGGCGGGAGCCTGGTTTCCGGAAGGGAGGGAAACCATGGCGTACACGGTGGGACAGGTGGCCAAGCTGGCCGGGGTGACCGTGCGGACGCTGCACCACTACGACGAGATCGGACTGCTCTCGCCCAGTGGTCGCAGCAGCACCGGCTACCGCCGCTACGACGACGCGGACCTGGAGCGGTTGCAGCTCATCCGCTACTACCGGGAGCTGGGGTTCCCGCTTGAGGAGATCGCCGCGATCCTCGACGACCCGGCGAGTGACCCGGCGGCGCACCTGCGCCGCCAGCACGAGCTGCTGACCGTACGGATCAAGCGGTTGCAGGAGATGGTCACGGCGATCGAGTTCGCGATGGAGGCGAGCAAGTTGAACATCCAACTGACCCCGCAGGAGCGGTTCGAGGTCTTCGGCGACTTCGACCCGGACGCGCACGCCGCGGAGGCGGAGCAGCGGTGGGGCGGCAGCGAGGCGTACCGGGAGTCGAACCGGCGCGTGTCCCGCCACACCAGGGAGGACTGGCTGCGGATCAAGGCGGAGAACGAGGACTGGGGTCGCCGGATCGTGGCGCTGATGTCCTCCGGCGCTCCGGCGGACAGCGCGGAGGCGATGGAACTGGCCGAGGAGCACCGGCAGATCATCAGCCGGTGGTTCTACGAGTGCTCGTACGAGATCCACACCGGCCTGGCCGACATGTACCTGGCCGACGAGCGGTTCACCGCGCACTACGAGGCCATCGCGCCGGGCCTGACCGCCTACCTGGCCGAGGCGATCCACGCCAACGCGATCAGCCGGGCGTGAGCACGCCGGTGCGGTCCGGCTACGCTGGCCGGACCGCACTGTCGTGAGCGTCGATCGGTGATCCGCCGGCGGGCCCACCACACCCCTGCCGGAGGAGACGTCGCCGTGAATCGTCGCAAGCTGGTCGCCGCCGGCGCCGTCCTCGCCGCCACCGCGGTCGTCGGCGGCTGGGCCGCCTTCGGCCGGTCGGAGCCGTCGGAGACCGGACGGCCGGCGGCGGGCACCGACCCGGCCAGCGTGCTGGTCGACGCCGCCGCCCGGGTCGAGCGGGAGTCGTACCGGTTGACCGTCGGCACCGGCGCGGACGGGGACGGCACCGTGCTGGTCTGGGACCCGCAGGCGCGGCGGGGCCTGGAGACCACCTCGCTGAAGGTGCCCACCGGCGAGGTGAAGATCGAGCGGCTGGTCACCGGGACGGACGTCTACGTGCGGGTGAGCGCCCCGGACCGGCGGGTGCCGGAGTGGGACGGCCGCACCTGGTGGCACGTGCCGGCCGGCGGGGGCCGGGGCCTGGACAACACCCGGCTGGCCAGCACCCTGCGGGCTCCGGCCGGGGTCCGGCAGACGGGGGTGCGCGACTACGCCGGCACCGTCGACCTGCGCGACAGCGCCGACGTGCTCGGTGCGGGGGTCGGCGGGGTGCTCGGTGACCGGGCCGGCGCGGTGCCGTTCACCGCCACCGTGGACGAGCAGGGCCGGCTGGTCCGCTACCAGCTCGAACTGGCCGCCGAGCCGGGGCGGACGGCGCGGCTCGACCTGGCCTACGCCGACTTCGGCCTGCCGGTGTCGGTGCCGAAGCCGGCCGCGGAGCTGGTGCGGGAGGACCCGCCGGCCAACATCCCGGGCGCCGCCTGAGCTCACTCCTGGTACGCCCCGTCGCCGGGCGGCACCAGGTAGTCGTAGACGGTGCGGGCGAGCCGGCGGACGGTCTCGTCGCCGCTGGCCGTCGGCCCGGAGGTGAGGAAGGCGACCGCGGTCTGTGCGCCGGGGAGCAGGTAGTAGCCGACGTCGTGCGAGGCGTCGGGGAGGTCCCCGGTCTTGTGCGCCACCGGCACGCCGGGCGGCAGCGCGGCGGGGATCTTGGTGTTCAGGGTCTGCCCGCGCAGGAAGCCGATCATCAGGTCGCGGGACGCCGGGGTGAGGATCTCGGCGTCCCAGACCGCGCCGAGCAGCGAGATCACGTCGTCCGGGCTGGTGTAGTTCTCCTCGCCCCGCCGGGCGGCCTCGGTGTCGAGCATCTTGCGGGCCAGCACGGTCTCGCGCTGGTTCATCGAGTCGATCAGCGCGTTGACCGGGGCGAACCCGCCCAGGTAGTCGATCAGCACGTTCGCCGCCGTGTTGTCACTGTAGATGATCATGTATTCGGCGAGCCGGTGGACCGTGACCACCTGCGGGAACGTCTCGTACTGCAACTCGCCCGTGCCGTCGACCACGTCGGCCGGGGTGACCAGCACCCCGTCGTCCAGCGCCACCTGGCCGCAGTCGACCCGGCGCAGCAGCTCGACCAGGATCCACAGCTTGATCACGCTGGCGGCCTTGGGGCGGAACGTGCCGTTGACCGCGATCTGCTGGTCGCCGTACCGGCCGGAGAGGTCGCGGACGGCGACCCCGGCCGGGTTGGCGGTGGACCCGGCCACCACCCGCGCCAGCCGCCCGGTGAGCGGGAGCAGCCGCCGCCCGGCGGCCGGGTCGGTGGGCGGTTGCGGGTCGGTGACCACCTCGCCGACCAGCGCCGCCGGCCGGGTGCCGGGGCGTACCACCTCCACCACGCCGGGGATGCGCCCGACCAGCGGGATGTCGTAGACGTAGGTCGTGCCGCCGACGGTGACCTCACCGCTGGCGACCCGGCGGGCGACCCGCATGCCCGGGTCGGCCACCCGGCCGGTGTCACCGTCGCAGGCCCGGTAGCGCACGGTCCGCGCCGCGGTGTCCACCGAGAACACCCCGCCGGGGAAGGCGAGCCAGGCCAGCGCGGCCGCCGGGGGCCGCGGCGCGGCGGGCGACGCCGCCGGCCCGCCGCCGTCGGCCGCCGCCGGCCCCACCGGCCCGAGCAGGGCCAGCGCCACCAGCGCCGACAGGGCTCGCCGTACGTGCCGGGAAGATGAAGCCTTCTTGTCGGTTTTACTCACGTTTGTACGATAAGGAGCGGCCGGCACGGTCGGCGCCGGTGGCGGTGGCGTCACCCGTCCGGGTGCGGCGGCGCGCCGCGCCGCTGTCACACCCGGGGACTATCACTGGATCGTCAGCCGTCAGAGGAGGAGTGACTAGTGGTCGGAACTTTCGCTATAAACTGCCTACAGGGCCAGGTCGCGGCTCGCCGCCTGTCGTCGGGACAGAGGTATTTCGACGACTCCGATGTGCGCAAGGCGCTGCAACCGGGCTTCGACGTCCCGCGCCGGAAGGTTGTGGCCGGGTCTTTTGCCCGGCCAGAGCCGACCTGGCTTCGCGGGTCGCGTCGATGCAGCAGTTCTGCGTGGCTTGCGGGCTCGCCGTGGACGAGTGGATCAGCGGGGTCGGCGGTGGGATGATCAAGAGAGCGGATCTGATCACTGGTGGCGGCCAGTGAAGGTCACCCGAATCGCCTACTCGGCCCGCCTGAACGTCGGCAAGTATGTGGCCCTTGTGGAGCAGGCCAGCCGGCTAGGTTGCGTGCGCAGCGAGGTGTGGCAGCGCTACGGTTCGACCAGCGGAGTCGGGTCGGGGCTGAGGGATCGGCAGGTGCGGGATCGTTGGCTGGCTGATGGCACGCATCAGCGGTTCGGTGTGCTGGCGAATGCGTGGAAGGAGACCGTGCGCGACGCGATGGCCGACATCGCGGCGAACAATGCGGCGGCCAAGGTTGAGGTGCGGCGGGCGATCGTGCGGCGCACGGACGATCCGGCCGAGCGCAAGCGGATGCTCACCGCGCTCAAGAGCGACCGATGGGCAGAGGATCCGTTCCTGGCCCGGCAGATGCGCAAGCACTGGAAGCGAGGCAAGAACCGCACCCACGATCAGATCGTCGTGCGCGCCGATCAGCACAACATCCTCGCCGACGGGCGTGGCGGGTTATGGCTTGCGGTTCCCGGTCTCGAACGCCGCAGGATGGTCAGGATCCCGCTGTCCACGACGGTCGTCCCGACCGGCACGCTGCGGCTGATCCTGCGGGGCGGCCGGGTCGAAGTGCACTACCAGATCGACGCGTCGCAGCTGCGATCGTCGCAGCGGCCGTGCGGCAGCCGAACCATCGGCGTCGACAAGGGCTACACCGAAGCCCTGGCCGACTCCGAGGGCGAGCGCCACGGCACCCGCCTCGGCGAGTTGCTGACTACCGAGTCGGACCGGTTGAAGGAACGCAACCGCCGCCGGGCGAAGCTGCGCTCGATAGCCAACAACGCCGCCCGTCGCGGTGACCACGCGAAAGCGCACCGGATCACTGTCAACAACCTCGGGCACGTGAAGCGGGACCGGCGCGCCGCCCGCCATCGGGCGCAGGTCCGTACGGAGATCTTCACCGCCGTGCACCGGGTCGTCGACAAATCCGCCACCGTGGTCGCCGAAGACCTGACCAAGACCTTCGCCGGGCGTAAGACGCTCGGTAGGAACCTCAACCGGCGCCTCGCCGGGTGGACCAAAGGGGTCACCGCCGAAGCGCTGACCAACGTGTCGGAGCGCAGAGGTTCTGCGCTCGTACACGTCAACGCCGCCTACACCTCACAAACCTGTCACCGCTGCGGCCGGCTCGGCCGACGCAGCGGGGACCGGCTTCACTGCACCTCGTGCGGGGTGGTGTGGCAGGCCGACGTGAACGCCGCGATCAACATCCTGCAACGAGCCGGCGACCCCGACATCGCCCTGCACACCCCACACCACAAGGTGAAGCAGATCCTGCAGGACAGGACCGATCGCCACCGGACCAGACTGCCGGTCCAGGACTCCAGCCCGGCCACCACCGGACGGAGAGCGAAACATCCGAATTGCTCACCAACGAGCACCTAGTAGGAAGCAGGTCCACTGTGCTCATCGTCGCCGGCAGCCTGTACGTCGACCCGGCCGAGCGGGGCCCATACCTGGCGTCCTGCGTCGAGACGGTCCGGCAGGCGCGCTCCGCGCCGGGCTGCGTCGACTTCGCGATCAGCGGGGACCCGGTCGAGCCGGGGCGGATCAACGTCTACGAGCGCTGGGAGTCCGACGAGCAGCTGCTCGCCTTCCGCGGCTCCGGTCCCGGTGAGGGGCAGGTGGCCGCGATCCTCGGCGCCGAGGTGCACAAGTACCGGATCTCCGCGGTCGAGGCCCCCTGACCTCCCGCCGCGCCGGCCGGTCCCCGCCAGGGTGAGCCACCCGGCGGGCGCTACAGGGGCGGCGGCGTGGGGACGGGCTCCGGCGGCAGGCCCGGCGCCAGCCGGCGCAGCGAGGTGAACGTCGGCACCAGCGCGTCGTACAGCTCGGAGAAGAGCGGCAGCAGCGTCGCGTAGGTGGCGGCCGCCGCCGGATCGGGGTTGATGGTCTCCTCGATGGTGACCATCTCGGCGGCCACGTCGACCGAGGCGATCTGCCCCAACGCCTGCATGCCGAGCAGCGCCGCGCCGAGGCTGGACCCCTCGTGCCCGGCCGGGAACCGCACCGGCATGCCCAGCACGTCCGCGAGGATCTGCCGCCACAGCCCGCTGCGGGCGAAGCCGCCGCTGGCCCGTACCTCGTGCACCTCGTTGCCGGCCGCCCGCACCGACGCCAGCACCAGCGCGAGCTGCTGGCAGACCCCCTCGATCGCGGCCCGCACCAGGTGCGAGCGGCGGTGGCCGTGGGTCAGCCCGACGTACGCGCCGCGCGGCAGCGCGCTCCAGTGCGGCGCCCGCTCGCTCAGCAGGTACGGCAGCATGATCAGCCCGCCGGAGCCGACCGGGGCGCGGGCGGCCAGCGCCAGCAGTTGCTCCTCGGCGTCCTCGCCCAGCTCCGGGGCCAGCGCGTCCCCGGCCCAGTCGAGCACCACGCCGCCGTTGTTGATCGCCCCGCCGACCACCCACCGCCGCTCGGTCAGCGCGTAGCAGTACACCCCGCCGAGCGGGTCGACGCCCGGGTGCTCCACCACCACCCGCATCGCGCCGCTGGTGCCGATCGAGCAGGCCACCACCCCCGGGGCCACGGCGCCCAGGCCCAGGTTGGCCAGCGGCCCGTCGCCGGCGCCGACCACCACCGGCGTGTGCCGCGGCAACCCGGTCACCTCGGCCGCCTCGGCGGTCAGGCCGGGCAGCACGGCGGTGGTGGAGACCAGCCGGGGCAGCTGCGCCTCGGTGATGCCGGCGATGCTGAGCGCCTCGGAGTCCCAGGCCAGCCGGTGGATGTCCATCAGCCCGCTGCCAGAGGCGACCGAGTGGTCGGTGACCAGCTCGTCGCAGAGCCGCAGCAGGATCCAGTCCTTGATGCTCACCCAGTAGGCCGTGCGTCCGAACAGCTGCGGCTCCTGCTCGGCCAGCCAGAGCAGCTTGGGCAGCGGCGCCATCGGGTGCACCGGGGTGCCGGTGCGGCGGTGCAGGGCCAGCCCGGACGGGACCGCCCGCAGCCGCTCGGCCTGCCGGCTGGCCCGGGCGTCGGCCCAGGTGATCGAGGGGGTGATCGGCTCGCCGTCGCCGTCCAGGCCGATCAGGCTGTGCATCGCGGTGCTGAACGACAGGCCGGCCACCGGCCGTCCCAGCTCGGCGACCACGGCCGCGATCGCCTCCAGCACCGCCGTGTGGACCCGCAGCGGATCCTGCTCGGCCCAGCCGGGCTGCGGCTCGTCCAGCGGATAGGCGACCCCGTACTGGGTGAGCTGGCGGGCGTGGCTGTCGTAGGCGACCGCCTTGGCGCTGGCCGTGCCGATGTCGACGGCGATCATCGCGTCGCGACGGCCACCCGTCTCGGTCACCGGCGCTCACCCCTTCCGCCCCGCCGCCGGCGGCACCGGCTGCGGCTGACGTTACCCAGCCCCGGACCGCCTCGTCCGGCGAAAGCCGGCGGCCGGCCGGCATCCGAGGGTGACGCCTGCCGGCGGCCGGACGTCGCAGCCCACGGACCGGCCACTAGGGTTGCCGGGCATGCGGCTCAGGGTTCTCGGCGGATGCGGGGCGTGGCCGGAAGCGGGCCAGGCGTGCAGCGGATACCTGGTGGAACATGACGGCTTCCGGCTGCTCGTCGACCTCGGCTACGCGACCGTGCCGCGGCTGCTGCAACGGATCACGGCGGACCAGGTCGACGCGGTGTTCGTCAGCCACGGACATCCCGATCACTGCGCCGACCTGAACCCGCTGCTGCGGGCGCGGGCGCTGCGCGACGACCCGCCGGCGCCGCTACCGGTGTACGCGCTGCCCGGTGCGCTCGACGCGGTGTTGGCGCTGGACCGTCCCGGCATGCTGGCCGACGCCTACGCCCTGCACGAGATCACCGTCGGCAGCCGTCTTGAGATCGGCCCGTTCCGTGCCGAGACCTTCCTGTTGCCGCACTGGGTGCCGAACGCCGGCGTACGGCTGACCGCGGGTGATCGCGTTCTCGCCTACACCGGTGACACCGGTCCGAGTGCCGACCTGGTCGACCTGGCAGGTGACGCGGACCTGCTGCTGGCTGAGGCCACCTACGTGGATCAGGTGCCGGAGGACTCGCGGCGCTACCTGTCGAGCGCGCGGCAGATGGGCCGCCTGGCCGCCGACGCCGGCGTCGGACGGCTCCTGCTGACCCACCTGTGGCCGGGCACGGACCGGGCGGCCGCCCGGGCCGCCGCCGGTGACGAGTACGACGGTGAGATCGGCGTCGCCACCGCCGACCTGGTTCTGGACCTCCCCTGAACCAGGTGGCCGCCGGGCAGGGGTGTACGCGGCGGCCCGGCCGGGTGAGAATGCCGAGGAACGTGAATGTTTCTGGACGATGACGTCCGGCGGGGAGGATGCACGTGACCGGTCCAGCTCTTCGCCTCGGCGCCGCGATGGCCGCGCTGGGCATGGTCGTGTCCGGGCTGGCCGTCGGCGCGGCGCCGGCCGCCGGCGAGCAGCGCGACGGGCGGGGCTACTCCGCCGAGATCCGCCGGGCGTCGTACGGCGTCCCGCACATCACCGCGCACAGCTTCGGCAGCCTCGGCTTCGGCGTCGGCTACGTGCAGGCGGAGGACAACCTCTGCGTCATCGCCGAGAAGGTGGCCACGGTCAACGCCGAGCGCTCCCGGTACTTCGGGGTGACCGGGTCGACGGACCCGAACGTGCGCAGCGACCTGTTCTATCGCAAGGCGATCGAGGACCGTACGGTCGAGCGCCTGCTCACCGGCCCTCGCGACGGCGTCCACTCCCCGTCCGACGACGTCCGCGACCAGATCCGCGGGTTCGTCGCCGGCTACAACACCTACCTGCGCCGGGTCGGCGGCCCGGCCGGCCTCACCGACCCGGCCTGCCGGGCCAAACCCTGGGTGCGCCCGCTGACCGAGCTGGATCTCTGGCGGAGCACCTGGGCCAGCATGGTCCGGGCCGGCTCCCGCGCGCTGCTCGACGGCATCGTCGCCGCCGCCCCGCCGACCGCGACCGGCCCGGCCGCCGCCCAGGACGCGCCCGGCGCGGCGGCCGTGCTCGCCGCCGCCGACGGCGCGCCGGCCGGGGTGGGCAGCAACGCGTACGGCCTGGGCGCCGGGGCCACCACGCACGGCGGCGGGATGGTGCTGGCCAACCCGCACTTCCCCTGGGACGGCGCGGAGCGGTTCTACCGGATGCATCTCAAGGTGCCCGGCCGCTACGACGTGGAGGGCGCCGCGCTGATCGGCGACCCGATCGTGGAGATCGGGCACAACCGCACCCTCGCCTGGAGCCACACCGTCTCCACCGCCCGCCGGTTCGTCTGGCACCGGCTCGCCCTGGTGCCCGGTGATTCGACCTCCTACTACCTCGACGGCCGGCCGCGGAAGATGACCACCCGCACGGTCACCGTGCAGGTGCCCGGCCCGGCCGGCGGCACGGTACCGGTCAGCCGCACCTTCCACGACACCCACTACGGTCCGGTGGTCGTGGTGCCCGGCACCTTCGACTGGACGGCCGACGCCGCGTACGCCGTCACCGACGTCAACGCCACCAACAACCGGGCCTTCGACGGCTGGTTGCAGATGGGCCGGGCGAAGACGGTCCGCGAGCTGAAGAGCGTGCTGGACCGCTACCAGTTCCTGCCCTGGGTCAACGTGATCGCCGCCGACGCCCGCGGCGAGGCGCTCTACGCCGACCACTCGGTGGTGCCCCGGGTCACCGACGAACTCGCCGCCGCCTGCATCCCGGCGCCGTTCCAGCCGCTCTACGCCAGCAGCGGCCAGGCGGTCCTGGACGGGTCCCGGTCGGCGTGCGCGCTCGGCGCCGACCCGGACGCCGTGGTGCCCGGCATCCTCGGCCCGGCTAACCTGCCGATCCGGTTCCGCGCCGACTACGTGACCAACTCCAACGACAGCCACTGGCTGGCCAACCCGGACGCGCCGCTGGAGGGCTACCCGCGGATCGTCGGCAACGAGGGCACCCCGCGCAGCCTGCGCACCCGGCTCGGGCTGGACCAGGTGCAGCGGCGCCTCGCCGGCACCGACGACCTGCCGGGCACCCGGTTCACCGCCGGCCGGCTCTGGCAGACCGTGTTCGGCAACCGCGCGTACGGCGGCGAACTGGTCCGCGACGACCTGGTCGCGCTCTGCACAGCCCAGTCGACCGCCACCGCCTCCGACGGCAGCACCGTGGACCTGCGCGACGCCTGTGCCGCGCTGCGGCGCTGGGACCTGCGGGTGGACACCGACAGCCGGGGCGCCCACGTGTTCACCGAGTTCGCGCTGGCCGGCGGCATCCGGTTCGCCGACGCCTTCGACGCCGCCGACCCGGTGCACACCCCGGCCCGGCTGGCCACCGCCGACCCGCGGGTGCTGCGGGCGCTCGCCGACGCCGTGCGCCGGCTCGCCGGCATCCCGCTGGACGCCCGCCTCGGCGACATCCAGACCGAACCGCGCGGCGACCGGCGCATCCCGATCCACGGTGGACCGGCCGAGGCCGGCATCTTCAACATGATCATCAACCCGTTGCGGCCCGGCGTCGGCTACCCGAAGGTGGTGCACGGTTCGTCCTTCGTGATGGCCGTCGAGCTGGGCCCGAACGGCCCGTCCGGCCGGCAGATCCTCACCTACTCGCAGTCGACCAACCCGAACTCGCCCTGGTACGCCGACCAGACGAGGCTCTACTCGGGCAAGGGCTGGGACACCGTCAAGTACACCGAGGCGCAGCTGCGGGCCGACCCGAACCTGCGCACCTACCGGGTCGGGGAGAGGCACCACCGCTGACACGCCCGACGGGCAGGAAGCCACGCAGCAGAATCGACTTATCGTCCAACTTGGTACACCGATCGGGTGATTCGCCCGATGTGGCGTGTCCACGCCGGACGCCGCCGGAGTTAACACCTGTGACACCCCGGTGGTGGTTCTGCACGGCGAAGGAGTCGGCGTGGCAAGGACTGATTCGACGGGTTCCACATGGCGGTACCGGTGGGCGCACCGGCAGAACGATCGGCGGCTGCGGACGTACCGCGGCGCCGAGACGGCATGGCGACGACGCGACGACGAACTGTGCCGGCTGCGCACCCTCGCCGCGGAGTTCCACGGGTCGGCGGCGGCCGGCGCCGGACTGCCCCTGGAACTCGGCGCCGGCGAGGTGGTCCTCTGGGCGCTGCCCGCCGCGCAACTGGTCGAGGTCCGGCACACCAGCGTGCTCCCGGCCCCCGACCTGACCGTCGCCGTCGACGCCACGCCGCTGCGACCCCGCCGTCCCGACGGGATCCGCGTCACCGACGCCGGCATGGCGGTGATCACCAACCGCCGGCTGGTGCTGCTCGGCGGGCGCGGCCGGCGCGACTGGGCGTACGGCCGGATGACCGGCCTGGCCCACGACCCGGCGGCCCCGGTCACGCTGATCCAGGTGCTGGACCGGCGGCGCACCTCCGGGCTGATGCTGCCCGCCGACGCCGCCGCGGACTTCCGGTTCAAGCTGACCCTGGCCTTCGCCGACGCGATCGAGCAGCGCGACGCCGTCATCGCCCAGCTCGACGAGCTGATCGCCGAGCACGCGCAGCTCAAGCCGATCCGGCCGGGCATCGCCACGCCCGCGCAGGCCCGGCTCAGCGCGATGCTGCCCGGCGGCCGGCGCACCGTGGCGGTGGCGGCGGCCATCGCGGTGCTGGTGCCCGCCGCGCTGATCGAATCCGACCCGTCGGACCCGGGGCGCGGCGAGGTCGCGGTCGCGGCCACCCCCGCGCCGACCGGCGTCCCCCGGCTGGGCCCGTCGGTGCCGCCGCTCGCCGCGCCCAAGCCGAAGCGCAGCACCACCCCGCCCGCCCCGACGCCGTCGACGACGGCGCCCGGGGAGCGGCTCTGCGGCGCGCCGGCCAACCCGATGGGGTACGACTTCTGCGGCGGTAACCGGATCCGCCGGCCCGCCGCCGAGATCTGCGACTGGTTCGACTGCGCGCCGCAGTTCTGGGCCGGGCGGGGTTATCTGGTGCAGTGCCGCGACGGCTCGGTCAGCCTGACCGGCGGGCAGCGGGCCGCCTGCGCCGAGCACCGCGGCGTGCGCCGCACCGTCTGGACCTGACCGACGGCCGGCCGGCTCCCGCGTGTCGCGCCGCCGGGCACCTGTCGCCGGCGGCCGTGATGACCGTGAGGCATCAATATGACTCTCAGGTATCACGCTCGGCGGGTTCGGTGAGTCGGTGCAGGGGGAGCAGGCCGCCGAGGATGAGGGCCGCGCCGAGCGGCAGCAGGTCGAGGTTCACCGCGATCGGCAGGAAGCCGAGCAGCACCAGCACCGGGCTCCAGCCCGGCAGCAGTCGCGGCCGGGCGGTCGCGGCCTGCACCAGCAGGGTGAGGATGCCGACCTGGAACAGCAGCGGCCCGAGCGCCATCGCCGGGTCCGGCAGCGGCGCGGCGTCGGAGAGCCGGGGGAACAGGTCGCCGAGGATCACCCAGAGGAACCCGGCCGCGCCGGCCAGCCCGAGCGCGGTCGCGGCCTCGGTGAGCGGTCGCTGCCGTGGCGCGGCCTGGCGCAGCAGTCGCCGCAGCCCGACCAGGAGTACGGCGAAGAGCACGAACGCCACCAGGAAGAGGGTGTGCCCGACGTTCCATGCCCAGCCCGGTCCATGGTGGCCGTCCAGCCCGTCGAGCAGCCGCAACAGGCCGTAGAGCAGCAGGAGCGCCGGCGCGCCGAGGGCCGCGGCCGGTACGAGTTTCGTGGTGGTCCGGGGGTGGACTGTCGTCATGTCCCCAGCCTTGCCGGGTGGCGGAGTGGAGGCATCCGGGTCTTCCCGTACCGGCCCCCGACTCCGCGGTCCTGAGGGGCCGCCGATCAGGCCGACCGGAGAATTCGCCCAGATTGCGACCCGATGTCCGAGATGATGGGTGGATGGAGATCCGCTCCGACGACGGCGCCCGGGTGAGGATCCGCCCGGTCGGCTACCAGCCGGGCGTCGAGCCGCCGGTCCATCCCGACGAGGGCTGGGACGACTGGCTGCTCATCGAGACGGACGCCCGCACCGCCGACGGGCAGGCGTGGTCGCACCTGGAGCCCTGCCTCACCGTGGCGGAGGCGGAGGCGCTGACCGGCTGGCTGCGGTGGCGGGCCGAGTCCGCGGTGGACCCGGCGGCGCCGCCGGCGGTGGTGCGGTTCATCGAGCCGAACCTGACGTTGCGGAGCCGGGTCATCCGGCGCCGGCGGGTGGAACTGGTCGTCGAGTTCTCCTACGAGTCGCTGCCGCCGTGGATGCCGCGGCGACCCCTCGACGCGGTGTATCCGCTGACGCTGACGGTCTCGGCCGACGCGCTGGCGGCGGCCGCCGAGCAGTGGGCGCGGGAGGCCGAGACGTATCCCCGGCGCGTCATCTTCTAGGCCGGACGGCCGGTTCCGCGCCCCCGTCGGGTCAATTCTCTCCTTTCGGGAACAACGCGGATATATCGATCGCCATGCGTGTCCTGTAGGTGAGACGGGCGGTTGTACCGGGTGTGACGGCGAAATCACCGGCCATCATCATGATCCCGGCACCAGCGGAGGCCCGCTGGCGCATCACCTGGTCGGAGCGCGAGAACGACCGGCGGCGGCGCGCGTACGACGCCGAGACCGCGGCCTGGCTCCGACGCCACGACCAACTGATCCGGCTCCAGATCGAGGCCGCCAGCTTCCTCGGCTGCACCCAGCCCCGAACCGGGCTGCCCGTGGACCTCGCTGACGACGAGGTCGTCTACCGGGTGCTGCCCGCCGCCGAGCTGGTCGAGGCGGAGGCCCGGCACGTCGCCGGCCTGCCCACCCCCGGACTGGCCGGTGCCGCGACCGGCCCCGACACCCCGCACGGGGCCCTGCCGAAGGGCGTACGGGTCGTCGACGCCGGCCTGGCCGTGGTGACCAACCACCGGGTGGCCTTCGCCGGGCGGGAGCACCGGCGCGAGTGGACGTACCCGGACCTGGTGGGGCCCGCGCACCACCCCGACGTTCCGCTCACCCTGCTACACGCCGGCGACGGGGGGCGGCTCGCCGGGCTGCTGGTGCCGACCCCCGCGGTGGTGAACTTCCGCTTCTATCTCACCCTGGCCTTCGCCGCCGCCACCGGGGAGCGCGCCGCGGTGGCCGCGCAGGTCGACGACCTGCTCGACGCCCACCAGCGCGCGCGGCCGGTGCCGCCGCCGGTGGCCGTGCCGGCCCAGGCCCCGCTGACCGGGCTGCGGCACGACCGGCGGGCGGCCATGGTCACCGCCGTCGCCGCGGTGGCGTTCGCGGCGCTGGCCGTCGGCGCCGTCGAGCCGGAGCAGCCGGCGGGCGTGCCGTACCGGGCGGAGGCGGGCGGCTTCCCCGCCGGGCCCGACGCGGTGCCGTCGAGCGACACCGCCCCCACCACGTCCGGCGAGCCGCCGGGCGGCGGCACGGCGGCGTCGGTGACCGGCTCGGCCGAGCCCCGGCCCACCGGCGGCCCGGGGGACCGGCCGACCGCACCCGGGAACCCGGGCGCTCCCATCGCGCCGGCGGCCGGTGCGGACCGGCCCGCCGCCCCGCCGTCCCCGGCCGACGGCCCGGCCCCGACCACCGCCCCGCCGACCAGGGCTCCTGCTCCGAGCGCCGTGCCGCCGACCACGGCGCCGCCCCCGACCACGGCCCCACCGCCGACCACGGCACCGCCGTCGTCGGGTCCTGTCACCCTGATCACGCTCTGCCTGGATCCGCTGGAGCTACCGCTGGTCGACCGGCTGCTCTGCCCGTCGTCCAGTTCATGACCGGAGCCGCGAAGCCGGCCGACTCAGGCCGGGGCGCCGAAGTCGGGGACGGTGATGGTGCCGTCCGGGCCGAGCGGGAAACCCGGGTTCCAGGCGATCTCCCAGACGTGACCGTCCGGGTCGGCGAAACAGCCGGCGTACCCGCCGTAGAAGGTCTCCCGGGCCGGGCGGGTCACCGTGGCGCCGGCAGCCGCCGCCACGGCGAGCAGGTCGTCGACCTCCTCGCGGGAGCGGAGGTTCTGCGCGAGCGTCAGGCCGCCGAACCCACCGGTGCCCGGGTCGTCGTCCACACCCGCGTCGGCGGCCAGCTTCGCCCGGCCCCACAGCACCAGCACCAGGCCGCCGGCCTGGAAGAAGACCGTCTCCTCGACCTCCTGACCGCGCCAGCCGAGCCGCTCGTAGAACGCCCGGGCCCGGGCCACGTCGGCAACCCCGAGGGTGATCAGGCTGATCCGCTGCTCCATGCCCGTCAACCTAACGCCGGATCACTCCGGGGCGTGG
Organism: Micromonospora sp. R311; assembly: GCF_056780015.1. Taxonomy (NCBI): domain Bacteria; kingdom Bacillati; phylum Actinomycetota; class Actinomycetes; order Micromonosporales; family Micromonosporaceae; genus Micromonospora; species Micromonospora sp. R311. The sequence goes on from NZ_JBSWCE010000019.1 coordinate 87,328, forward strand.
CAGACCGCCTGGACGTTGTTGCCGTCCGGGTCGCGGACGAACGCGCCGAAGTAGGTCGGGTGGTATTCCGGCCAGACGCGGGGAGCGTGCAGCACCTCGGCGCCGGCCGCGACGGCGGCGTCGTGGAACGCCTGGACGGCGGCGCGATCCGGCGCGGTGAACGCCAGGTGCACCTCGCGGGCGCTGCCCCCGGTCGTCGTCGGGCCCAGCCAGAAATCGGGCCGGTCGACGCCGTAGCCGATGACGTTCGGGAATTCCAGCAACCGCCGGCCGCCCAGCGGGGCGAGCACCGCGTCGTAGAACGCCGCGCTGGCGGCCACGTCGCGGACCTGGACGGACAGGTGGTCGATCATGCGGATGCCTCCTCGGGAGCGGGCGTCCCTGCAAGGTAGCGCCGAGGTGTGACACCGGCCACGTCACCTCACCGGAACCTGTACCGTCGAGAGGGCATGAGACGCATCGTCCGCGGCATCGCCGCCCTGCTCGGTCTGTCCGCCGTCGTGGTCGGGGTGTGGGGGCTGACCGCGCCGGAATCGTTCAGCTCTGCGGTCGACTTCCCCCCGAGCCGGCACTTCGTGCACGACGTGGGCTCCTTCCAGCTCGGCATCGGGGCCACCCTGCTGCTGGCCCTCATCTGGGCGGACGCGCTGGTGGTCGCTCTCGCCGGCTACCTGGTCGGGGCGGTCGCGCACACCGCCGTCCACGTCATGGACCGCAATATCGGCGGCAGCACCGGACAAACCGCGCTGATCGCGGCCTTCGCGCTGGTGGCGGGCTGGGCCCTGGTGCTGCGCTGGCGCGAACTCGGTTGGGCCGGGTCGAAGGGGAACCGGCATCGCGGTGGGCGCCGTACGCCCGAAAGACCGTCGCGCTGACCAGCTACCGCCGGAACGGCACCCCCGGTCCGTGGCTCCCATGCGAGGCGGACCCTGGCTAGGGTTACGCGATGCCGCGATTCGCCGTCGGTCTACCCAACGTCGGGCCCTTCGCCGATGCCGCCACCCTGGTCGAGCTGGCCGTCGCGGCCGAGGAGCGGGGCTGGGACGCCGTCTTCCTCTGGGACCACGTGCTCTACCACGACCCGGACTGGCCGGTGGTGAACCCGGTCGTGGTCGCGTCCGCGATCGCGGCCCGAACCTCCCGGATCAGACTCGGCGTGCTCGTGACCGCGCTGCCCCGACGGCGGGTGCAGATCGTGGCGCGGGAGACGGCCACCCTGGACATACTCTCCGCCGGCCGGCTCGTCTTCGGGGCAGGCATCGGGTCGATGGACCTCGAGTACGCGGCCTTCGGTGAAGACCCCGACCTCCGGGCCCGCGGCAGGCGCCTCGACGAGTCACTGGAGCAGCTCACGGCGCTCTGGTCGGGCCGGGAGGTGACCATGCCCTCGGGCGAGCGGGTGCGGATGCTGCCGACGCCGGTGCAGCAGCCGCGCATCCCCGTCTGGTGCGCCGGCCGATGGCCCAACCGCCCGGGCTTCCGCCGCTCCGCCCGGTGGGACGGGATCGTGGCGACGTTCCGTGACGCGGGCCGGGACGTTCCGGTGCCGGTCGAGGACTTCGCCGACGCGGTCCGGTTCGTCGCCGCCGAGCGGGGGTCGCTGGACGGGTTCGACGTGGTCCTCGAAGGCTGGACGTCGCCCGAGGACGCGGAACGGGGCATCGCGCCCTACGCCGCTGCCGGGCTGACCTGGTGGATCGAGGCCATGGGTTGGTGGCGCGGCGGCGTGGACGCGGCCCGGGAACGGATCCTGGCCGGCCCACCCCGCTGAGTCCCGGCGCCGCCCCGGCCCGGGCTCAGCGTTGCTCGGTCACCCGGTCGACGAGCCGGCCCAGCGCCGGTACGGCGGCGAGCACCGCCTCCCGGTCCGATCCCTCCAGTTCGGACAGCGCCGCGCTGAGCAGGTCCCGTCGGTGCCGGGCGTACGCGGCGATCCGCTCCCGCGCCGCGTCGGTCAGCTCCAGCCGGACGCTGCGCCGGTCGGCCGGATCCCGCTCCCGGCTCAACAGGCCGGCGCCGGTCAGTTCGCCGACCAGCGTGCTGACCGTGTTCGGCGCGATGCTCAGCCGCTCGGCCGCCTCCCGGACGCTGACCCCCGGCTGCCGCTGCACCAGGCGCAGCACCTCCACCTGGGCGTCCGGCAGGGCGACCCGGCCGGCCCGCTGGATGGCCCGCCGGCGCAGCGCCCGGTGCAGCTCGCCGAGGGCCGCGCCGAGGCGATCGAGCGTTTCGTCCGTCACAAAGTCGCCCTCTCCAACCGGGAAAAGCTCTGTGTCCAGAGCTATCGTAACCGGGTCGATCCGCCACCGAGGGGACAACCATGCCGCACACCATCGCGCCGCCCGTACGCCCGGACGAGCGCGTCGCCGCGCCGACCGGCCGGGCCGCCGTCGTGGTGCTGGTGCTGCTCGGCACGCTCACCGCGTTCGGGCCGCTCTCCCTGGACACCTACCTGCCGGCGTTCCCCGAGATGACCCGCGACCTGGCCGCCAGCCAGGCGCAGATCCAGCTCTCGCTGACCACCTGCCTGGTCGGCATGGCCCTCGGTCAACTCATCACCGGCCCGCTCAGCGACCGCTGGGGGCGCCGCCGGCCGGTGCTGGCCGGCGTCGCCGCGTACGCCCTGCTCTCGCTGGCCTGCGCGGCCGCGCCGTCGGCGCAGACCCTGGCCGCGGCGCGGTTCGCGCAGGGCTTCGCCGGCGGGATGGGCGTGGTCGTCGCCCGCGCCGTGGTCCGCGACCTCTACGCCGGCCGGGACGCCGCGAAGTACTTCTCCCGGCTCACGCTGATCTTCGGCATCGCCCCGATGGCCGCCCCCGCCTTCGGCAGCCTGGTGCTGCGCTTCGGCGACTGGCGTACTGTCTTCGTCGCGCTCGCGGTGATCGGCGCACTGCTCGCCGCGGCCGTCGCGTGGCGGCTGCCGGAGACGCTGCCCGCCGGCCGGCGCAGCACCGGCGGCCTCGCCGCCACCGCCGCCGCCGGCCGCGCGCTCTTCACCGACCGGATCTTCCTCGGGTACGCGCTGGCGCAGGGCCTCGCCTTCGCCGGGCTGTTCGCCTACATCTCCGGGTCGTCCTTCGTCTTCCAGGACGTCTTCGGCGTCTCCGCCGTGCTGTTCAGCGCGCTCTTCGGCGTGAACGCGCTCGCCCTGGTCGCCGTCGGCCAGCTCAACGCCCGGCTGCTCGACCGTTTCGACCCCCGGCCGCTGCTGGTCCGCGCGCTGGTCGTGAGTGTGCTGGCCGCCGCCGCGGTGCTCACCGGCGGGCTGCTGGGCAGCCTGCCGCTGGTGGCGGTGGCGCTGTTCGCCTTCGTCGGATCGCTCGGCATGGTGACGCCGAACGGCACCGCGCTCGCCCTGGACCGGCACGCCGCGCACGCCGGGACGGCCGCCGCGCTGCTCGGCGGGATCCAGTCGGTGGTCGGGGCGCTGGCCGCGCCGCTGGTCGGGCTCGGCGGCGAGGGGAGCGCGCTGCCGATGGCCGTGGTGGTCGCCGGCGCGGCGGTCGCCGCCCTCGCCGTCGTCCTCACCCTGGCCCGCACCCGCCGGCCCTGACCGCCGTTAACCAGGTCCTGCCGGGAGGGGCGGTGTCTCAGTTCATCGGCGCATGTCCGTCGGGACCTCTGCGGGCCGGAACACGACGTCCATAGTCCGGACAGCTTCCGGGCGCGGCCGGCCTCGGGCGTGTATAAGTGTTATCTGAGGAGGGCGGATAATGCTTATATCGGCGGTGGCGTGGCGGGAACTGGTCGGTGTCGGCCTGACGCTGGTCCCGCGCGGCCCCGATCAGCTGGAGCTGCGGTACGGCGACGCCATGGCTGTGCTGACCGTCGTCAGGTCTCCGACGCCACTGACGCCCGGCGACGTCGCCGCGCTGGCCGACCGCCACCCGACGCCGTGCCTCATCGTCGTGCCCTCGGCCACGCCTGCCGTTCGCGCCGCGATCGAAGCCCTCGGCTGGTCCTGGCTGACCGACGCCGACCAGCGGGTGGCGGGCATGTTGCGAGTCGGTGCGGAGCGGGTCGAGCTCAACGCCCGCCAGGGCGTGGCGTCTCGGTCCACCCGTCCCGGTCCGGTGCCGTGGGGCGCTTTCACGCTCGTTCGCCGGATGATCGAGCGCCCGTACGCCACCCAACGAGAGTTGGCCGCCCTTGTCGGTGTGTCCCAGCCCCGGGTATCGCAGGCCCTGCGCGCGCTGGCGGATCAGGGTTTCGCGCGCCGAGAGCCGTCAGGCTGGACGGTGCACGACATCGACGCGGCGCTGCGCTGGTGGCTGGACTCCTATCCCGGGCCGGGCGGGCTCCGGACCCTTTGGTACGGCCTTGATCCGCCGGTGAAGCAGGCCAGTACGGTCGCCGAGATGATCGCGACCGGACATGCCGGGTCGGGCCCCGTCGTCTCGGGCGACGTCGCCGCCGACGTCATCGCTCCCTGGCGGTCGCCGGTGCGCGCAGTCCTCTACGCCCACGCTGGCGTCGACCTGGCCGGCGCCGGCTTCGTTCCGGCAGGCGAGGAGGAGGCCACGCTGGAACTCACCGTGCCTCGGGACGTCGGCCTGTGGCCGGCGGCGCAGCCGTCCTGCCCTTCGCCGGCCACGCTCTCGCTCGCCGACCCACTGCAGATCCTTTGGGACGTATGCCGTACTCCCGGTCCGGACAGCGAGGAAGCGGCGGACCGGGTGTGGCAGTTCATCCGCCGCCGTCACCAAGAGCAGGGAACCGCCGCATGACTCCACCGACGTCGGCTGACCCCACGCCGCCAACGCCGAGGCCGGTCTCGCTGACATCAACCAGCCGGGCCGCTGACGCCGGATTCCTGACTCTCGCTGACCTGGCCGGCCTCACGGCTGCCCTCGATCTCGACTATCGCATCGTCGGCGGCCACATGGTCACCCTGCTCGTCGCGGCTCACGGGGTCGCCGATCAGGTGCCGATGCGGGAGACGGCCGACGCGGACTTCGCCGCCCTGCCCACCGTGATCGGCGACCCCCGCCTGCCGGCCGCCCTCCGCGACCGCGGTTACCAGTCCCGGGAGGCTGCCAACCGGTTCGGCCGCGACCACACGGACTCTCGCGGGCAGCTCAGCCTGGTGGTCGACATCCTGGCTCCGTCCTACCAGGGCACGCTGGTGCCCAACCAGCGGCACGGTGGCCTGGTCGTCGACGAGATTCCCGGCCTTGTGCTTGCCCTGCACCGCCCTGCCGAGCTGATCGATCTCCGGGTGCAACTCACCAACCGCGACAGCCTCGCCATACGCGTGCCGCTTCCGGACGTGACCTCCGCGCTCTGCCTGAAGGCGCTGGCGTATCGCGGACGGTTCACCGCGAAGGATGCGGTCGACCTGTGGCGCCTCGCCAACGCCGGCCATGCGGCTGGACTGCGCGCCGCTGACTGGCCCGTCAGCGTCACCGGTCGTCAAGCAGCCAACGTCTTGCACCGCTTCTTCGGGTCGCCCGCGGCGGCAGGGCTCAAGCAGATGTCGTCCCGCCCCGCGGACCGCACCCGCATGCAGGCCCTGATACGCCAACTCGCCCCGAAACTCTGAGGAAAGTCTTCGAACCCCGAACGGCATGGCACTCGCCCCCGACCGGTACGCCACCGGCCGGGATGGCCGCCGCGCTGCTCGGCGCGATCCAGTCGGTGGTCGGGGCGCTGGCGGCGCCGTTGGTCTGGGTGGGCGATGAGAGCAGCGCGCCGCCGATGGCCGTGGTGGTCACCGGCGAAGGGTCGCCTCCCTCGCCGTCGTCCTCACCCTGGCCGGAACCGCCGGGCTTGACCACCGTCAGGCTCCCTCGTGCTGGTCGGTCCTCGGCGTGGGCTCCCACCGCCACCCGGTCACGGCAGGGTGGCCCGGTAGCTCACCCCGGCCGGTCGCCCAGAGCAGCGTCGGCCACGGTTCGGTGTCGGTCGGCGCGGCGGGGAAGAGCCGGTGCAACACCCGGGCGCACAACGCCGCGTCCGGCTGCCACGGCAGGCCAAGGCCCGTCGCCACGTCGTGCAGGTGGACCAGCGTCTCGACCACGCCCATCGCCGCAAAACCCTCCGGGTCCGCCGCGCCGTCCGGGTGGTATGCGCGCACCGACGGCGGGGTGGCGCGGACCATCGCCGCCAGCAGCGCGCCACACCCCTCCAGCACCTGGAGCAGGCCCGCCGGCCCCGCCGCCGGTTCGGCGTAGATGGTGGACGCCGGGCCGCCTGGCCGGCTGGCCGCGTAGACGACCGGCACGTGCGTGTCGGGCGTCGGTCGCCTCGGGCCGAGCTGGATCGCGTACGTGAAGAGGTCGTCGGCGACGTGCTCGACGGTCTCCCAGCAGGTCCACTCCAGGCCGCCGGCGGGGACGTGCCAGTCCCGGTCGAGGGCCGGGGTGAGGGTGGTGACCGCCGCGTCGACGGCGTGGAGCACGTCGTCGGCGGTGACCGGTCCGGGCTGTCCGTCAGTCTGCTGCACCGACAGAACGATAGTGCTGCCGCCGAAACCGCCCGTGCTTTCACGCCGCTTCCACGGTGCTTCCACGCCGCACTGCAATCGTGGTCGCCAATCCGGGAGGGTGCACCGCAACACACCTGTCCCGGCCACCGACCAGCGGCTGGATCGTGGGGCCCGAAGGCGGTGCTCCGACCCTCGGGACGGACACCGGCATCGGCGCCGCCGACGGGGGCCAGCCGCTGGCCACCAGTACGGGGAGGCACGGTATGCACATCGAATCGCTGGTGAGCCTGGCCGGGGAGGTGAGCGCCGGATGACCCGAAGCGTGGGCCTGCGCGGCCTCGCTGTGGCGGTCGTCGCGACGACGGCGCTGTCCCTGCCGATCACCCCGGCCAGCGCGGCCAACCCCACCGCGGAGGCGCCGGCCGCCGCGGCGGCGGCGGTCCCGATCGCCGCGTCCGAGGTACGCAACTACGCCTGGTTCAACCAGAAGACCGAGAGCGACATGCACGCCGGAGTCGCCGGTCACGTCACCCGGCTGATCAACGCCGCCGCACCGGGGGCGACGCTCTCCCTCACCCTCTACTTCTTCAACCGCCAGGAGATCGTCGACGCGCTGCGCTCGGCCGCCGCGCGGGGCGTACGGGTGCGGATCGTCATCAACGGCAGCCAGGTCGGGACCGCCCACTACAACGCGCTCAAGGCGATCCCCACCGCCCGGGTGGTCGCCTGCGGGCAGCGGCGTTCCGATGGTCAGTCCACCCGCGGCTGCGTCACCAGCCGCACCGGGGCGGCACCGCTCAACAACCCGCCGCTGCTGCACGACAAGTTCATGACCATCTCCCGGGTGCGGCTGGCCGGCGGCGGGACGGCCGGCAACGTCCTCTACGTCTCCTCGGCGAACCTCGACCACTACCGGGCGTACGAGAACGCCATCACCGTCAGCCACGCCGGCCTGTACAACGCCTACCTGAGCTACTTCAACGACCTGATGCGGTACGGCAGCTCCGGGCGGAACAATCCGAACTACGGCCGGACGACCACTGTCGGCGCGCACCGCCTCTACACGTTCCCCCGGCGGGAGGCCGCCGGGCGCACCCCGGGCAGCGCCAGCAACGACCCGATCGCCAGCCTGCTGAAGTCGACCACCTGCTCCGGCGGTACCCGGATCGACCTGGCCAACTTCCGGATCCAGCGGGCTGCCGTGGTGCGGGAGCTGAAGGCGGCCCGCAACCGCGGCTGCCAGGTGCGGATCGTCACCGGCGCCACCTCGGGTCGGCCGCACGACGCCGGCCCGCCGATGAAGGCCCTGGTCGACCTGGCCCGCGCGATGCCCGTGCATCTGTGCGGCTACACCGAGGCCGGGGGCGTCCCGATGCACGAGAAGTTCATGATCATCCGTCGGGGCAGCCAGTCGACGCTCTACACGGGTAGCCACAACCTCACCTACCGGGCGCTGCGGCAGAACGACGAGAACATCGTGGCGTTGCGCAACCACCCGCTCGCCGCGCCGTTCCAGCAGCGCTTCGAGCAGCACCACAGCACCTGCCTGCGGTGGACACCGCCGGCGAGCTGAGCACCGCCGAGGGTCGGCCCGACCGGGCCGGCCCTCGGGCCGTCACCAGCGGCTCACGACGTGGCCGCCTCGAGCAGCAGCGCACGGATCCCGTCGGCGTCCGGATGGTCGAGGTCGTTGAGGATCTCGAGGGCCTCCCGCCAGGACTCCCGCGCGCCGCTCGGGTCACCGCCGGCGTGCTGGGTCTCGCCCAGCTGGCGCAGGGTGACCGCCTCGTTCATCCGGTCGCCGAGCTGCCGGTAGAGCCCAAGGGCCTGCCGGTAGCAGGCCAGCGCCGCGCGCGGGTCGACCTGCCGGTAGGCGTACCCGAGGCTGTCCCAGGCGCCCGCCGTACCGACCGGGTCGCCGAGCCGCTCCAGCAGGGCCAGCGCGCGGCGGCAGTGCTCGATCGCCGACTCGTGGTCGCCGAGCAGCGCGTGACACCAGCCCACCGAGTTGTGCGTGTTGGCCACTCCGCGCTCGTGCCCGGCGCGCTCGAACAGCTCCAGCGCCGCCAGGTCGTGCCCCAGCGCATCGCGGACGTCACCCCGCTGCTCGCACAGCCAGCCGAGGCTGCGGCGGGTGAACCCCTGCCCGACCAGGTCCCCGAGCGCACCGAACAGGTCCAGCGCCCGCCCGTAGTGGTCCCGCGCGGTGTCGAAGTCGCGCAGCCGCACGTGGGCGCCGCCCAGGATCCGGTGCGCCTCGGCCTCGGCCGCCCGGTCTCCCTGCCGCCGTGCCGCGGCCACCGCGGCCTGAGCGACCCGCACCCAGTCCCGCCAGTGCCCGCGCCGGGCGAGGAAGTTGGCCGCCGCCCAGGCGATCCGCCACACGTGTCCGTCCAGGCCGGCGCGCTCGGCCCGGTCGAGCGCGGCGAGCAGCACCCGATGCTCGGCGGTGAACCAGGCCAGCGCCGCGTCGCGGTCCGCGAACACCTCCGGCCGCACGCCGGGCGCGGCAGCGGGCGCCGGCAGCGGATCCCGGTGCGGCCAGAGCAGCCGGTCGGCGGCGAGCGCGGTGTGCAGCAAGTGGTCGAGCACCCGGCGCAGCGCCGTCGGTCGCCCGCCGTCGTCGGTGGTCAGCTCGTTGGCGTACGCGTGCAGCAGGTCGTGCAGCACGTACCGACCCGGGACGTGCTCGACCAGCAGGTGCGCCGAGGCCAGCTCCCGCACCGCCGCGCGTGCCTCGTCGACGGGCCACCCGGCGAGACTCGCCGCCGCCGCGACCGTCAGGTCCGGGCCGGGATGCGCCGCCAGCAGCCGGAACAGCCGCGCCGCCGGCGGCGCCAGCCCGTGGTACGACCAGGAGAAGACCCCCCGGACGTCGGCGCCGCCCACCGCGAACGCGTCGAGACCGCCACCGCCGGCGCGCAGTTCCCGGGCGAGCGCGTCGAGGGGGAACTCGGGATGGCTCGCCGCCCGGGCCGCCACGATGGCCAACGCGAGCGGCAGCCGCCCGCACGCGTCGATGATCTGCCTGACCGCGATCGGCTCACCGGCCAGCCGGGCGGTGCCCACCCGGCGGCGTACCAACTCGCGGGATTCGTCCTCCGTGAGCAGGTCGAGCCGCAGCGGCCGGGCGCCCTCGGCGACCACCAGGCCGGGCAGCTGGTTGCGGCTGACCACCACCGTGGCGCAGCTGGCCGCGCCCGGTAGTAGCGGACGGACCTGTTCGGCGTCGCGGACGTTGTCCACCACCACCAGTACCCGCCGGCCGGCGAGCAAGCTCCGGTAGAGCCCGGCCTGCGCCTCCAGGGTCGCCGGCACCCGGTCCGGCGGCACGGCGAGCGCGTCGAGGAAGCCACGTACCGCCGCACCCGCGCCGAGCGGGGTGGCGTCCGGGTCGTAGCCGCGCATGTCCACGTACAACTGGCCGTCCGGGAAGTCGCCGCGCACGGTGTGGGCCAGGCACACCGCGAAGAGCGTCTTCCCGACCCCGGCCAGCCCGCTCACCAGTACTGTGGGCGAGCCGTCGGCGGGGGAGAGGAGCAATCTGCGGGCGGCGGCGAGATCCTCGGTGCGGCCCACGAACTGCGGCGGATCGGGTGGCAGCAGGCAGGGCCGGATCGGCTTCGCGGGCTCCGCCGGCCCGCGCGGCGCCGGCACGACGCGGCGGAGGATGTCCCGCTGCAGTTCCTGCAGCTCCGGCGCGTCCAGTCCGCGTTCGCCCAGCAGCACCAGGCCCTCCCGGCACACCTCGGCCGCCTCGTCCACCCGCTGCTCGGCGTAGAGCGCCAGGGCGAGCAGCCGGCGTACGCCCTCGTCGTACGGGTCGTCGGTGAGAGCGGTGGAGAGTTGCGCGATCGCCTCGGCGTGCCGTCCGAGCGATGCCAGTCCTTCGGCGTAGCCGCGCCGCGCCGCCCGGCGTCCCGCCTCCAACTGCGCGGCCCGGGGCCGGACGAACGGACGGTCGGCCAGGTCGGCGAAGGCCGCGCCGCGCCACAGCGCCAGCGCATCATGGAGCATCGCCACCCCGCGCTCGGTCAGGGCGGCGTCGCCAGCCGCGACGAGCTGGCGGCCGTCGGCGCACCAGCGCTCGAAGCGGTACGCGTCGACCGTGTCGCTCGGCAGGTCGAGCCGGTAGGCCGACCCACTGCCCAAGCCGACGGTGCTGAGGACCGGCTCGCCCGTCTCCCGCGTGCCGTGCCGGCTCGTTCCCGGCTCCGGTGTGTGGTGCTGGCCGTCTCCCGTCTGCAATGGCTGGTGCTGGCCCGTTTGGCTGTCCAGGGCTCGGCGTAGGTGGGAAATGTGGCTGCGGAGCGTGGCCCGGGCGCCGGCCGGCGGTGCCGCGCCCCACAGCAGCTCGACGACCCGGGAAGCCGGCACCGCCGAGCCCGCCTCGACCAGGAGGATGGCCAGCAGCTCCACCAGCTTCGGGCCCAGCCGTACCGGCTTGTCGCCGTGGGCCACCTGCACCGGGCCGAGCACGCTGATGCGTAGCACCCAGGACTCACGCTCCCATCCGCCGCGTCATGACTACCGTAGTGGTCGATCTCGTAACCGTGCGTGCGTCGGGCCGGGTGTCCCGGATGGCGGTCAGCGGGAGCGGCAGCCGGGGTAAACCGGTCGCTGCGGTCCGTCTCGCGGCGATAGCGTCCCGGCGTGAGCCGCACCGTGACCCTCGTCCTGCTCGACGCCGCCGGCGCGCCGCTGGGCGCCCTGCCGTCGTTCGACGTGCCCACGCCCTGGTGGCAGGACATCACCCCGGTCGTCCAGCAGGCGCGCGAGCGGTACGGCGCCGACGTACAGGTGCTCCGCCTGCTCGGCGGGGACGACACCGGCACCATCGGCGGCGCGGTGACGTACCTCGGACAGGTCAGCGAGCCGCCCACCACGCCGCTGCGGCCGGCGGAGGTGGAACTGACCGCGGACCCGTTGCGCGCCCCCTACGCCGAGCCCGGCGGCCCGGCGCGGAGCCTCGACTGGGCGCGGGCGGAGCTGCGCCGGCTCGGCCGGCCGGCGGAGACCGCCACCCAGCAGCGCACCTGGAACCTGTCGGCGATCTGGCGGCTCGACGGCGCGGGCGGGACGGCCTGGCTGAAGCAGGTGCCGGTCTTCTTCCGGCACGAGGCCGCGGTGCTGCGCTGGCTCGGCCGGGCCGCGCCAGGACGCACCTCGACGCTGCTAGCCGACGACGGCGACGGGCGGATGCTGCTGGAGCACGTGCCCGGCGAGGACCGGTACGGGGCGCCGCTGGACGAGCGGCTGGCGATGGCCGCCGACTACCACCCGGTGCAGGTGCGGTCGATCCCGGACGTGGCGGAGCTGGTGGCGGCGGGGGTGCCGGACCTGCGTGGTCATTCTTTGGCTGGTTGGATCCGCTCTCGTCTGGCCGCGCATGACACCTCGTCCGTGGGCTTCCTGCTAACAGGGCTTGAGGAGCGGCTCGACGAGGTGCGGCGGTGCGGGCTGCCGGAGACGCTGGTGCACGGAGACCTGCACCCGGGAAACGTGCGGGTGTTCGGTGACCAGCGGGTCGTCATCGACTGGGGGGACGCGTTCGTCGGGCATCCGGCGTTCGACGTGCTGCGGTTGAGTGAAGGGCTGGAGCCCGCGGCTGCTGCGCCGGTGGTGGCCGAGTGGTGTGCGCGGTGGCGGGAGAGCGTGCCGGGGTGTGAGCCGGAGCGGGCCGTGGAACTGCTGCGGCCGGTCGCGGCGCTGCGGCTGGCCGCGGTGTACGCGATGTTCCTCGCCGGCATCGAGGCGAGCGAGCGGGTCTACCACGTCACGGATGTGGCCGGCTGCCTGAAGCAGGCAATCGAGGCGGAGCGCCCGCCGGCCCTCGAACGAGCACCGGCCTGAGGTCCTGAAGCGGCCAGGCGCGGCCCGGATGCCCCGCATGGTGCCGAGTGGGGCTGCTTCGGCTGGACTGCTGACCGCCGAAGGCCACTCGTAACGGGAGCGTCGGTAGCGAAGGGTGGCAACTCAATTGGTGCTGTGTCGCTGGCCGAGTACAAGGACAGCGCGACCTGCTGCGATCGTCGCGAGAAGAGTGTCGGCAGCCCGCGGGCCGCCGACAGACTCTCTGTCTGCGTTGCTCGAAATGTCGGCCACGGGCTCCATCCAATAGGGATTCGACACGAAGCACGGTAGCCGAAGCGCCTTGTGCGGAAGCCCCTCCTTCCGGTCAAATTTCCGTGTCCGACCTTCAGCTTGCGGAATGCCGGGCACCCGTACAGCTACAGGTGCCCGGTGTCCCTGAATCTCACCAACTTCGGCGATCGGTCGAAATCCCACTGCACGACGTCATTGCGCACTCTGCCGCGCACCGGGATGATCGACACCCTCGGGCCTTGCTGGCCCTGGCACCGGTCCGCCGGCACTCATTCGGCCAGATCGCGATCGTCGACGGCACCCTTATCCCCACCCGGGACCACAGCCTGGTGGCACCGAGCAAGAATTACCGCTACTCGACCAATCTGCAAGTGGCCATCGACGCGAGCACTAGCCTGGTCATCGCCGTCGGCGAGCCCCAGCCGGGCAACCGCAACGACACGACCGTCTACCGCAACTCGGGGATCGAACAAAAGCTGGCCGGGCGGCCGGTCATGGTCGACGGCGGCTACCGCGGCAACCCCGAGGTGAATATCCCCTACCGCACGCCCCGCGAAGGCACTGCGCTGCCGGGCTGGAAGGAGGACCTTAATGCTTAGCACCGCACTGTCCGAGCAGGTCGATCACGCCTTGGCCAGGCTCAGGACCTGGAAGACCCTCTGCGACTATCGGCGCACTACCTGCACATCGACCGATACCGCTTCCGGCATCGCCCATCTGCACAACATCGCCCTCACCGCCTGAGCATCGCCCAATCACGGGCACTTCCCTCACCGATTTACGAGACGTCCCTCAGCTCAGTCCTTCAGGTCACGCTTGGCGGGGAGGTCGGCATCCACTCGGCCCGTTTCGTCACCGATCCTCGCGCTTGCCCTGCCGTGCGAGTCGCTCTGGCCTTATGACTGGCTCTCCGCCTCAAGAAACGAGTTCCAGAGGATTTCCAGCACCGCCGATGCGGGTCGCTGAATCTGTTCGGCGGGCTCTGCGAGCTGAACCCCATCGAGTTCCCGATAGCTCGTCTTCTCGAGGCGTTGTGATACCCGGACCCGTCTACTGGCTGGCTCGATGGCTAGTAGGCGCAGGTCGAGCAGCGTGTGAACATCAGCCCTCAACAGCAGGCCGTTCTGAAGCACGTTAGATTCTTTACCGCGATAGGGGTGAAGATGCGCTGCTTCGAGAGCAGCGTCGGCGTCAGTTCCTGTCATCGCGCAACGCCCTCCATACGCCTGCAAAAGAGCAATCCTGAACGCTCGCTGACCTCTGCGGGCGAGGATCTGGCGGACCACGCGTAGCCGGGCGTCGTATTCGTCGCTGGGTGGCGGCTCTGCATCCCCTGTCGACTCATCCTGCGCCTCTGCGGTAGACACCAGGACCTCGGATGCGGTATCGCCGTAATGCCAAACACCGTCCGAACGTACGCCCTCGAAGAAGAAGTAGCCTGCCTGCCATAAGACCGGAACGGCTAGGCCCAGCACATCGTACTCAGACGGGGCGCTCTTTCCGACCTTGCGTTCCCTAAGAACTCCTACCGGAATCGCATCCGTGATGCATGCCATCAAAGCCCTGTTCGTGAACTGCCTGTCCCGCATCAAAGGGTCAGGGTTCTCCTGGTGATAAGAGAAGTACCATGTACCGTCCTTGCGCTCGAAGATTTTGCCGTCTTTATAGGGGCTGTCGAGGTTGATGCGCACCGAGAGGGCGTAGGGTTGCCCCTCAGGCTTGTAGATGCCCTTCGGTCGTGTGACCAGGAACGAGCCGTCATCTAGGCGCCTGGGGTATCCCGTTACGGTCCCCGCCCGTTCCTCGAACCACCGAAGGCGTCTGGCATGCGACTTGGGAAGAGCTGATAGATCCACCGAAGGCATACGTATGGCTTAGCAGTCGGGCGACGTCCTGTACAGAAGGGATTGCTCCGGCCACCGAAGCTGGTCTGTCACCGACCCCGCCACGCAAGGATCAGGTCAGCGCCCGGCTGCCCGTCCCGATGCCCAGGAGCCGTGGCTGCGGTAACAGCTGCCGTTGTCGGGCAGCACACGTTTGGTGACGACGCCGCGGTCGCTCAACCAGTTCTCTGCCCTGGGCAGGACGGCGACGGCGGTGTCAGCGGTCTCGTCGTGGATCTCGGCGTAGGCGACGCGGCTGTGGTCGTTGATCACGGTGTGCACGAAAGCGGTGCCGATCACCGGGTTGTTTGCTTGCTGCGCGGCTTGCCGGCAATGGCGTTGCGGTTCTTGCCGCCCGCGTAGCGGCCGACGTAGCGCCAGCCGCCGCCGTCGGGGATGTTGCCCAGCTATGCGCTGATTGGTCGAGGTCGGCTTGGTGAGCACCGGGCGCCCGAGGCGCGTCGACAGCCTGACCAAGCTCTGCTGCTGTCCCGCCGCCCCACCCCGATCGTGCAGGCCATCCCCGTCCTTCAAACCGCCGAAGACGCCCGATGCCCACTATGAAAATGGTTCATTCACAGACCGCCTGCGAGGCCTGCGCCCAGCCGGGTTGCGTCAACCTTACGCGCCGGATCGCCCGGCGATGGCGGCCCGGACCAGCTCCGCTGCCTCCTCGGTGGCGGTGTGCTCCCAGAGCCGGACTACCTGCCAGCCGGACTCGTGCAGCGCCTGGTCAACCGCGCTGTCGCGCTGTTGATTCCGGGCAATCTTTTGATGCCAGTAGCCGCTCGGATCGCTCGGCATGCGCCCATGCTGGGGACATCCATGCCAGAAACAACCGTCGACGAACACGGCCACACGCGTCCGGGTGAAGACGACGTCCGGGCGAACGGTCCGGCCCGGGACTCTCACCTTCAGATTCACCCGATAGCGCAGGCCGGCCGCGAACAGCGCCCGCCGCAGCACGAGCTCTGGCTTGGTTCCGGTGCTGCGATTGGCCTTCATTGTCTTGGTGGCCGACGACGGCGGTGGGGTGGGCGGCAGCGGCACCGGACGGCTAACCTTCGTCGGTCGTCTCGGAGCTGAGCACCGGAATTAGGTAGTGCTGTCCGATCCACCGCACGACATCGACCACGACCGCATCACCGAAGCCGAACAGCTGCTGATTAGGGGTGCCCGCCACCAATTTGTAATTGCCGGCTCCCATGAGCCGCGCGTACTCCTTAGGTGTCATCCAGCGTACCCGCGGCTCGCGACGCATGCCGAGCTCGACAAGCGCCTGTTTGCTAGAGCCGCCGCCGGTCGTGCGCAGGCATCCCGCGATGGCGTCGCGGCGCATCTCCCACATTGAGATCCCCTGCCGGGTGCGGCGATAGGCCGACCGGTAGGAGATCACGTTCCCGTCGCGCAGCGCCTCGAATCGGCTGCGTTGCCCATGGTTTAGCGAATCGACGAATGCCTCCACCCGCTTCGCGTCCCACCAGGCGCTCGCCGGGACGTCGTGGTCTATTACCCCACTGAGGTCCTCGGGGCCTTCCGGAAGCGGCGGCAAATCCAGGTAGTGCATGTCGTAGGTGCTGCTATGCCGCTCGTGCAGGGCCGTCACCCAGGCCGGGCGCACGTCGCTAGGGGGCGGGCCGCCGACGTGGGCGTTCTTCGGCAGCTTGTCCTTGGAAATGCCAACGATGAACATGCGCGGCCGTGACTGCGGGACGAAATGCTTGGCGTCGATCGCGAGCACGTCGAGGGAATAGTCCAGCTGGGAAAGCTTTTCGAAGGCGCGTTCGATGTCTTTGCCGCCGTGGCTGGTGGCGAACCCCTGCACGTTTTCCAGCAACACGACCGACGGGCGTCGCGGCATACCTTCTAAGATTCGCGCAAACTCGAAGAACATCCCCGACTGGGCGCCGTCCAGGCCCCGCCGATTGCCTGCCAGCGACAAGTCAATGCATGGGAAGCTGCTTGTTGCCAGGTCTATTCCGGGTGGCAGGTCTGTCGCTTCGACCTTGCGGATGTCAACAACCTTGAAGTGCTTGTCAGCGTCCGGGTAGTTCTCGCGGTAGGCGTTGAACTTGGCCTGCTTGATGTCGTTGGCCCAGACGACCTGGACGCCCAGCGGCTCGAGGGCGGTTCGCACCAGCCCGATGCCGGCGAAGAACTCCGCCGCCCGGATGGCCGTACCTTCCACGCGTCCTCCTCGGTCGATCGTCGCTGGGAGCCTATAGGGGCGCGCGGTCGACGATGCGCGCCACCCCGGCGGCAGGCTTGATCATCTGTTCTGCCGAGTCAGGTCGACCCATGGTGCATATCGTCGCAATTAGGACACTGTGGAGCCGGCGGCCATATCATGAGCTGGCCCTGATCACCACCTTCAGGTGGACACCTTCCGCCGCCCCAGTGGTGTCTACAGCTGAGGAACTTGCCGGCTATTTTCAGCCTCCAGCAAAATGGTTGCGAGCGAACGGTCATTGTTCAGAGCGTGGTCCTTCCTTACACTTTGAGGTCCAATTCCGCCTATACGGAAGCGACAGCTGGTCAGCACATGCAACGTCAGCCGGTAGATCGATGGAAGATCTACAGCGCCTTCAACCGAGCCATCGCAGACGTGTTCTTCACCCAGGACATGGCGGGTCTCCCGGTCTACCTGGATTTCGACGAGGACACTCTCGCTCGCATCGGGCATCGGCTGAGACTGCCCACCGACAAGGTGTGGGACTCCCTGGCGCGCTCGGCAATCGGCGTGCTGTCGCTGCACACGCGCTACAGCGACATCTTCGGCCTGCCTCTGCAGCGCACGCGCGAATGGCTGCGCCGGTGGCAGCAGACCCCACGCGACGAGCGGATGAACCTGCCGGCGCCGCCTGTATTGACCCTCCTGGCGGTCTTCAGCATGGCCGCGGAGCGCATGGGCAGCGACGTCACCATGGCGGCGAGCAATTACTTCGGCCCCCTCTCTC
The DNA here is from genome assembly GCF_056780015.1 of Micromonospora sp. R311. NCBI lineage: Bacteria > Bacillati > Actinomycetota > Actinomycetes > Micromonosporales > Micromonosporaceae > Micromonospora > Micromonospora sp. R311. The sequence continues at coordinate 104,700 of NZ_JBSWCE010000019.1, forward strand.
AGCTGCTGCGGCTGGAGGACCCCCAGCAGAAGGAGCGCCTTGCCGCCCAGTACCGGCAGCACGTCGAGCTGTTCTGGAACGTGCTCGGGCTGTGGCTGACCGGCTTGGACGGCATGCTGGGGCTGCCCTCCGCGGTGGCCCTGTCGCACCGCTACGTCGGGTTGTCGATGTCGCAGGCCCTGGTCCGCGAGCACGACCGCGGCAAGCTGCCCCGGTTCTTCGCCACGTACGGCCTGGACCCCGGCCGGGAGGTCACGCCGCGCGAGATCGAGCCGTACCTCGACGACTGGATGAAGCGCACGCCGCCGGCGATCAGCCGGAACCTGGCCACCCTCTGGGCCCGGCAGCCCACCGCCCGCGAGCGGATCGCCAGCGTCGTCGCGCTCGAGCTGCAGAACTGGGACGGCAACGACCGGGACGCCGCGCCCCGATCGCAGGCGGCCGGTGCACGGGGCGGCGAAGCCCGGCTGGTCGCCCTCATCCGCTCCAACCTGTTCGGCCGCAAGGTCGAGTTCAGCCTGGTGGTCAAGCTGCCCGGCCACGACGAGCCGCGGCGCCTGCAGATCGCCAGCGCGGTCGGTGACCAGAAACCGGTCCTCGACTTCATGCCCGGCGTCAACGGCTGGCACCGCTTGCACCGCCCAGCGGACCTGGCCCAGACCTCCATCCTCGACGGCGTCCTGCGCCTGACCGACACCGACGGCGGGGCTCCCGTCGTGCGCCGTCCGCGCCAGGTGTTGCCGATGCGCAAGGACGAGGCGCTCGGGCAATTTCTCGAAGCCGAACGGCTGCAGCTCGCCGGGGACGGCATCGTCTTCGCCTTGGACGGGCTGGCCGACGAGGTTGACGACGTGCTCGCTCAGGTCGCTCGCCCCGGCTACCGGCGGGTCCCGGGGGGCCAGGAAGGCGTGCCTCCGAATTGGACCCTGTTCGCCGACGTTCAGGTGCTGGGGGTGCTTGCGCCGGAAGCCCGCGCCAAGCTGCGTGACGACCTCAACGTGCTGCAGCCCTCGGTTTCGTCGCAACTCGCCCTCGCCGAAGGGATGAAGCTGCCCGGCCGGATGCGCAAGTACGCCGTCCAGGCGCCCCCGGAGCTGCGCGCTGTGGCCGTGGCCGCGGAGCACATCAAGCTAGAGATCATCCGCAAGGACACCGGGGCGCTCGACGCCCTCGACGATGCCACGCCTATCGCCCTCGACCAGGTGATCGCCGCCCGCGAGTCGGACGACGCCGCCCTGGTGTTCCCGCTCGCCGACGCTGACCTCGCCGAGGGCGACTACGAGGCCCTGCTCTTCGTCAACCGGGCGAAGGACGCCACCCAGCGGCTGCCCTTCTTCCTGCGCTCCGGCGACTACGTTGACCTGGCGCTGTGGGCGCGCGCGACCCGGCTCGCCTACCTGCCCGGGGCCCAGCACGGGCGGGGCGTGCTCAGCGCGGACGCATACACCGAGGAGTCGGCGGGGGTGGTCGACGGCGTCATCGTTCTCGGCGAGGACGCCGCGCCGCGCCGGCCGGCGCCGCAGGTCGTCTGGTGGATGGAGCCGCGTCCGCCGGCCGGCGCGGCTCTGCCCGCGACGACGCTGACCGCGCCCGACCCGAACTCGTGCCTGGTCACCCCGGCGCACCATTGGGACCTGCCCTACGCAGGGGAGAAGGTGTTGGCCGTCGAGGGAACCTGCCGTCACTGCGGCCTGGTCAAGCGCTTTCTGAACACCCCGTGGGCGGCCGAGGCCAAGAAGAAAGCGCGCGACCAGCTCGAATCTTGCTACCACGTGGATATCCGCCGGGTCGCCCCCGTGCAGCCGAGCAAGCTGACCTGGGACATCGGCTTGGATGCGCTGATGCACGCCGGCGGCGGCGGATACTCGTCCTTCGAGCGAATCGCCTTGCAGATCGAGGGCTCGCTGCTGTTCGCCCACATCTTCGCCCGTACGCTGGAATCCCTTGGCCACGTGCAGGTCCGCCGCGACCCGCGAACCCTCGAGCCGCACGACTGGGAGATCGCCCCGTCCGCGTTGGCCGAGCTCGTCGATGGCTCGTACCTGCTGGTCGGCTACTGGCCCGCCGGGTACGTCGCCGAGGTCAAGGACGCGATCGCCGGCACGCCGGGCCGCCTCGACGTGCAACCCGACCCGGAAGGCCCGAGCCGGCGGGTGCTGCGTGGGCTGACCGCCGAGCGGGTCCACGAGCTGGCCGCCGAACTCGGCGTCACGGTCGCGGCCCGGCCGGCGGCGGCGATCCTCGGCGCGACACCCGGGCTCAGCGAGGTGCTGGCCGCGCTGCCTAGGGTGAGCATGCCGGGGGCACGCACCTTACAGCAGTTCCACCTCGGCTCGGCCGCCTGGGTGGCGCAGCCCCGGCCGGACGAGCCCGGCGCATACGCGCTGGAGTCCTTCGGCAAGACGTACGTGTTCCGCGACGCTGAGGACGTCGCCGCCGGCACCGCACGCATCGGTGCCGCAAACCTGGTCAAGCACTTTGCCGCCCTGCAGGCCGGCCGCCCGCTGTTGGCCTACCGTGCCGAGGAACGTGCCCTCGACGTGCCGCTGGGCGCCGAACTGCCGGGGCTGTACGGCCGTGCCGCGGTGCTCTGTAGCGGCCGCCCGCCCTACGGGCTCGGCCCTCGGCGGGTGCTGCGCTATTCCGGCGTGCCCGCCGAGATCGCCGAGATGCTGACCGCCCGCCTCACCAGCTGAGCCACCGAACCGCACCGAGATGAGGACCGTCATGTCGCCACACGGCGTCGCCACGCCGAGGCCGCGTTTCCCGATGCCGACGCAGGTCTACCGGGAGCTGCAGGACGCGTACCTGCGATACTTCGACACGGCGTACTGGCTGCGCGACAAGCCGCTGCGCGACGAGCGCCGGCAGCTGCTGGAGGCGCCCGGACTGCTGTTCACAGACGTGCTGCTCGAACCGGTGGTCCCCTACGACGCCGATTACCCGCTGGCCAAGGCGGCGCAGCAGGCCGGTCTGAACCCGGTTGCGGCACGCATCGTCGGCGAGGCGCTGTTCGGCGATTTCGTCAAGCCGGGACAGCAGATGATGCTGCGCCGCCACCAGGCCGAGGCGCTTTTCCGGTCGCTTAGCGCCGCTGATGGTGAGCCCCACAACGTGGTCGTCACCTCTGGCACGGGCTCGGGTAAGACCGAGTCCTTCCTGCTGCCCGTGCTCGCCCGGCTGGTGCAGGAGGCGCTCACCTGGACCAAGCAGCCGGAGCCGGACCGCTGGTGGGAAGCCGCAGGCAACGTCCCAAGCTGGCGGCCGCTGCGCGCCCCGGAGACCCGGCCGGCGGCGCTGCGCACCGTCGTGCTTTACCCCACGAACGCGCTGGTCGAGGACCAGGTCTCCCGGCTGCGCCGCGCGCTGCGCCGGATCGCGGAGACGGGCGAGGTGCCGCCGCTGTGGTTCGGCCGGTACACCGGTGCCACCCCAGGATCCGGCGAGCTGCCCGGACCTAAGGACAAGGACAAGGTGCGCGAGGCCGCCGTCGAGATCAACAGCGCCGCCCAGGACTTCCAGCAGCTGGCCAAGGCGTACGAGGACGACCTGGACCGCCGCGCCGTGGAGCAGATGCTCGCCCAGTTCGCCGACCCTCGGCAGGCGGAAATGACGACTCGCTGGGACATGGTTGCGTCGCCGCCAGACCTGATGGTCACGAACTACTCAATGCTCAACGCGATGCTGATGCGCGACATCGAACAACAAATGTTCTCCGCCACCGCGGACTGGCTTGCCGCCGACGAGAACAACAGCTTCACCATCGTCATCGACGAGATGCACCTCTACCGCGGCACCCAGGGCAGCGAGGTCGCGATGGTGGTCCGCAACCTGCTGTCGCGGCTCGGCCTGGACCCGGACTCCCCGCAGCTGCGCTGTCTGGCCACCAGCGCCTCGCTTACCGACGACGATAAGGGCCGCGGCTACCTGGAGGAGTTCTTCGGCGTCGACCGGTCCAGCTTCTTCGTCACCGCCGGCACGCCCCGCACGATCCCCGAACGCAAGCCGCTGTCACGCGCCGCGTTCGAGGAGCAAGCCAAGACCCTGCCCTCGGACGGGAGCGACCGCGCGGCCGCGCTCAGCGCCTTGGCCGCTGAGCACCGGCTCTCCGAAGCCATCGCCGCCGCGTGCCGCGCCGACACCGGCGCGCCTATGCGCGCGACCCGGCTGCCCGACATCGAACGGCGCCTCTTCGACGAGCCACCTGCTACCGACGACGGCGTCAGCGCGGCATTCGACCTCGTGCTGGAAGCCGGGGCGGAAGCCTGGAACGATCCGGCCACGATCCCGCTGCGCGCTCACATGTTCGTCCGCACGGCGAGCGGGCTGTGGGCCTGCGCCAACTGGGCATGCACCGAGGTGCAGCCGGAGCACGCGTACGCGGAGCGGAAGATCGGCCGGCTGTACAGCCGGCCGGCCACGACGTGCCCGTGCGGCGGGCGGGTTCTCGAGGTGCTGTACTGCTTCGACTGCGGCGAGGTCAGCCTCGGCGGCTACGTCATCGACCGAGTCCCCGACAGCGTCCCGGCGATGCTCGCCCTCGGTTCGCTGGCCGACAAGATTCCCTCGGACCAGACCCGCCCGGTTAACCGCCGCTCGCACGGCGAGTACATCTGGTACTGGCCAGAGCCGGAGAAGCCAGCCGCGGGAAAGCCGTGGAATCACAAGCTCGAGGGTCCGGGCACCAAGGGACGCCAAATCAGCTTTTCGTTCGCCCAGGCGCGGCTGGACCCGACCTCGGGGTTGATCGTCGAGGATGCCCAGGAACCGACCGGGTACGTCCTGCGGGTTAGCCCGATGGGGGAGACCAGGGCCAAGGCGCCCGCGCTGCCGGAGAAGTGTCCGCGCTGCGGTGCCAAGAACGTCAACAACGACCTGCAGAAGTTCTGGCGCGGCATCGTGCGGTCGCCGATCCGGGGACACCGCTCCGGGCAGTCGCAGTCGATCCAGCTCTACCTCGCTCAGCTGTTCCGCAGCATGGGCACAACCGCCGCCGAGTCGCGCACGATCCTGTTCACCGACAGCCGCGACGACGCCGCTCGCACCGCCGCCGGCGTCGCCAAGAACCACCATCGCGACCTCGTCCGCCAGCTGATCCGGCACGAGCTGGAGCGGCCTGAGGCCGACGCGGTCGACGCGGTGCTGGGGATGCTCACCGGTGCGCCGACGCCGGAGGGACAGGCGGCATTCGTCACCATGCAGAACGAACATCCCGAGCTGTTCCAGGTGCTGATGAAGAAGGCGCTGGGCGTCGCCCCACCCGAGACGGAAGCGCTGATCGCGGCGCACCGGGCGAGCAAGGCAACGGCTCAGCTGCCGTGGTCGGTCGCGGCAACCCGGCTCGAGAAGGCCATGGTGCAGCGCGGCATCCATCCGGCTGGCCCCGGCACATCAATGCAGAAGTGGCAGGGCGAGCCCTGGTACCGGGTGTACGACCCGCCGCAGCCGGGCCTCTGGACGCCCCTGCACCCCGAGATTCAGATGAAGGGCTACGAGCGCTACCGCCGGGAGCTGGCCACGACGATGGCCGAGGCGGTGTTCGACCGCGCCGCCCGTGACCTGGAGTCCACCGGCCTGGTGGTGGTCGACCCGCGCAACCCACGGCTGGACGACGCCGGCGTCGCTGAAGACGTCGCGCTGCAGATCCTCCGCTCGGTGATTCGGATCCTCGGCATCCAGGGACGCTACGCCGGCAACAGGTACTTCTCGCCCGCGTTCGACATCCCGGCCGCGGTGAAGGGCTACCTGAAGGCGGCCGCCGAACGGCACGGGCTGGCCGGTTCGGGCGTGCTGGAGACCTGGGTTACACGCGAGATCGGCGGGCGGGTGGCCCCGGAATGGGGGCTGCGCGTCGACAGTGTGGAAGCGCCGTTCTTGCTGACCAAAGCTGGGTCGGCGGTCTGGGTCTGCCGCCGGTGCAGCTACCGGCACCTGCACGCCTCGGCCGGAGTGTGCGCCGCCCGCGGCTGCCACCACCCCGACCTGGAGCGGCGCGAGGCCGGCGACCAGGAGCAGGACTACTACGCTTGGCTCGCCGAGCTGGAGCCGCGCCGGATGGCCGTCGCCGAGCTGACCGGCCAGACCAAGCCCCTAGCGGTCCAACGGCAGCGCCAACGTTGGTTTAAGGACGCGCTGCTCAAGGAGCCGCTGGAGAACCCGCTGACGACGCCGCTGGACGTGCTCAGCGTGACGACCACGATGGAGGTCGGCGTCGACATCGGCTCGCTGCGCTCGACGGTGATGGCCAACGTGCCGCCGCAGCGGTTCAACTACCAGCAGCGCGTCGGCCGGGCCGGACGTCAGGGGCAGCCGTACTCCTACGCCCTCACCGTCGCCCGCTCCCGCACCCACGACGACTACTACTTCAACGCCACCGAGCGGATGACTGGAGATATCCCGCCGCAGCCGTTCCTCGACCTGGAACGGACCCGCATCGCCCGCCGCGTGGTGGCGGCCGAGCTGCTGCGACGAGCCTTCGCAGTGTGCCTGCCCAAGCCGACCCGCACCCGCGAAAGCATCCACGGCATCTTCGGAGTCCGCGACCAATGGGCCGACACCTATCGGCCGCAGATCGAGCTGTGGCTCGACCAAGCGCCCGACGTGCCGGAGGTCATCGCCGCGCTGACGGTGCGCACCGGCACGACGGCGGGGGAGCGAGCGGAGCTGGAACGCTGGGCTCGCCACGAATTCGTCGCCGACATCGACACCGCCCTCAGCAACCCGTTTTACCAGCAGAACGAACTGAGCGAGGTGCTCGCCAACGCCGGTGTCCTGCCGATGTTCGGCTTCCCCACCCGCGTCCGGAACCTTTACAAGGACTACCCGAGGGATAAGCGCGACCTCAACGACCTGGTTGTGTCCGACAGGTCCCTGGACATGGCGGTGGCCAGCTTCGTGCCCGGCGCGGAGGTCGTCCGCGACGGCGAAATCCACACGGTTGTGGGCTTCGCCGCGTACGAGGTCAAGGGCCCACGGGTGCTGCCCGTCGATCCGCTGGGCAATCCCATCGACATCACCAAGTGCCAGCGTTGCGGCCGTACGTCGGTCGGTGTGGACACCGGAGCGTGCCCAGCCTGCCAGGGCGAGCTCACCACGTTCGTGATGTTCCAGCCGCTCGGGTTCCGCACCGACTACCAGGCCCGCGACTACGACGTCGACGGCGAGACAGTGGCCGTCATGGGCTTCCCCGAGCTGGGCGTCGCCTCGAAACCTAACCGCTCCGGGACGGTCGAGGGTTTACGCGTCGACGTGTACGAGCTGGCCGACATCCTGCGCGTCAACGACAACCTAGGCCGGCTGTTCGCGATGGAGGAGGCGGCCGGCCGCTCGGTTGTCGTCCGGGACAGCTCGCTCTACGGCAACGACGTCAAGCTGCCTAATACCCAGGGCCACCGCATCGACGCCGCAATTGGCGAGGTCCGCAAGACCGACGTGCTGGTCGTGACCGCCGACAATCTGGACATTCCGGGCGGCGTGGTGCCGACCGACGCGACCGTGCTGCCCGCCGGCCTGCCGGCGATGTGGTCGTTCGCCGAGGTGCTGCGCCGCGGCGTGCAGGCCGAGTTGGATATCGATCCGAACGAGCTGTCGGCGGGCTTGCATCCTGCCCGGATCGGCGACGACCAGGTGCACCGAGTGTTCCTGGCCGACACACTCGAGAACGGCGCCGGGTACGCCACCCTGCTCGGCGACCCTCAGTTCTTCGCCAAGGTGCTGGAAAGCGCCCTCGACGACCTGGGCGCGATGTGGCGCGGCCGGCGCCACGCCGAGGAATGCACCGCCTCGTGCCCTGATTGCCTGCGCTCCTTCGACAACCAGCGCATCCATGGTGCCCTGGACTGGCGGCTGGCCCTGGACATGGCCGAGCTGGGACTGGGCCGGCCGGTCAACTGGGAACGCTGGCTGAGCCGCACCGGACCGCTGGTCGCCGGCTTTATGAGCTCCTTCACCCCGGTGGGCATCCAGTACCACGAGGTCGAGGGGATCGCGGTGCTTGCCCACTCAGGCAACCGCAAGGCCGTCGTTCTACGGCACCCGCTATGGCGCCCCGAGCCGGAGCTACGCACAGAGCGTCACGAGCGCGTGGCGATCTGGGTCACCAATACGCTCGGCTACCGGATCGAGCAGGGCGACCTGTTCGAACTGGATCGCAATCCGATGCGGATCGCCCAGCGACTGCTAATGGACTGACCGGACCGAACACGAGGGGAGGGCTGGAGACGGTGTTACCTGACGACGCTGCGCCATGCCGCCACGCGGGGGCACCCCTGCCGGAGGTCGTGTACAAGGTAGACGACCTCATCCAGAAGCTGGTCACGGAGACCGACATCCTTACCCGGTACGGGTTGACTGCCGAGGAGTACCGCGACGCCCTGCCGGCAGCGATCGAAGCGGCGCGCGGCAGCATGAGCGCGAGCAACGCCGGCCGCCGCCGGTTCCTGCTCGACATCCTGGAGGCGCTGCAGCAGGAGGGCCTGGTGGACAGCGTCACCAAGCCCCAGTATGGCGACCACACCGTGTACCGGCTCGCGGTCCCCGGGTTCGGCAACGTAGCGATCATTCAGAAGGGCTGCCCGGATGGGACGCACAGCAGCATCCGCTGGTCGGTGCCAGACTGGGCGCGGGAGACCTACCTCTGGTGGCTGTGCGACAGCATGAAGGCCGAACCCGGCGAGCACGTCGCCAAAGGCATCCAGCGCATGCGCAAGCGCTTCCTCGACCCGGCCGACCGGACGGTGGACGGCGTCATCTTCCATAACCACCTCTGTGGCACACCCAAGCGCCTCTGTCCGAAACAGGACCGAGCCGTGCGGATCGGCGGGCAGCCGGTGCCGCCGCCCTGCGTCTATGTCACGCCCGATAGCGACACTCAGGCGACCGACTTGAACTGGGACGGCAGGCAGCAACGCGTCTTCCCCGGCATCCTGCTCAGCCTCTTCGGCATCGACGAGCAGGCCCTACCGGCGTACGTCGGACACGTCGGTTTTCAGAGCAGGAGCGGCCAAGTCCGCACCACCATTTCGGCTAGATTCGGCGTCGGCCGTTCCACCACTTACAGGAGATGATCCGCTTGCCCAATCCGATGCTCGACCAGGATCGTGTGGCGTTGTTGCAGGCCCGCAAACCCGTCCGGCACGTGCTGGTTCCGGCCTGGCCACGCGAGCAAAAGGAGCTCCCGCAGGTCGAGGTCGAGGTCACCTGGGTGCGCTTCTCCACGCTCAACCACCGCACCCAGGCCGAACAGCGCCGGGAGATCCACCTGGCCGGCCAGTCAGACCTGTTCACCGCTGACCCGCTGGGCCCGGCCGCCCAGGACGCGCAGTACCGCATCCTCACTGGCCAGGAGGGCTTCAAGGAGCTCAAGGAGGACCTGAAGGACCGCGGCCAGCAGGATCCAGCCATCATCACCGCCGAGGGCGTCCTGATCAACGGCAACCGGCGCAGCGCCGCCCTCCGCTCGCTCTACCAGGACGACGACTGGCTCAAGGCGCGCTACGTCCAATGCCTGGTCCTGCCGGACGACGCCCAGCCTGACGAGCTGGTCGACCTTGAGGCGGAGCTGCAAATCGCGCGCGACTTCAAGCTGGAGTACTCCTGGATCAACGAGGCGTTCCTCATTGAGGAGCTCTACGACCGCGAGGGCAAGGACTTCGGACGCGTCGCCCGGCGCATGCACAGCGACGTCGCGAAGGTGCGGGACCTGCACGAGAAGCTCCAGCAGGTGCACCAGCTGGTTGACCTGGCGAAGGGCGCGCGCCTGCACGTCGACTTCACCGACAACGAGTCGGCCTTCGCTGAGCTCGCCCGGCACATTCGGAACAAGCCGCCGGCTGAGGCCGACAGCGTGCGGTCGGCGTACTTTCTCGGCACCTTGGCCAACGTGGAGTACCGCAAGCTGCGGCACCTGCAACGCGCCGACGCGGCCGAGCTCATCCAGCGGGAGATCGAGCGCGACCCGGCGCTCAAGCCGGTGCTCGACGCCGCCCAGTCCGCCCCGGTTCCCGGCCCGACCGACGACCTGCTGGACGACCTCCTCGGCGAGGACCCGCCCGCGCAGCCGTTGAACGAGCTGCTGGGCCTGGTCGCCGCCCGGACACCTGATGAGAGCCTGCCGCTCGGCGACGGCGACAAGGTCTCCGCCCGCCAGGTGCTCAGCTCGCTGCGCAGCGCGATCACCGCCGTCGCCGACGAGGCCGCGGACGAAGCCGCGGACCAGTCGGCGGCCAAGGCCCCACTCCTCCATGCCGACAAGGTGATCAACGGCTTGAAGCGGATTCGCAAGGATCTCCCGAAGGCCCGGGCCCAGACGGAGTGGGACGCGCACGCCTTCGCCCTCAAGATCGCCGAGATCGAGGGGCTGCTGGACGAGATCGAGGGCCGCCGGGCGTGATCGTCGCCGAGCTCTACCAGCGAGGTCGCCCGCTCGTCGTCGTCACCCGCCAGGCCCCGACGGTCGCCGGTGCCTGGGCCCGCCTTCAGGCCGCCATGTCCCGCGGCATCGTCGGCGGCGCGGCTGACCGCATGGACGTGCGCGTCGATGTGTTCCTCGCCGAGCTGCCGGCGCTGCGTGAGGTCCGGACGATCTTCCATGAGCAGCTCAAGCTCGGCCCGACCCTGCAGGAGCAGATCCGCTCGCTTATCAGCGATCAGAAACGCCGCGAGGACGTCGCCGCCGGCACCCGGCAGACGTCCCCCGATGCGCTCGCGGCCGAACTCGCCGCCGCCGGCTTCCGCCGCGAACTGCGCGGCTTCCAGCTGGAAAACCTCGCGCTGATCCAGCAGCTGCCGCACGGCGCCGACTTCTCCGTGCCTGGTGCCGGTAAGACCTCGGTCGCGCTGGCGAACTACACCCTCGCCCACGCCCGTGGCGAGGTCGAGCAGCTCCTCGTGATCGCGCCCCTCGCCGCCTTCGAAGCATGGCGGGAGGATGCCGCGGCCTGCTTCGAGCGCCCACCGCCCATCACCGTCCACGCCGGCACCGCATCGATCGGCAGTGATGTCAAGGTGCTGCTTACCAACTACAACCGCGTCGCCTCCGACTACGACCGCATCCGAGAGTACGTTGGCCGCCGCCCAACCCACGTCATCCTCGACGAGGCGCACCGGGTCAAACGAGGCGCGCAGGGCGTGCACGGCCGCGCTGTGCTCGACCTCGCCTACGCCGCTCGGCGCCGCGACATTTTGACCGGCACCCCGGCGCCCCAGGGTGCCTTCGACCTGATCGCCCTCATGCGCTTCCTCTACCCGGGACAGGATCAGAAGATCCTGCCGGCCAGCGCCTACAACGAGCGCGCTGGCCGCGACGACGACGTGCTGAGCGAGACGAGCAGGGCGATCCAGCGCTACTTCGTTCGCACGCCCAAGTCGCGCCTCGGCCTGCCCGGCACCACCTTCGACGTGGTCACCGGGGCGATGAGCCCGATCCAGCAGGCTATTTACGACGCTCTGCTGGGCCGCTACCGCGGCGACTTTGAGGTGGATCGCCCGGCCCGCCGGCAGTTCGACCGGCTCGGCCGGGTCGTCATGTACCTGCTGGAGGCCGCGACCAACCCCATGCTGCTGGTCGCCGGCTCCGACGACGCCGACGAGCGCGGGTTCTTGCACCCGCCGCTCGCTCTGGACGGCAGCGAGCCGCTTGCCGAGCTGCTGACCCGCTACCGCGACTACGAAACGCCCTGGAAATACGAGCACGTCAAGGCGATGGCTGAGCAGGCGCGCGACCGCGGCGAGAAAGTCATCGTCTGGTCCACTTTCGTGCGCAACATTCGGTCGCTCGCTACCTATCTGAATGGCTGCCAGCCGGCCATTGTGCACGGCGGAGTGCCGATGCAGGACAGCGCGCCGGCCGGGGCGCTAACCCGCGAGGCCGAGCTGGAACGCTTCCGACACGACCCGGACTGTCACGTTCTGCTCGCGAACCCGGCTGCGTGCGGCGAGGGCGTCAGCTTGCACCACTGGTGCCACCACGCCATCTATCTCGACCGAACCTTCAACGCCGGCCATTTCCTGCAGAGCCAAGACCGCATCCACCGGCTCGGGCTCGGCGACGACGTGACAACCCGCTTCACGCTGCTGCTCAGCGAGGAGAGCATCGACGAGACCGTCAACGCCCGGCTGCGCGAGAAAATCGTCGCGCTGTCCGCGCTGATGAACGACCGAGGTTTGGTGCGCGTCGCTCTTCCGGAGCCGGACGAGGGCACGCCCGAACAGCCGGCGGTATCGGACGATATGCAAGCTGTCGTGTCGCATATCAAGGCACGGCTCGATGCTGCCTAGGCGGGGCACGGCATACGCGGTTCTACTGCTCTGCCATGCCGTTCGCCTTTCGGCGCGCCGCGACGTCGCCGACTGGGTCCGCGCCGCGCGTGTCCACGGTGCCTTCGTCGGGGCCGCCACCGACCTAACAACACCCGCCGAGCACCTGCTGGCTGCCGGGCTCGCCGAGCGGGCCGAGACCATTGTGCTGGCACCCCCGCTGGCCGGGATCGCCGGCATCGCCGACGACGCGACGCTGCGCCACATCGCCCGGGTGCTGCTGACCGCCGACCCGCCCGCCTGGCTACGCATCGCGGTGTCGCACCAAGGGGTCGCCCGCCAGTACATCCCAACGGCCGATTTGCGCGCGCTGGAATGGCTCGATCCCGAGCTGGACGACATGCTCATCGATGTGTACCGCGCGGTGGGCGGCCCTCGCGACGCCGAAGTCCGTAAACGCATCGGCGACGCCGCCGAGGCGGTGGTCCTGGCGGCGCTGCGAGCCGATGGCAGGCACCCGACCCATGTCGCGTCAATCTCCGACGCGTTCGGCTACGACATCGAGCTCGCCGGCCCCCCTAGGCTCCGCATTGAGGTCAAGGGGTGCAGCGCGAACAGCCGCGGCACCTTCCACCTGAGCCGCAACGAGTACGACAAGAGCCGTTTTCACGACGACGAATGGCTGTTGGCCCAGGTTGTCTTTACAAACGGGGCCTTCGTCGCGCCCTGCCTCGAGCCAGCGCACATAATCGGCATCTTCGAGGTCAGCGCCCGCGAGATTGCGTCGGCCGTACCGGCAGATACTACGGAGTTCGCCTGGACCGACTCGGCGGTGATCACCCCGCCGCCCGAAGCATGGCGGCCCGCACCGTACGCCGTCGCCGACGTCATCCTGCCGGGCCTGGCACACTATCCCTAACGGCGTTCATTCACGATCTCCTTCAGCTGCTCGGGTTGAGCCAGGTCTTTGTACGGTGGATCATGCGATGGCAGTCCCGGCCCCGGTCGCCGTACGCGCGCTCGAAGTCAAACCCACACACCTCACATTCAATCGCGGTACCGACCTTCCGCGCGGCAGCGATCGTCTCTCGCCACAGCTGCGGATTGCGCTCACGACGTTGCTGACGCAGGAACACCGCGCTTGCTGCCCGGATAAGCGCCCCGAGGCCAACTTTCCGGGTGCCTACTAACCGTTCCCACCGTCAGCTGAAACAAAGACGCCTAAACCCTGGTGGCCGTACAGTTCACCGGTCTCGATCAGGATCGTGATGGCCTGGCGAACGGTGGATTGGCTGCCTACGTCGTACATGTCGGCGAGTGCCTTGGTGGACGGCAGCTTGTGGCCGGGGGGCCACTCGCCTGTGGCGATGCGTCCCCTGATGTCGGCGATGATCCGCCGGTAGTGCGGCTCGAACTTCCGTGGTGCGGGCATGCGAAGTACTCCCAGCTAGGCCCACACATCTGATCACGGGAGCCGGGAGAACTTCAAGGGCAACGTTGACTTTACCAGTAATGACGGTAAAGTGCGGAGACGAGGAAACACCCCAGCTAGGCACTGCGGTGGGTCCTTCGTCGGAGCAGCAAGAAGTCTGGACCAACCGGATAACCCGAGTCCGTACTGTCCCGGCGAGCTGCTCCGACGCCAGCAGTCTTTCGCTGGCAGCCCCGCCCGGCCTGGTCGCGCTCACGCCCCAGGAACGGACTCAGGGGACCGCCGGCATGAGAAGTAGGGGAGAACCAAGCAGGCCCGGGGCGGGCGCTGGGCTCCGGTCGGTACGGACGCGCAGTCGTACCGACCGCCCCCGCCCGCCTCGGTGCCGTAACCGGAAGGGGAGGGCTATGGACTCCATCGACAGCGTCACCGAGCAGAGAACGGAGTGGGCATGATCTACGTGACCGGAGAACGCCTGCTCCCACACCTCGTCCGGGCCGCGGCCTTCGACACCTGCTGGCGCGGCTGTGACCCGAAGCAGGTGCACGACTACCTCAACCGTGTGGCCGACGAACTTAACCGTGTCCACCGCGATCTGGCCACCGCCAACATCGAATCCGAACGCATCCGCCAGGCCCTACGCCAGTGGCAGTCCCGCCACACCACCTGCCGTCACCCGGAACCAGCTACCCGGAACAGCGGGTGGCCGCGATGACCGCACTCCGCTGGATCATCCATCTCCCCACCACCCTGACTAGCCTGGACGAAGCCGTCACCCTGGCGGTCGCCCTACGCGACTCCCTCGGCCACGTCACGGCCATCGACTTCGGCGAGACCACCCTCAGCGAGGAGGACCGCCAGTTCCTGCGTACCCGGATCTGGTGCGATGCCCGGCTCGACGGCGCCGGCCGCTGCCGCCGCCGGGACGACCACGACGGCCCGTGTGGGCCCACGGAGGAGGACCCGCGCGGGTAGCGTCCGGGCATGCCCGGACGCCACGCACGACGACTTGCTGGCCGGCTTCACGCCCGCCCAGCCGTACACCATGGACACCGCCGCCGACGCTCCCCACGCGTCCGGAGTGCACGTCGTCCTCGACCGCGGCACGGTCGTCTACGTCGGCTACACGAGCAACCTGCGAATCCGCCTGCGTCAGCACCTGACCGGCAACCGGGAATCGTCGGTGCTGCACCAGCAGGTCGGCCAGCTGCTCGACAAGCAGGGCCAGCCGGCATCGGCCACGGACATCGCCGCCTGGCTGGGCCGGTGCGAGATCCGCTGGCAGGAGACCGACAACCCGGCGAGCGAGAAGGAAGCCCTGGTCCTGGCTCTCAAGCCCCGCTTCAACCGCCAGCTCCCCAAGCCGCGCCGCACGTCCGACAACGACTGACCGCCAGACCAAGGTGTCATCAGTCGACTACATGACGTAGTCGGTTTGGAGATAATGCCTGGTCACGTGACTACCTAGCGTGAGCGCGTCATAGACGAAGCTCCGCGGCTGCACCGAACAAGCCGCGGGCACGCCAGCTAGGAGAGTCACATGTCAGGTCAGTCAACACCCCGCCGGTTCGGCCCCCGCGCGCTCAGCCTCATGGCCGGCGTCGCCGTCGCCGGCGCGGTCATCGTCCCGGCCGCTCCGGCCTCCGCCGCCGTCCCCGGCCTCGTCCGCATCTCCGCCACCAGCGCCAGCAACTCCACCGACTTCCGCAGCGTCACCGCCACCTGCCCGGTCGGCAAGGTGCTGACCGGCGCCGGCTACGAGATCAACGGGGCGACCGGCGAAGCGGTCGTCGACGACTTCCGACCAAACGGCGGCCCGGCCACCGCGCCGACCGCCGTCACCGTGGGCGCGTACGAGGCGGAGGTGTTCGCCGGCAACTGGTCCGTCACCGCGTACGCGATCTGCGCCAACCCGGTCGCCGGCCTGGTGCGGGTGTCGGCGACCAGCGCCAGCAACTCGAACGACTTCCGTAGCGTCACGGCGACCTGCCCGGTCGGGAAGGTGCTGACCGGGACCGGCTACGAGCTGAACGGCGTGACCGGTGAGGGCGTGGTCGACGACTTCCGGCCCAACGGCGGCGCGGCCACCGCGCCGACGGCGGTCACCGTGGGCGCGTACGAGGCGGACGCGTTCGCCGGCAACTGGTCCGCCACGGCTTACGCGATCTGCGCCAACCCGCTCGCCGGCCTGGTGCGCAACTCCGCGGTGAGCGCCAGCAACTCGAACGACTTCCGCAGCGTCACCGCGACCTGCCCGATCGGCAAGGTGCTCACTGGCGCCGGCTACGAGCTGAACGGCGTCACCGGTGAGGCGGTCGTGGACGACTTCCGCCCGAACGGCGGCCCGGCCACTGCGCCGACCTCCGCCACCTCCGGTGCGTACGAGGAGGACGCGTTCGCCGGCAACTGGAGCAACACCGCGTACGCCATCTGCGCGACCGCCTAGCCGCGACCGACTGGCCGCGGGACCGGCCGGTGGGTGCGGGGGGTGCTCCCACCGGCCGGCCGGGTGCCCGCAGGGCGGCGGCCTCAGCCTTCCGCCTCCGCCTGCCGGCAGCTGGTCGCCGTGCGTCCAGGCCTCGGCGCACCGCTGTCCTCGCCGTTGAGGAGGGTGCCACGCGTCGGTGCTGGTGGCGCTTGAAGGGGCCGTCGCCGTGGCGGGTCCACGCGAGCGGCACGTAACAGGACGGGCCGTCCGGCCGCTGAGGTTGACGAGAGCGCCGCACTGGGAGCGGTGCCATTGCGGAACGCAACTTACCGATAGCACATTGCTATAGTCAAGTATTTACATGTACTGATCTAGCCCCGTACGATCGCAGCGTTTGCCCAGCTTGGTCATCGGGGGTTGATCAATGCACGCGTCGCTGTCGGAATCCGTTCGTACTCTCTGGACCTCACTGATCCGGACCATGAGGCGGCGACGCGGCGCAGGCCGCTCCCGCCGTGGAATCGCCGCGGTGCTGGCCAGCCTGCTGGTGCTGTCCCTGCTGCCGGCGTCGTCGGTGGTCGGGCCGCCCGGCGGGACCGGCAATCCGGTCTCCTGGCTGGCCGACCGCCTCAACGGCCTGAAGGACGTGCTCACCGGCAGCGGTCCGGAGGACCGCGAGGGCGAGCTGCGGGCCGGCCCCGGGTGGGCGCCTCCGGGGCGAACGGCCCTGATCGCCCAGGAGAAGCCCAAGCCGCCGGGCAAGCGGGTCAAGGAGATCACCCGGGACCGCACCGCGACCCGGACGGTCTACCAGCTCGATGACGGGCGGTTGCAGACCGAGCTCTCCAGCGTCCCGGTGCGCTACCGGGACGGCTCGGGGGCGTGGCGGGACATCGACACCCGCGTCGCGCCGGTCCGGGACGCCGGATACTCCTACGGCAACGACGGCACCGGCTTCGCCACCCGGTTCGGCGACCGGTCCGACGCGCTGCTCAAGGTCCAGCTCGGCGACCGCCGGCTGACCGTCGGGGTGGCCGGGCCGGCCCGGCGGGTCAGCCCGACCGTCAAGGGCTCCACGGTGACGTACGCCGGGATGTGGGACGGCGCGGACCTCGTCTACGACGTCACCCCGACCGGGGTGAAGGAGTCCATCGTCCTGTCGACGGCGCCGGCCGCCGCGCCGTCCTACGACTTCACCCTGCGCACGGCGGGGCTCACCACGCAGACGCTGCCGGACGGGTCGGTCGGCTTCTTCGCCACCGGCAAGGACACCACCGGCCGGCCGGTCTTCACCTTCCCGAAGCCGTTCATGATCGACGCCAAGCGGGAAGCCGCCTCCCCGCACGGGCACGCCTACTCGGACCAGGTGGCGCTGACCACCACCGGGTCGGGCGCGACCACCACCATCAGCCTCAAGCCGGACCAGGGTTGGCTGGCGGCCGAGGAGCGGCGGTACCCGGTCGTGCTGGACCCGACGATCAGCGTGCAGCCGGACGTCTCCACCGCCCGGGACGCGATGATCGTCTCGTACGGGGCCACCAGCAACTACGAGGGCGACCCGCGGCTCGGCGTCGGCGTCGACCAGTGGGGCAAGGTCCGCAGCCTAATGGCGTTCGACCTGACCGGGGTGGTCCCGACCGGGACCCCGGTCGACGCGGCCGACCTCTCCCTCTACTGGGACAACAGCGTGCTGGCCGGCACCAGCGCCAGCACCCCGGTCGCGCTGGAGGCGCGAGCCGTAACCCAGGCGTGGACGCCGTCCACGGTCACCTGGAACTCGATCAACGCGGCGATGGGCGACCTGGCCGGCACCGCCACCTACAACTCGACCCAGACCAACTCCTGGACCAGCTTCCCGGTGACCAGCATGGTCCGCGAGTGGGCGGCCGGGACCCGGCCGAACCACGGGTTCATGCTCAAGGCCGCCAACGAGGCGCAGGTCGCCGGCGGGCCGATGTTCTGGGCCGGCGAGTTCCCGGTGGCACCGGCCGGTGCATGGCCGACCTACACCACCCGGACCGCGCCGAAGCTCACGCTCACCTTCGGGCTGCCGGCGGTGACCCTGGCCGACGTGCAGACGGTCCGCGCGACCGGCGCCGAGCTCTCCTGGTCGGAGTACGCCGACCCGTCCGCCGCCTCCGGTGACGACCTGGTCGAGTACCAGGTGCACCGCGGCGGCAGCGCCGACTTCGCGCCCTCCGCGGCCACCCTGGTCGCGCCGCTGCCCGACGGCACCACGTCGTACGCCGACAGCACCGCGACGCCCGACACCACCCTGTACTACCGGGTGGTCGTGGTCCGCAGGGACGGGCAGCGGCCGGCGTCCCGGTCGGTGGCGGTGCAGACGCCGCCGGCCGGCTACGTCGACGCGATGCTGCCCACGGTGGCGGACACGACGCTGACCGCCTGCCAGTACACCCAGCCGCACGACCTGCTCAACGGGCGGCCGATGGTGGGCGTCGGGTACGTGCCCGGCGGCGCGGGCATCACCCGGGCGCTGCTGAAGTGGGACGTCTCCCAGATCCCGCCGACGGCGCGGATCACCCAGGCCGAGGGACGCCTGTGGCGCACCCTGCACAACGGCAACGCGGCGTACTTCGCCACCCACGCGGTGACCCGTGCCTGGGACGAGGCCACCGCCACCTGGCTGAACGCCACGGCCGGCACCCGGTGGACGTACGCCGGCGGGGACGCGGTGTCCGCGCCGATCCAGGTGGTCGGCCTGGGCCCGACCCTCAACTCGGTGTGGGTCAACTTCGACCTGACCGGGCAGGTGCAGTCCTGGCGGGCGAATCCCGCCGCCAACCACGGCATCCTGGTGCGGGTCACCCAGGAACCGAACAAGGCCTGCCCGGGCAGCGGTGAGGGCGCCACGTTCGTGTCGGCGGAGGGCGCCGAGCCGTCGGTGCAACCCCGGCTGCACGTCCGCTACACCGACACCACCGTTACCTACCACGCTGCGGCCACCCCGCCCCGGCTGAACCCGGGCGAGACCGTGACGGTGCCGGTGACCGTCACCAACACCACCGCCGAGACCTGGCCAGCCGGCTCCACCCGACTGGGCTACTGGTGGAAGAACCCCGACGGGACGAACGCCGGCAGCCCCGACAACCAGCTGCTGACCGCGCTCCCGGCGGACCTCGCGGCCGGTCAGACCGTCACCGTCAACGCGCAGGTGAAGGCCCCCGCCCTCTCGGGGACGGCCAACAAGGCCGAGGCGTACACGCTGGCCTGGGACCTCTACGACACCAGCACCAACAACTGGAAGTCCGCCTCCCACCAGCTGCCGCAGCTACCGCAGCAGATCCGGGTCGAGGACCCGACCAGCGACCTGCTCGGCCTGGAGAAGTTCTACGCCTACACCGGCAAGAGCACGGGCGGCGGCGGCACCCTGATGACCAACCTCTACGCCGGCAACACGGTGTGGTCGTACAACGCCTTCAGCAACCCGTCGCGCGGCCCGCACACGTTCGTCCGGATGAACTACAACAGCCTGGACACCTCGGCGTCGTCGATGGGCTTCGGCTGGTCGCTGCAGACCTCCACCATCCAACGGCTGGGCTCGCAACTCTCCTTCCACCCACCGGGCCAGAAGTGGCCGAGCCAGGTCCGGCTGACCGACGGTGACGGCACCACCAACGTGTGGGTGCTCGACACCCACGGCCGGGACGTCAAGGACTGCACGCCGACCACCTGTGACTACACCCACCCGCGTGGCGTGCACCTGTACCTGCAGCAGACCGGCTCGGCCGACGCCACCCGCGCCTGGGTGTTCACCAAGCCGGACCGGACCCAGTTCTTCTTCGACGAGGACGGCTTCCAGTCGGCGATCGTGGACAAGAACGGCAACACCATGTCGTTCGTCTACGAGCGGCGCAGGTCCAACAACAAGCCGACCAAGTTCCTCCGGTACATCACCGACGCCACCGGCCGGCGGACGCTGACGCTGGACTACTACGACAAGGGCGACAGCTACCGCTACATCGACGACGACACCTGGCAGGAGGTCGCCGCCGACAACCTGACCAACCCGTTCATCATCGACAACGTCAAATCGGTGACGGACATCGCCGGCCGGACGATCACCTTCACGTACACCGGCAAGGGCCTGATGGCCAAGATGGTCGACGGCGCCGGCTCCGCGCAGCCCAAGGTCTTCGGTTTCCGCTACGACGCCACCCAGGGCAACAAGAACGTCAAGCTCATCAAGGTCACCGACCCGCGCAACCACGACACGAACCTGAGCTACTACACGGCGCCGGTCGACCCGCAGAACAAGTGGAAACTGCAGGACCTGACCGACCGGATCGACGGGGTCACGCACTTCGACTACGTCGACCCGGACGGGCCGCAGGGCGGGAAGATCCACGCCACCGCCACCGACCCGCTCCAGCACGACACCCGGTTCGTCCTGGACGCCTACGGGCGGCCGGAGTCGGTCACCAACGCCAAGAACCAGAGCGTCACGGTCCAGTGGGACGGCGACCACAACGTCACCCGGCTGACCGACGCCAAGGGCGGCTACCAGACCTGGGACTACGACCCGAAGACCGGCTACCCGCTGACCGTCAAGACGGCGGAGGCGAACAGGAACGGCTGGCCCGGCACCACGCTGAGCTACCGGACCAGCCTCAACGGGTACGTCGCCGACCTGACCGAGAAGTCCTCGCCGGAGGGCCGCACCTGGCAGTTCGGCTACGACACCAAGGGCAACCTGCGGACGGTCACCGACCCGGTCGGCACCACCACGGCCGACCCGGCGGACTACACCACCAGCTACGACTACGACAGCGCCGGCCAGCTGACCCGGGTGACCGACGCCAACGGCCACACCACCGACCACGACCTCTTCGACCCGAACGGCTACCCGCGCACCATCACCGACCACCTGGGCAACGCCACCACCTTCGGCTACGACGCGCGGGGGCGCGTCACCCAGGTCACCGACGCGCTGGGCACGAAGACCACCCAGGCGTACGACGTCTTCGGCCGGCCGTTGGAGCGCACGGTCCCCAAGGACCAGGACGCCGGTGACGTGATCACCACGCCGGCGCCGGAGTACGACGCGAACGACAACATCCTGAAGGCGTTCGCGCCGAACGGCACGGTCAGTGTGGCCGAGTTCGATCCGGCGGACCGGGTGACGTTCATCCTCGCCCCGAAGGACGAGCCGGACGACCCGGAACGGAAGACCTCGTACACCTACGACGCGGTCGGCAACCAGCTGACGGTCACCGAGCCCAAGGGCAACCTCACCCCGACCGCCGGCGACTACACCACCACCAACACCTACAACGAGATCTACCAGCTGGTGACGGTGACCAGCGCCAACGGCGACAAGATCACCTCCAGCTACGACGAGGTCGGCAACCTCACGATGGTGGTGGACCCGCGGAAGAACGCCACCGCGGACCCGGACGACTTCACCGAGAAGCGCAGCTACGACCTGGACCACCGGATCACCACCGTCACCGACGCGGCCGGCCACACCAGGTCGACCGAGTACGACAAGGACGGGCTGGCGGTCGCCACGATCGACCAGGAGGGCAACCGCTCGACCGTCCGCCACAACGAACGCGGCGACGTGATCGAGCAGAAGGTGCCGTACCGAAACGACAACGGCACCATCGTCCACAACACCAGGCAGTACCACTACGACGAGGTCGGCAACCGCACCAAGGTGGTCACCCCGCGCGGCGTCGCCACCGCGACCGCCGACGACTTCACCTACCAGACCGTCTACGACGAGCTGAACCGGGTCAAGGAGCAGTGGACCGCCTACGACCCGAACGACTCCCGCTACCACAAGCCGGACAAGACGATCTACGAGTACGACCCGGTGGGCCGGCTGGCGACGGTGTCCGCGCCCCCCTCCAGCGGGGAGTCCGTGCGCAACGACACCACCTACACCTACTGGGACAACGGCTGGACGAAGTCGTCCACCGACCCGTGGGACATCGTCACCTCCTACGACTACAACGTCCTCGGCCAGCAGACCGAGAACACGCTCACCTCGGCCGGCGGGTCGGTGTCCCGGACGATGCGCTGGGACTTCTACCCCAGCGGCAACCTCAAGGCGCGCAGCGACGACGGCGTGCCGGTCGGCCAGCAGGCCGTGCTGGTGGACAACTCCGACTTCAACAACGCCGCCAGCGCCGGCGCCTGGCCGGCGGCCACCGCCGGCACGTTCCAGGGGTACGACTACCGGACCAGCGGCGCGGGCACCGGGGCGGACACGTTCACCTGGGACCTCGTCATCCCGCAGGACGGCGACTACGACGTCTACGTCCGGTACCCGGAGGTGGCGGGGGCGGCGTCGGACGCCCCGGTCACCGTCGAGCACGCCGGCGGCTCCGCCACCACCCGGGTCGACCAGACCGCCGGGGCCGGCACCTGGGTGAAGCTGGGCCGGTACGCGTTCACCGCGGCCGGCACCAACCAGAAGATCACCCTGACCGACGACGCGAACGGCACGGTCGTCGCCGACGCGGTCAAGCTGGTCCGCGACAACAGCGCGGACGTCGACAACGAGAAGAAGAACTTCACCTACCGGTACGACCCGAACGGCAACCTGGTCGAGGTCCGCGACCTGAGCCCGGACGCCCGCGTCGACAGCTACGTCACCAGCTACGACGGGCTCAACCGGGTGACCACCGTGGAGGAGCGGGTCGGCAGCGGCGTGCGCAACCGCACCGCCTTCACCTACGACCCGAACGCCAACGTCGACACCCGCACCCACGACGCCACCTGGTCGCGGTTCGAGTACGACGTACGGGACCTGCTGACCACGGTGACCAACGCCGCCTCGGCGTCGGCCACCGACAAGCGGGTCACCACCTACCGGCACACCCCGCGGGGTCAGGTGGAGCACCAGGTCAAGCCGGACGGCAACACCGTCGACTTCGACTACTACCTGAACGGCGCGATCCGGCACCAGGTGGAGAAGCGGGCCGGCGGCGCGGTCGTCGCCGAGCACACCCTGGAGTACACGGCCAACGGCGATCCCGCCCGGGACGTGGCCCGGGTGATGAACGCCGACGACGGCGCGGCGTACGTGGAGAACACCTACACCTTCAGCTACGACCCGCAGGACCGGATCGCCCGGGTCGACAAGACCGGGGCCAACCCCACCGTCGAGTCGTACGTCCACGACGCCAACAGCAACGTCATCACCCAGACGGTCAAGGACGTCACCACCAACCACAACTACGACCGCAACCGGCTGATGACCTCCACGGCCGTGGGCGGGCTGACCTCGAAGTACAACTACGACCCGCTGGGCCGGCTGGACACCGTCTCCACCGGCGGGCAGGTCACCGAGAAGTACCGCTACGACGGCTTCGACCGGATCGCCGAGCTCCGCTCGGGGGCCGGGAGCGCCGCGAAGACCACCCGGTACGTCTACGACCCGTTCGACCGCACCGCCTCCCAGACCACGAACGCCGGCGGGACGGGCGAGAAGACCACCACCTTCACCTACCTGGGCACCTCGGGCGACGTGCTGTACGAGGAGGTCGCCGGCAAGGTCACCAAGTCGTACGAGTACTCCGCCTGGGGCAAGAAGCTCACCCAGCTGAAGAAGAAGGACGACGGCGGCACGGAGATCTCCCACTACACGTACCACCCGAAGGGTGACGTGGAGGCGATCACCAAGCACGAGGACGGCACCACCCGGGCCACCTACGGCTACACCGCCTACGGCGACAACGACGACAACAGGTTCACCGGTGCCGACAAGCCCGACGCGCAGAACCCGGACGCCGAGCCCTACAACTCCTACCGGTTCAACGGCCACCGCTGGGACCAGGCGTCCGGCACGTACGACATGGGGTTCCGCAACTACGACCCCGGCCTGAACCGCTTCCTCAGCCGTGACATGTACAACGGGGCGCTCGACGACCTGACCCTGGCGATCGACCCGTTCAGCGGCAGCCGGTACGCCTTCGCCGGCGGAAACCCGATCTCCAACGTCGAACTCGACGGGCACGGGTTCTTCGACGCGGTGAAGAGCTTCGCCTCCGGCGTGGTCGACCACATCAAGGAAGACCCGCTGCAGTTCCTCGGCGAGGTCGCGGTCGGCGTGGGGGTGGCCCTCGCGGTGGGCGCCGTCTGCTCCACCGGCGTCGGCTGCGTGATCCTCGCCGGGGCGGCGGCCGGGGCGGCGAGCGCGGCCTACGGCTACGGCACCGACGTGGCCCAGGGCGAACACTCCTGGGACTGGGGCGACTTCGGCAAGAACGTGCTGATCGGTGGCGTTGTCGGGGCGGCCACGGCCGGCATCGGCAAGGGCATCAAGGGCGGCTGGAACAAGATCCGCGGCAAGGGCGGCAACCCGTCGGCCCCGCCGGCCCAGGCGCCCGCGCCCCACGCGGGAGCGCCCGAGCCCACCTCGACCCCGGCGCCGCCGGCGGCCGCTCCGGCGCCGGCGCCGGCCCGGCCGGCCACCGTCCCGTCGCCCCGGGGCACCGGGGGCAGCAAGCCTCCCGTGGTCGAGGTGCAGCCGCCCTCCCCCGGCCTGACGCAGGCCGAGAGCCTCGCCCAGTTGGAACGCCGGCTTCCCGCCTTCGCGCTGTTCAGCCGGACGGCGGCCACGTCGAGCCGGACCTACGTGGGTGCGCTGAACACGCGGACCGGGCAGACGGCCCTCGCCTCCTCGGGTGGGATGCCGGGGTGCGCCGCGTACTGCGCCGAAGGAAACGCCCTGTTGGCGCTCGGCGGGAACCCCAGTGAGGTGCTCTTCACCGGAGCCGTCACCGTCCGGAGGAGCGCCCAGGGCGCGCTGGAGGCCGTGCCGATGCCCGTCTGCGTGAAGTGCCAGCTCGACTATCCGAGGTCCAACTTCCTACCCGGGGTCCGCGGTGCCCCCGGTGGGTCCTGGTGAGACCGACGACCCGACGAGCGACGTACGCATCGAGCAGGAGAGGGTGAGCCGCGGCGGGCGGCCCCGCCCGGTCCCTCCGACATCCAGTCGGAGGCGCGGGAGGGGCCGCCGCCGCGGCACGGAACGCCACGGGAAGGACGGCAGGGCTCGTGCGCGTGCCCGGCGCAGGTCATGCCGGCGACGGTCGGCTCGTGCGAGGATGCCGACCGGTGTCGAGGAGAGGCGGGGAGGCAGTGTCGACGGAGATCGTTGAGCTCGAGATCGCACGGTACGACTGGGACGCTCTGCGGTGCGGCTGCGGCGGGAGCGCGGCCCACGTCGCGGAGGAACTGTCGGCGCTGGCCCGGGCCGGTACCGAGGACGACGCACGCTTCGAGGTGCTCGAGGGGCACGTCATGACCCCCGAGGTGCTGCTGGAACCCGCGCTCCCCGTGGTCTCCGTGGCGCTGGCGGCACTGGCGGACACGGTCGCACCGCCGGCTCGCCTGAAGTTTCTCGAGATTCTGCTGCTCATCGTGTCGGCGGAGAGCCAGTCGGCCGAACTCGCGCTGCTCGGCAGGGACCTCCCCGGCGAATGCCGCACGGCGGCAGGAGGCGGCCTGTGGCTGCTCTATTCGGAGGTCTTCTCCGGCGGGTCGGTGGGATCGTCGAGCTACGCCTACGAGATTCTGACGATCATCGAGGAAGACCCCGACCGGCTCGAACGCGCGCGGGACGCCGCCGGCGATCGGTTGAGCTGGGATCTGCGCTGAGCTTCGAGACGACCGGCTGACGTCACGGTTTTCGGTATCCGAAGCATCAGGTCGCGCGACGTTCGCGGCCCGACGCTTCTGGCGCGGCCACCTCGCGGGGCATGCCGGCGTCCACCTCGGTGCGTGGGACTGCTATCAAGGGCGGCGTGGTCATCCGGGCAATCGCCGTCGTCTGCCTGATCTTTCCGCTGATCGGGATCTGGCTGATGCTCGTGGCGGCGTACGCGTCCTTCGTCGTCCGGCCCGTCTACGCGCACGTGCTGGCGAACCGGCGGTTCGTCCTCGTCCGCCGCTACGGCCCGGCCGGCGCCCTGCGCCGCCTGCCGCTCCGGCGGCCCGATCCGGCGCGGATCACGTCGGCGATCCGGCACGCCGGGCCGCTGTACGTGGTGCCCTGGGCCGGCTTCAGCGTCGGCGCGGCGCTGCCGCTGCTGCTGAGCTTCGCGCTTCCCAGCGACGAGGAGCAGCTCCAGGAGGCGCTCCTCGAAGCCGCCCTGGCGGCCGGGGCCATCGGCGCGCTGATCGCGGTCCTCGCCTGGATCCGCGGCCTCGGCTACGTCGCCCGCCCCGACCTGCCGCGCCGGGGAAACCTGCCCCGGCTGGCCTTCCCGACCGGCACCACCGCCGAGGGGCGCGCCCGGGTCGCGCTCAACGCCTTCGGGTACGCGCAGATCGGGCCATTGGCCGTGGTCGGCTTCCTCTACCCGTGGCTGCTGCTGTTCGCCCTCGATGCCGGCCTGCCCGACACGTCCCCGGACCAGCCGGGCGGCCCGCCCGGGCTCTCCATCTCACCGCTGGTCGGGATCGGTTACCTGCTGCTGTTCTTCGTGCCCACCGCGCTCGCCGTCCGGGCGACGGCCGGGTTGCTGCGGCGGCGGCTCGCGGCCAGCGCCGCCGTGGTGGCCATCGCCGAGTTCCTCGGCCCGCCACCGGCCCCGAAGCCCTCCGACGCGGCCGACCGGCTGGCCGACCGTGTGCCCGACCCGCTGCGGCACACGCGGGACCGGCTGGTGCGGGTCGCCGAACGGTTGACCGAGGCGGCCCGGCAGCTGGACGCCCGGCAGCGCCGCGGCTTCACCCCGCACCCGCTCGCGACGGCGCTGCGGGGCAGCGCGAACCGCGTACACGAATTCCTCGCCAGCGACCGGGCCCTGTCGCCGGCGCCGCCGGACGACCTGGTCCGCGTGCTCGCCCTGACCTTCCAGGTGCTCGTCGGCCCGGCCCGGCCCGAGCCCCTCGCCGAGCTGGCCGGCCTGGTGGCCGCGTTCGACGAGGCGGGAGCGCCGGCGGTCGCGCTGCACGCCCGGCCGCCGGGTCGCCTCTCCACGGCCCTCACCCGGGCCACCACCGGCGTCGAGCGCGCGGTGCTGCTGCTCGGCGGTACGGCCACCATCGTCGGCCTGATCCTCGCCGTGGTGCTCGCCGCGCTCGGTAGCGGCGATGCGAACAGCCTCATCGGCCACCTGATCCGCTGACCTCGTTCCGGTCCGGAGGTGGGCCGGCGGGGACTATGGTCACCTGCCCCGGCTCACGTACGCCATGCCCGCCGGAGACCACGTTCGGCCTCAAACTGCCGCGGGGAGTAGCCCTGTTCTCCCGGATGGCGTCTGCCGATGCCTCTCGTCCGAGGATATGCGTCGGCCCTCATGCGGATGGTCTACACCTCGACGCCGGACGAGCTGTTCTTCCCCGCCCGCCAGCGGCTGAGCTTTCCGACCCGCTCGCGCTCTCCCGGCGGGCCTTCGCCGGGCTGTTCGAGCTCGGCGAGGCGGTCTGCGGCAGCGGGTGGGCCGAGTCGGTGCTCCGGTGGCGGTTCGACGATGCGCTGCTCGCCGTGACCACGACGCTGTTCATCGCCGGGGAACCGGTGGAGATCGAGGAGTTGCGGCAGCTCGCCTACCAGGCGGCAGTTGACGGGCTGGGATTCGCCCCGGTACCGATGAGCAGGAGGAAGACTGGCGCCAACTCGCCGGCAACGACACCGACCGGTTGCTCGACCAGTTGGCCGGGCTCGGCGCGATCGAGCAGGGCGTGGCGGCCACCCTGACCCCCTTGGGCGTCGGTCTGCTCGCCGGACACCTGCGTGAGCTGGGCGTGACCGTGCCGACCATCGACCAACTGGCACAGGAGACCGCAGAGGTGGCTGTCGCCACCGCCACCGGACACCGCCGCCACCCTCATGCGCACCTGGTGCGCACGCGACCCGGCCACCGCATCAACGGAGCTGCGGGCGCTGGCCGAGCGCACCGACGATGCCGAGCATCGCCGGCTCGCCCTGGGGTACGCCTGAACCGCGCCCGCGGTCAGGTGTCATCTGCCCGGGGGCTGATATTCGAGCCGCTCCCGGGTCGCCTCGTCGATCTCGTCCGCGGTCAGGATCGGGGTGACCCGGGTGTCCACCCCGCCCTTCGCGCGGATGTCGATGGCCAGCGCGGCCGCGGTCTTGTGGTCCGGCAGGTCGCACACCACATAGGTGTCGTCCGCGCCGAATCCGAAGTACATCGACTCCATGCTCCCGCCGGCGCCTTCGATCATTTTCCGGACCACCTCGACGCGTTTGGTGCCGCCGTCGGTGGTCAGCCCTTTGATCCCGTCGACCGTGTAGGTCGACTTCAGTAGGAATTTGGCCACGCCGCCATCACCTCCTGAGAATTGGCCGCCGCAGAGCTCAGCTCGTGCCCTGCCGCTGCACCCGTTCGGCGCCCTCGACCTTGGCCCGGTCCTGGTCGCCTTCGGTGCCCGCCGAGCCGGTCGCGGTGCGCAGGTGGCGGGCCTTCGGCGAGTGCTCCACCGGCGAGCCCTGGTGACCTCGCGCGCCGCTGCCCGGATGGCGCCGCCCGCGCGCCGACTCGCCGCCCGGATCGTGCTTGTTCTCCTTGTGGCTACCCATGGGCGGCGCGTACCCGGTACGCCGGCCGCTACGCCTCGCCGGCTCCGTCCACGGGTGGATGCCCGCCGGCAGCGATCAAGACAGCACAGATCACGAATTCACGCCGCCACCAATCAGGGCCGTCAATGTCGTACTCCCGATAACGCGGCGGTTCAGGTGATCTGTCGCGGCCACTAGGGTCCGGGGGCAAAGGCCGTCAATGAAAGGCGGACGATGAATCCCACTTCCCATTCGCTGTCCCGGCGCGGGCTGCTGGTCGGCTCCGCGGTGGCCTCGGCCGTCACCGTAGCCGGCGTGACCGGCGCCCAGGCCGCCGCCGGCGCCAGCCCGCCCCGCGCCCCACTCGTCACCCGGGACCGGATCGCCACCGCCCGGCTGCCCGGCCCGGCCCGGTTCCAGGCCGACTTCCACGAGCGGCTCGCCACCTGGCTGGCCTTCTGGTCGGCCAACACGCCCCGCAGTTGGAGCACCCCGGTGGAGGTGGCCGGCCGGGTCGGCCCGACCGGCGACGCCTTCACCCTGCACGGCATCCGCTACCTCCGTGACGACCGGCTGCGTGACGGCTTCACGGCCGAGCGGGTGGACGACGCCTGGTGGGCGACGGCGGCGAGCCTGCACCACCACTTCCCGTCCGTCCGTCCGGAGCCCGGCGGCGGGTTGCGGGTGACCGACCAGCCGGCCGGCTTCACCGGCTCGGCGGACCAGGTCGCGTTCGCGGTCGCCGCGTGCCGCGAACTCTGGGGCGTTCCGGCGGTCACCGCCGCCAGCTGGCGGGACCACGCCGGGCGGGCGCTCGTCCGCGCCGGCCACCGGGCCGACGCCGCCACCCGCTCCGGGTGGGCGGCCTTCACCAGAGCCAGTCTGCGGCGCGGGCTGCGGACCGAATCGTACGAGTAGTCGGAGGTATGACATGGCACGCAGCGAGTTCCGGTTCGTGGTCGACGGCGTCGAGCTGACCACCGAGCAGCAGAGCCGCATCGCCGGCGAGATCCAGAAGGCCGGGTTGAACGCCCTGGCCGCCGTCAACACCAACCTGACCAACCCGCTCACCGTCGGGCACGCGAACCTCCGGCTCCGCCCCGAGTGGTACGGCCTGTGGCTGATCGACGGCCCGTTCGCCGACGAGCTCGGCCAGAAGATCAACGACATCGGTTTCTGGATGCAGAAGTGACGGACCCCGTCCACCGGCCGGATCCGCCGGAGCGGATGTGCCCGAGTACGCCCGCGGTCAACGCCACGGTCTTCCTCGGCATGATCACTCCGGCGGGTCGGGTCGCCTACGTCACGCCGCAGCTGCCGGCAGAGGTGGCGCTCGCCGCTCAGGCCGACTCGGATACTCCGGTGGAGTCCCGCTACCGGCTCGCCGGCCCCTGCGTCACCTCCAAGTGCGGCTTCTGGACCGGCGACCACTGCGGCCTCGGCGAACGCCTGGTCGCCTCGTACCAGGAGACGGCCGAAGCTTCCGACAACACGTTGCCCCGTTGTGCGATCCGGCGGACCTGCCGCTGGTTCGCCGAGCAGGGCGCCGCGGCCTGCGCCGCCTGCGCCCACGTCATCACCGACGCCCACTGACCACGCAAGCGTCCTGAGGGAAACCGTGCACACATCCCCTCTATATAGCGGGGCCGTCGCGCCGGTCGTGGGGAGTGGTTCGCCCCGCGCGGCAGGTCTGCCGATAGTGTTCCGGAAACGACCGTGTTGGGGTGAGGGCAGGTGCTGGCTGGGCTCGCGGTGCCACCCGCGGTGGAAGCGGAACAGGTGATCACGGCCGTGCTGGCCGATCTGCGGTCCGGCGACCATCGCGGCGTGGTGGTCGACTCGCCGCCCGGGGCCGGCAAGTCGACCCTGGTGGTACGCGCCGCCGTCGAGCTGGCCGCCGCCGGCGAGCCACTGATCGTGGTCGCGCAGACCAACGAGCAGGTCGACGACCTGATCGACCGTCTGGCGCGGCAGGCGCCCGAGCTGCCGATCGGCCGGCTCTCCGCCACCGACTACCGGCCGTCGGATCGGGTCACGGGGCACGAGACGGTGCGGGTCGCCGCGAAGGTCACCGACCTCGGCACCGCGGCCGTCATCATCGGTACCGCCGCCAAGTGGGCCACCGTCACCGAGGGCACCTGGCCGTGGGCGATCGTCGACGAGGCGTACCAGATGCGCTCGGACGCCCTGCTGCGCGTCGCCGGCAGGTTCGCGCGGGCGCTGTTCGTCGGCGATCCCGGGCAGCTCGATCCGTTCTCCACGGTCGACACCGCGCGGTGGACGGGCCTCACCTGGGACCCGATGCAGTCCGCGGTGGCGGTGCTGCTGCGCCACAACCCGGAACTTCCCGTACACCGGCTGCCGGTGTCCTGGCGGCTGCCCGCCTCGGCGGCGCCGGTGGTGGCCTCGGCGTTCTACCCCTTCACCGGGTTCCGGGCCGGCACCGGCCCGGACGACCGGGCGTTGTCGCTGACCAGGGCCGGGCCGGGCGACGCGGTCGACGCGGCGGTCGAGCTGGCCGCGACGTCGGGCTGGGGGCTCTACCAGCTGCCGGCGGGACACACCCTCCGGGCGGACGTGGCGGCGGCCTCGGCCTGCGCGGCGCTCGCGGTGCGGCTGCTGGAGCGGGAGGCGGTCGCCGTCTCCGAGCACCGGCCGGCGGGTACGCCGGTGACCGCGGACCGGATCGCGATCGGGGCGGCGCACCGCGACCAGGTGGCCGCCGTCCGCGCGCGGCTCGGCGCCGCCGGAGCGGGCATCACCGTCGACACCGCCAACCGGCTCCAGGGCCGCGAGTACGACGTCACCATCGTGCTGCACCCGCTCTCCGGGCGGCGGGACGCCACGACGTTCCACCTGGAGTCGGGGCGGCTCTGCGTGCTGGCGTCCCGCCACCGGCACGCGTGCATCGTGGTGGCGCGGGATGGGATCGCCGACCTGCTCGACGCCCACCCGTCGACCGAGCCGATGCACCTCGACGTCGCGGTGAAGTTCCCCGACGGCTGGGAGGCGAACCAGTCGATGATGACCCACCTGGACCGGCACGCGGTCCGGTCTCCCTAGCGGCACGGCGGCGGCCGGGGCGCAGCCCGACCCCCATGCGCTCACGCGGTCCGACCGTCGCGCTGCCCCGATGACCGGCTCGGAGGACGTTGGTCCCATAGATGGGGCAGCTCGACAGCGTCCGCATCCCTCGTCGCGGAAGAGCCGCTTGCCGGCTCATGCCGTCGCCGCCGTGAGCTTGTCCAGCGCCGAGGTCCAACCGCCCGCGACGTTCTCCGCGACGTGCGGCATCGCCTCGGCGAGCGCGTCGAGCCGTTCGTGCAGCAGGGTCAGCGCGGTGCCGCCGCCGGGGGCGGGGCGCAGCGTCACGGTGAGCCGGGATTCGTAGGTGGTGCCCGCGGTGCGCTCCGAGCCGACGAACGCCCACCGCCAGGCGATCCGCTCGTCCGGGACCAGCTCGACCAGTTCGCAGTCGAAGCCGCCCACGTCCGTGCCGGCGTCGGTGTGCCAGACCTGGTAGCGACCGCCGACCCGCTCGTCGACCTCGACCCGGGCCGCCGCCAGGTCGGCCGGCGCCATCCAGCGCCGCAGCAGCTCCGGCTCCAGCCAGGCCCGGTAGACCCGGTGCGGTGCCGGGTCGAGGGTGCGTTCCAGGCGTACGACCAGACTCATCTCCGCTCCTCCGGATGCTCGCGCAGCAGCTCTTCGCGGGCGTCGAGCCGCTCGGTCCAGGTCGGCCCGTTCCAGCACCTGTTTCTGGTTGAACTTATTCGTCTGGGATCGGGAAGCGGCGGGATGTCCGACGGTTCGGCTACCGTCTGGGCGTCATGGATCCGCGGTTCGGCGAGGTCGTCATCGGGCGGGAGCACCCCGCGGGTCTGCTGCGCGCCGAGGTCGACCGGGCGGCCGCCAGCCACGGCGGCCTGGTGCTGGTCGCCGGCGAGCCCGGCATCGGCAAGACCACCCTGGTCACCGCCGCCGCCAAGGAGGCACGCGAGCGCGGCGCGCTGGTGCTCGGCGCCGCCTGCTGGGACTCCGACAGCGCCCCCGGCTACTGGCCCTGGGTGCAGGTGCTGCGCGGGCTGCGCCGCTCGCCCGACGACTGGGCGGTGGCCCGGGAGGCCGCCGAGCCGGGCCTGGCCGCGCTGCTCGGCGAGGCGCTCGACCGCGCCGGCCAGGAGGCGCGCGAGGCGGCCGACGCCGACCGGGACGAGTTCGACCTCTACGACGCGGTGACCACCGCGCTGGTCGCGGTCTCCCAGCGCCGCCCGGTGGTGGTCGTCCTCGACGACCTGCACTGGGCCGACCCGGCCTCGATGCGGCTGCTCCAGTTCGCCGCCCAGCACACCTGGTTCGAGCGGCTGCTGCTGGTCGGCACCTACCGCGACGCCGAGGTGGAGGCCGTCGACCACCCGCTGCGCCCGCTGCTGATGCCGCTGGTGGCGAAGGCGACCACGATCACCCTCACCGGTCTCGGCCGCGACGAGGTCGGCGCGCTGATGACCCGCACCGCCGGCCGCGAGCCGGACGCCGCGCTGGTCGACGAGGTGCACCGGCGCACCGGCGGCAACCCGTTCTTCGTCGAGCAGACCGCCCGGCTCTGGCGCGCCGACGGCCAGGTCAGCACGATCGCCCCCGGCGTACGGGAGGCGGTGCGGCGGCGGCTCGCGCAGCTGCCCGCGCCGGTGGTCGAGGTGCTCACCGTCGCCGCCGTGCTCGGCCGCGAGTTCCACCGGCAGGTCCTCGCGGCCGGCGGCGGCGCACCGGCGGCGCAGGTCGACCGGCTCCTCGACCGGGCGGTGACCGCCCGGCTCGTGCTGGCCCGCGGCGGCGGTCGGTTCGCCTTCGCCCACGACCTGGTCCGGGAGACCCTCTACGACGGGCTCGCCGACGACGACCGGCGGGCCCGGCACGCCGCCGTGGTGCGGGCGGTCGACGGCTCGGCGGCGCTCGCCGAGCGGCTGATCCCGGCCGACCTGGCCCGGCACGCCCACCTCGCCGGCGACCAGCTCGACCCGTCCCGGGCGGCCGAGCTGCTGGTCGCCGCGGCCCGGGACGCCGGCCGCCGGCTGGCCGTGGACGAGTCGCTGACCCACTTCCGGCGGGCACTGGAGGTGGCCGCCGACCCGACCCAGCGCGTGAAGCTCATGATCGAGCTGGGCCAACAGCTGCACCACGTCGGCGACGGAGACGAGGCCCGACGCCTCTTGGACGCGGCCGCCGAGCTGGCCCTCACCGTCGACGACCCGGTGGTGCTGGCCCGCGTCGCCCTCACCGTCCACCGGCACCACCAGGCCGGCGCCGCGGGCACTCCCGACCGGGAGGACCTGCTGCGGGAGGCGTACCGGCGGCTGATCGGCGAGCCCGATCCGGCCGCCCCGGCCGGCACCCTCGTCACCGACCTGATCACCGCCACCGAGACGCGCGCCCGGCGCGGCCACGACGACGAGGCGCTCACCTTCAGCCTGTGGGCCCGGCACGACACCACCTGGGGGCTCGGCACGGCCGCCGACCGGGCCGCGATCACCGCCGAGATCCGCGAGGTGGCGCGCCGGAGCGACGACCGGGAGACCGCGCTCTGGGCGACCTCGCTGCGCTGGGTCGCCCTGCTGGAACTCGGCGACCCGCGCTACCACACCGAACTCACCACCTTCGTCACCGAAGCCGGCACGGGCGACGCCCGGCACCGGTTCGCCGCGAACATCGACGGCGGCATCATCGCCGCCTTCCGGGGCGACTTCACCCGCGCCGGCGAACTCTTCGCCGAGTTGGGCGACCTCAGCGAGTGGGAGCACTCCGACTTCGCCTTCATGCGCCACCACCTGCGCTGGTCCTGGCTGCTGCTGCAGGGCCGGTTCGACGAGGCCGAAACCCTGCTCGACGGGCTGGACCCGGGCGACTACCCGTACCTGCAACTGGTCCGGGCCATCAGCGCCGCCGAGCGCGGCGACGGCGCGACCGCGCTCCGGCTGACGGCCGCCATCGAGGCGGCCGGCACGACGTACCCCCGGGCGGTGTCGCCGCTGTGGCTGCGGCTGCGCGCGCAGGTCGCCGCCGCGACCGGCGACCCGCGGCGCTGCGCCGAGGCGCGCGAGGCGCTGGCGCCGCACCGCGGGCAGTGGATGGCCGCGCTCTTCGGCTGCGACGTCAGCGGCCCGGTCGACCACTGGCTGGCCCTGGTCGACGCCGCGCAGCAGCGCTGGGACGACGCGGTGGCCGGGTTCGCCGCGGCCCGCGACGCCGCCGACCGGATGGGCGCCCGGCCCTGGTCGGTGCTGGCCCGCGCCGCGCTGGCCGACGCGCTGACCGGGCGCGACCGTCCCGGCGACGTGGCCGCCGCCACCGCGCTGCGCGCCGCCACCGCCCGCGACGCCGCCACCCTCGGAATGCACCAGGTTGCCGGCCCGCCGACCGGCGCGGTGCCCGCCCAGGCCGGCCCGCTGACCGGCGTGTCGCCGCCCGCCGGCCACCCCGCGGCCGGCGTCTCGGCCGCCGTGACGAGTCCCGCGCCTGCTGGCCAGCTCTCGGCCGTAGCGTCAGCCGCCGGGGTGACGCCCGCACACGCCGGCGCCGTCGGGCAGCAGCCGCCGGTCGAGGCGTACGAGTTCCGCCGCGACGGGCCGGTCTGGCAGCTCGGCTACGCCGGCACGGTGGTGCACCTGCCCGACGCGAAGGGCCTGCACGACCTGCACCTGCTGCTGAGCCGCCCCGGCGTCGACGTGCCCGCGGTCGAGCTGCTCGATCCGGCCGCCGGGCCGGAACTCGTCGCCGCCCGCAGGATGGGGGGCGACCCGGTGCTCGACGACGAGGCGAAGGCCCGCTACCGGCGGCACCTGGCCCGGCTCGACGACGAGATCGACCGCGCCGCCGAGCGCGGCGACGAGCCGAAGGTGGCCGCCCTCGACGCCGAGCGTGCGGCGCTGCTCGCCGAACTGCGTGCCGCCGCCGGGCTGGCCGGCCGCAGCCGCCGCCTCGGCGACGAGGCCGAGCGGGCCCGCAAGACGGTGACCGCCCGGATCCGGGACGTACTGCGCAAGCTCGACGACCGGCACCCGGCGCTCGCCGCCCACCTGCGCGACACCGTCACCACCGGCGGCACCTGCCGCTACCTCCCGCCCGATCCGCTGCCCTGGCGCCTCTGAGCTTGGCGTTAACCCGGTCAGTCGCTTGTCGTACTCGGTCGTCGCCGCGCTGGAGAGCGGCCGGACATCATGGACGGCCCTGCTGGACGTGGGCAAGACCGTCAAAAGAAGCCTGTCCTTACCGCGATGCGGGAAAGACAGGTTGAACGACAAGGTGTGCCACGAACGCAAGGAGGAGCTTATGTAGGTAGAGCGACTTTATGCGGTGCTGTGCAGGAGATGAAGG